>JBBROG010000009.1:0-62046 GCA_038229635.1 Gemmatales bacterium
CAGGGCGTCGCAGGTCAACTCGGTCTCCTCCGGCGGCGGCACCGTGCGGGAGTCCAGCCAGCCGGCGAAGGCCAGCGTCGGGTCGAGGCGCGGCAGCGCCCAGCGGAAGAAGCCCGCCGCATCGCGCTTCGCCGCCCGCCGCCCCGTCACGTCGAAGACGCCCACGAGATTCTCCTTTCCCTCGACGTTCCTTGCTGTCCCTTCCTCCCGTGTCTTGCCCATCGTGAGAGATCGAGCCTGGTGGACCGCGACGCTTGAGTTGACGGATCAGCCCGCCCATTCGGTCACTGCTTGCCGAGAATGAGGTCAACGGCCCAGCAACCGCGGACGTGCGGGCCGTCGGAGCGGCAGTGGGCGAGGAGGGCCTCGTCGTCGCAGCCGGCGTCGAGCAGGGCGTCATGAAGGATGGGCAGCAGGTCGAAGGCGGAGTCGTCGTAAATCCTCTGCGCCAACTGGCTCGCCGTGCCCTCGTTGTGAGCGAGCCAGGCCGGGTCGAGCGTTGTCCACCGGAACGGGTTCCCGAAGATTTCGCGGAGCAGGTCCGGGGCCAGCCAACCCTCCGCGAACGCAATGAAATCATCCCCGGGCTCCTCGCCCATGTCCACAGCCACGCCTCGGAGGGCAACGCCGGCGGCCCACTTCGCCTCGCAAGCCGCCGCGTATTCCGCGTCCCAACGGAAGTTGGCACGAGCCTCGTCCAGCCACTCTTCGTAGCCGGCCTGATACGCGGCGGCCTCGGAGTGGGCGCGGGCCACAAGCAACTCTTCCCGCGTTGCCGCCCCGTCCGCGAACCGCCGGGCGACTTCGAGTGCGTTCAAGCTCTTGGCGCCGCACATCGAATCGGCGACGCGTTGGGCGCAGGCGACGGCGAACAGACGCCAGAGGCGCTCGGTCCCCTTCCCGCGCACGGCCGTGATCAGCGCCCGAATATCGCAAGACCGCAGCCAGTCCTGTTCGGTCATGTCCGCCCCTCCGGCGCTCGGTCAGCCCTCAGCGTAAGCGGCCCCGGCCCGACAAGTCAATCGTGACGGTCTACGAGGCGCTATTCCCGGAACTGTCCACGGACCCGCCAAGACTCTTCCGCCGGACGGCCCGTTTGCCCCCTCGCCGATTCGCGCTGGTCATCCTCTCCCCGCGCCGTCACAATGACCTCCGGGCGCCGTTCGCGCCTCGGGAGGGTGGCTTCGTCCATGCTGACGACGCGCGGCTGGTGGTTCCTGGTGCTCGCGGTGCTGGTGATGGCCCTCGGCTTCTTCGCCGAGTTGCCGGCTCTTGTGCCGGTCGGCCTGACTCTCACACTCTGGTTCGCCGCCGTCGGCGCCCTCTTTTATCTCCGCGCCCGCGTCGTCGTCCGCCGGCTCCGGGTGGTCCGCACGCTCGCCGACGAGCGCGGGCCGGTCGACACGCTTTGGGCCGGCCGCCCGGTTGACGTCCGCGTCGAGGTCCGGCTGCCGGGCTTTTTGTCGCTTCCCTACGCCGTCGTGACCGAGCGCGTCCCGTTCGCGCTGGAGCGCGAGGCCGGCGAGGTCGAGACGTCCGGCCCCGTCGGCGCCGGCCGCACACTGTCGCTGGCGTACCGCGCCCGCCCCCCGGCTCCCGGACGTGTCCGCTTCGAGGGGGTGCGGCTGCGTCTTGCGGACTTGCAAGGGTTCTTTTATCACGAGACGTTCGTCCCGGCCGTGGTGCTGGCCCGCGTGCTGCCCGTGCTGGCCGACGCCGGCGGCAAGCCGGCGACGACGAAGCGGCACAACCTCCTGCCCCCGCCCGGCATCCACCGCCTGCGCCGCCCCGGCTCGGGGAGCGAACTGCTCGACCTGCGCGACTACCGGCCCGGCGACCCGCCGCGCACCATCGCCTGGAAGGTGTCGGCGCGGCGCGACCGCCTCGTCACCAAGGAGTTCGAGAGCGAGGTGCCGCTGACCTGTACCCTGTTCGTCGACACGTCGAACTCGGTGCGCCTCGGGCCGCCGGGGCTGAACGCGCTGGCCCGCCTGATCGAGATCGCCGCCGCCGTCGCCCAGGCGAACACCGCCGTCCGCGACCTGACTGGCGTCTGCCTCTTCGACGAGAAGGCCGTCACGCTCGTCCGCCCGGCCCGCACGGCCCGGCACCTCGTGCAGACAATCAACCTCCTCGCCGACGCCGGCGGCCTCGCCCCGACGACCGGCCAGGCGCGCGTGGCGGCGCTGGTGCCGCTCGCCCACGCCTTCGCGGAAGAGGTTTATCCGTATTTGCTCCGCGCCGACCTGAACCGCGTCCCGTTCCTGCCGACGTGGCTGCTGCCCCGCCCCGCCTGGGTGCTGCCGCGGCCGACGCTCCGCGACACGCTGCACCCCGCCCTGCTTTACGGCGGGCTGATCGTGGCCGTACTCGGCGCGGGCGCGGCAATCGCCTCTTTGGCGCTCTACTTCGCCGACGTCATGCCGCCGGCGCCCCTCGCGGGGCTGGGAGTCGTCGGCGTCCCGGCGGCGGTCCTGATGTTCGGTCTGTTCCTCGCCTGGCAGGTGTTCTTCCCGCGCCGGCGCCGCCTGACGGCGCTGCGCAAGCGGTTGGCGGCGCTGCTGTCGGTGCGTCACGGCCTGGCGCCGGGCGGGCTGGCGGCTCTGCTGGAAGACGACGCGCACATGGCGGAGCATCTCCAGCGCTTTCTCGCGGAGCATCAGGTGCCGTACCCGCTGCCGCTCTACGACGCCGAAGGGCGCTACCTGTTCGCCGCCCCGGAGAAGGTCGCCGTGCTGGCACGGGCCGTGACGCAAGCGGTCGGCAAGGGGCACGACAACGAACTGTTCGTCTTGATCGCCGACCTGCTGGAGTTGGCCGACCGCCTCGAGCCGCTGCTCGCCGCCGTGCGCGTCGCCCGGGCGCGGCACCACCAGGTCATGGTCGTCTGCCCCTGGCCGCCCGGCTTGCCCTCGCCGAACAGTCCGGAGGAGCCGGCCCACCCCTTCCACGGGACGGGCGGCGCGGCGGGACTGCCGCGCGCCCTGCGGCGGACGACGGCGCTGCGCTTTCGCCGAGCCTACCGGGAGGTGCGCCAGGCGTTCGCCCGCCTCGGCGTCCCGGTGATCTGTGCCGCCGACGGCGACTCGGTGCGGCTCATCCTCGACCGCATGGAGCGGCTGCGTCAGATGGGGAGGAGGCGATGACGAAACGAGACGAGGCGCCCGCCGAGTACGACGGGGCGCGCGACTACGTCCTGCTGTGCGTGACCGCCTTGATGCTCATGCTCCTGGCGCTGGTGCAGATGCGCCTGGGGCCGTGGTCGCTGCTGCCACCGCTCCTGGGCACGGTCGCGCTGCTGTTCCGCTGGCGCGGCGGGCCGGTGCTGGTGCTGGCGGCGCTGCTGCTGCTCGTCGCGTCGCGGGCGCAGGGCTTCGACCCTTTTTTGCTGGCGGCCCGCAGCGTTGACCT
Organism: Gemmatales bacterium; assembly: GCA_038229635.1. Lineage (GTDB taxonomy): Bacteria > Planctomycetota > Planctomycetia > Gemmatales > Gemmataceae > DATFNV01. Next base: position 3,412 of record JBBROG010000009.1, read on the forward strand.
CGCCCTCGACTGGCTCTTGCGGGGGCCGCGCTTCGCGCCCGCCCTGCCGCGCTCCCTGCCGCCGCGCGCGCCCTCGCCCCTCGCCGAGGCGCTGCTGGCGCTGGGCACGCTGGCGTTCTGCGCCGGGTTCTACCGCCTGCAGTCGCTGCACGTCCGCCTCTTCCCGCCCGACCCGCGCCGCTCGCCCGGCGAGCCGAACAAGCGGCCCGGACCGCACCGCCGGCCGGCGGGACAGGCCGCGCTCGGCGAGGTCTTGCTGCTGGCCGTCGCGGCGCCGGTCGTCACAGTCCTGGCGGAGGGATTTTGGCTGTGGCTGCGGAAGCAGGAGACGACCCTCGACCTCGCCGACAGTTCGTGGCGGGGCCTGCTCGCGGTGTGGCTGCTGGGCGGCGGCGCCCTGGCCGCGGCGTGGCTGCTGCGGGCGCTGGCGCACCGGCGCTTGAGCCGCGACGAGGCTCTGCTGTATCTTCAGGACGTGGTCTGGCGCGAGACGCGCGGCGAACAGCGGCGGCTGTATCGCTGGCTGGCCTGGGCTCGGGAGCGGCGGCGGCGCCGGGAGGAGAAAGCGTGAGATTTTGGACACGCGAAGTGGCCGGCTGGCTGCTGGTGGCGCTGGGGCTGTACGTCTTCTACCGCGGCTACGGCCTGCTGACGGACGACCCGGGGCACTACATCCTGGAGGCCGGGCCGGTCTTCTTCGCCGGCTTCGTCATCTTCCGCGGTGGCATTCATCTGCTGAAGGTGGCGGTGGCGGCGCGGGTCTGCCTGCGGGTGGCGGAGCCGGAACGGAAGGTCGTGGCGCCGCGCCCGGCGAGGCCGGGTGTGGTGCGCCGACCGTAGCCGACGTCAGGCGCGACCGGGCCTACGGGGACGACAGCCCTTGCACCATGAGCGCCACGCCGACGCCGTTGGCGAGGGACGTGACGGCGCCGAGGATCAGGGCCGCGTAGACGAGTCCCTGGCGCTTGCCCGTCGCGTCGGCGGCGGCCTGCCGCCAGGCGGCGAGGCCGAGGACCAGGGCGGCCGGCCCGAGGACGAGACCGGCGAGCGGAATGAGGCTGAGGACGCCGACCCGGTAGGCCGTCAGCGCCCTGTGGTTGCGCGTGTCGGTGCGCTTGCCGAAGGGGGAGTCGGATTCGTCGGCGGTGTCCGGCCGGCCGCGCCGCTTGGTGAAGCGCTCGCCGCAGCCGCCGCACTTCTTCGCCCCCGCCGGATTGTCGGCCCCGCACGCCGGACAACGCATGATCGGTCCCTTAGAGTCTGTTCGATGAGCCCCCCTCGCCCCTGTACTCAGGGGAGAGGGGCTTACGGAACAGACTCTTAGAAAAGCTCCGCACCCCTCCCGAGGCCCGTATGCGCTATTATCCCAGCTTCGAGGAATTTGTCGAACTGGCGAAGGGCGCCAGCGTGGTGCCGGTCTACCGGCAGCTCGTCGGCGACACCCTGACGCCGGTCAGCGCCTTCTGCAAGGTGCAGGAGGGCGATTGGGCCTTTCTCTTCGAGAGCGTCGTCGGCGGCGAGCGCCTGGGCCGCTACAGCTTCCTCGGCAGCGGGCCGTTCCTGTGCTTTCAGGCTTATGAGAACCATGTTCGCGTTGGGCGGCCGGGGGCGCGGCCGGAGGAGTTCGACCACCCCGACCCGCTCCGCCTGCTGGAGGAGAAGCTGGCCCTGTACCGCGCCCCGCAGGTGCCGGGGCTGCCGCGCTTCTGCGGCGGCGCCGTCGGCTACGCCGCCTACGACGCCGTCCGCTACGTCGAGCGCCTGCCGCACGCGCCGCCCGACGACCGCCACATCCCCGACCTCTGCTTCGCCTTTTACGACCGCATGGTCATCTTCGACCACATCAACAAGACGGTCGCGGCGGTCGCGCACGCGCACGTCGACCCGAACGACCCGCGCCGCTGCTACGACGCCGCGTGCGCGCGGGTCGACCGTCTCGTGGAGCGCTTGCAGCAGGGCGTGGCCGACTTGCAGCTGACGGACGTCGCGCCGGTCGGCGAGGTGACGCGGCCGTACCGCTCCAACTTCGAGCCGGTGGCGTTCGAGGCGGCGGTCGCGAAGTGCAAGGAGTACATCAAGGCCGGCGACGTCTTCCAGGTCGTCCTCAGCCAGCGCCTGGAGACGGAGACGACCGCGCGGCCGTTCGACATTTACCGGACGCTGCGCGTCGTCAACCCGAGTCCGTTCCTCTTCTACCTCAAGTCCGGCGCGGTGAGCCTGGTCGGCTCGTCGCCGGAGATCATGGTGCGCGTCGAGGGCGACCGCGTGACCATCCGCCCGCTCGCCGGCACGCGCCGCCGCGGCAAAACGGAGGAAGAAGACCGCGTCCTCGCCGACGAACTCACCAGCGACCCGAAGGAGCGGGCCGAGCACATCATGCTCGTCGATTTGGGGCGGAACGACGTCGGCCGCGTGGCCCGCTACGGCACGGTGGAGTTGAGCGACGTGCTGACGGTGGAGCGCTACAGCCACGTCATGCACCTGTGCAGCACGGTGACGGGGCGGCTGAAGGCGGGGACGACGGCGTTCGACGCCTTGAGGGCGTGCCTGCCGGCGGGGACGCTGAGCGGGGCGCCGAAGGTGCGGGCGATGGAGATCATCGACGAGTTGGAGCCGTGCCGGCGCGGTCCTTACGGGGGCGCGGTCGGCTACGTCGACTTCAGCGGCAACATGGACACCTGCATCGCGCTGCGGACGATGGTGTTGAAGGGGCAGACGGCGTACCTGCAAGCCGGGGCCGGCATCGTGGCCGACAGCGAGCCGGCGGCGGAGCGCGAGGAAACGCTCAACAAGGCGAGGGGCCTGCTGCGGGCGCTGGAGATGGCGGAGACGCAGCTGTGAGCTTGCGGGGCGGATGGGGCTTCGGGGTATAATGCGGTTCTCGTCCGACTGACAGGGAGAGTGAGGCATGACGACCGCCGCCCCGCCACGGTCTTCGCGAATTCCTCTCGTGGCTCCGCGCCCCCGGCGCTGGACCAAGGCGGAATACTACGCCTTATGGGACCTCGGATGGTTCGCAGACCAGCGCGTCGAACTGCTCGACGGAGAGATCTTGGAAATGCCCAATCCCGGCCCTTCCCATTGCACGAGCACCGACAACGTGGCCGAGGCCCTCCGCGCCCTCTTCCCGAAGGAGAGTCATTGGGTGCGGATGCAGATGCCGCTCGACCTCGGACTCGACATCGAACCGCAGCCCGACGTCGCGGTGGCCGCCGGGGCCAAGGCGTCGTTCGGCGAACACCCGAAGACGGCCGTGCTCGTCGTCGAGGTGAGCGACAGCACGTTGGCCATCGACCGGGGCCGGAAGGCCAGTCTGTACGCCTGCGCCGGTATCGCCGATTACTGGATCGTCAACCTGATCGACCGGCAGGTGGAAGTCCACCGCGCCCCGGTCGCCGACGCGACGGCCGACCACGGGTTTGGTTATCGGGACGTGACGATCTTCCCGGCGAATCAGTCGGTCGTTCCCTTGGCGGCACCCCAGGCGTCAGTGCCGGTTGCGTCGCTGCTTCCTTAGAGTTTGTCCCGTATGCTCCCCTCGCCCCCGTACTCGGGGGAGAGGGGCCGGGGGTGAGGGGGATTTGCTAGCGAAAAACAGACCCCTCACCCCCAACCCCTCTCCCCTGAGTACAGGGGCGAGGGGCTTCCGAGACAGCCACTTAGAGTTTGGTGAGAGACCGGAGACGGCAGGCTGATTCGCGCCAAAAATAGCAGAGACTTCCCCGATGAACAAGACGATCAAACTGCCTTCGGCCCTGGCCGACGCCCTGGCCGCGGAAGCGGCTCGCGCTGGCATGTCACTCCCCGATTACGCCGTGGGCCTGCTCACGGCGGCGTGTCCGAAGGTCGCGGGCGTGAAAAGCGGCGCCGACCTCGTCGCCTACAGGCAGGCGGAAGGGGTCGTCGGAACGCGCGCCGACATCACCGACAGTTCGGCTCACGCCCGGTCGCTACGCGAACAGGCGGAACGACGGCAGAACGCGCCCCGCTTCTTGTGATGGCACAGGTCGCGAGTGGCATTCCATGACCGCTACTCCTCGTCTGTTGCCGCCGCCTGCGTCCCTGGCTTGAAGCGGAATAGCGCCGCTGAAATGGCGAGCTTCTTCTTGCCGACGAAGTGCATGTACGTCGCCACGACGCGACCGCCCTCCGCCGCCACGCCGATATAGTCGCCGAAGAAGACGCCGCCGTCGCACTCGAACGGCTCCTGGTCGACGCGATGGTTGACGAACGTCTTGCCGCCGTCGACGCTGCGTGCCAGCGTCAGCCCCGTCTTCGTCCCCTCCAGGCCGCGCCGGTCGTAGAAGATCACGTTCAGCGACCCGTCACGGCGGTCAACGGCCATCCAGGCGAAGAGCTGGTCCTTGCCGTTGCCCTTGGGGTCGTCGTTGACACGGACCGGCTCGCCCCACGTCGTGCCGCCGTCGCGCGACGCCATCACGAACACGTCGGCGTCGCCGTTGCGCTTGTCGGTCCAGCAGACGTAGACCGAGCCGCGGTTCGGGCCGCGGCTGAGGTCGGTACACGTCACGGGCAGGCCGTTGTGGCGCGGCAACCCCTTCGACGGGAAGTCCCACCCCGGCGGGTTTTCGGAGATGACCTTGTCCTTGCCGAACGTGGCGCCGCCGTCGGCCGACTTGTCGAGGACGAGCCCCTCCGGCCCGGCCCAGACGACGTACACCTCGCCCTTCGGCCCGACCGCCGGCACCGCCCCCTCGACGGTCGTGCTGTCGTCCAGCGCCGTGCCCGACTTGTCGGAGATCCGCAGAGGCGGCGAAAAGTTACGGCCGCCGTCGCGCGAGCGGGAGAAGAGGATGTGGCTCTTGTGCTCGGGGTTCTTGCTGCCGTAGACGTCGAAGCGCGTCCAGGCGACGTAGACGTTGCCGCGGTGCGGCGACTCGGCCGACGTGTCGATGCCGAGCCACGGCTTGTCCTCGAACGGCTCGACGGAATTGACGTGGTCGACGACCGGCACCGGCGTTGTCCAGGCGACGCCGTCGCGCGACGAGGCGAGGAAGATGCCGGTGGCGGCGCGGCGCGGCCGCTCCACGCGGATGCCGTCGAAGGCGATCCAGGTGCGGTAGGCGGTGCCGTCGGCGTCGAAGGCGATCGCGTCGTCCCCCTGGTTGTGCTGGCGCGGGTTGGCGCCGGCGACGGTCCGCCAGGTCAGCCCGCCGTCCTCGGAGGCGTAAACGTAATTGCTGGCGACGCGGCCGGGGCGGGCGTCCTGGTGCGACACGGCGACGACGTGGCGCGGGTCGGTCGGGTTGATGGCGACCGACACCTCGGCGGGCTGGCGGGCGTCGGCGGCGCTGACGCGGACGACGCGGTGCGCGGTCGCCTTGCGCGCGTCGGTGGCGGGCTTGTCCGCGAAGGCGGCCGGCAGAGGGAGGAGAGCCAGCAGGAGCATCAAGGCGGCGCGCGCGCGCATGGCGGGGGTTCTCCGCGAGTCCGGTTCAAGACGTCAACAATTCCGCTCGATGACGCGCTCGGTGAGCGCCTCCAGGATCGCCCGCGCCGGCGACGGCGCCAGGCAGGCCAACTCGCCGCGCGCCCGCAGCGCGAAGTCGCGCGCCCGCCGCGTCGCGTAGGGCAGGGCGTCGCTCTTCTCCAGGTACGGCCGCAGCGCCTCGCGCTTGTGGTTGCCGGGGGCCGCCAGGATCTGCCGCAGCCGCCCCGCCGTCGCCGCCGGCGCCTCCGCCAGCAGCCGGATCAAGGGCAGCGTCAGCTTCTGCTGCTCCACGTCGGTCCCGAGCGACTTGCCCGTCGCGCGCTCCTCGCCGACGAGGTCGAGCAGGTCGTCGGCGATCTGGAAGGCGAGGCCGAGCCAGCGGCCGTAGCGCGCCAGCGCCTCGACGGCGCCCTCGTCGGCGCCGGCGAACAGCGCCCCGAGGCGGCAGCAACAGGCGATCAGGTCGGCCGTCTTGCCGTCGATGACGTCCAGATATTCTTGCTCGCTCAACTCCAGGTTACCGCAGTGCAGCCCCTGGCACAACTCGCCTTCGCAGGTGCGGTTGGTCGCCTCGCCGATGATCTCGCAGGCGCGGGCGTCGCCCGTGGTGGCGGCGAGGTGGAAGGCGTGCGTGAACAGATAATCGCCGAGCAGCACGCCGGCCGGCACGCCCCAGCCGGCGCTCACCGTCGGCACGTGGCGGCGCACCGTCGCGCCGTCGAGGATGTCGTCGTGAACCAATGTCGCCGTGTGGATCATCTCGACGACGGCGCCGAGGACGTGGTGCGCCGGGGTCACGCGGCCGCAGGCGCGGGCGACGAGCAGCAGCAGCGCCGGGCGGAGGCGTTTGCCGCGGTAGTGCTTGACGTGGTCGACGAGGGAGGCGATGCGGGCGTAGCGGCTGGTGAGCGTGCGGGCGAGGACGCGCTCGACCTCGACGAGGTCGGCCTTGATCGGGGCGTACAGGTCGGCCGGGGCCGCGGCGGCGGGGCTCGACAGCAGTTGGTTCATCGCGCACGACCCTCGCGCGGCGGGTCCGGGCCGCCCGCCGACGGTCTGTTCAGAACTTTCAATTTGCCGTGAATCGTAGCGGCGCGCCGGGGGGCTGTCAATCGCCGCGGCGCCAGGTGCCGCTGCGCCCCCCCGTCTTCTCTTCCAACCGCACGCGCTCGACGGTCATAACGCGGTCGACCGCCTTGCACATGTCGTAGACGGTGAGGGCGGCGACGCTGACGGCGGTCAGCGCCTCCATCTCGACGCCGGTGCGGCCGAAGACGCGCACCGTCGCCTCGATGTGTAGGACGTCGTCGCCGTCGAAGGAAAAATCGACGGTCGCGGAGGTGATGGGCAGCGGGTGGCACAGGGGGATCAGTTCGCCGGTACGCTTGGCGGCCATGATGCCGGCGAGGCGGGCGACTTCGAGGACGTCGCCCTTGGCCAGTCCGCGGTCGCGGATCAGGGCCAGCGTGGCGGGGGCCATGCGGACGAGGCCGCTGGCGCGGGCCTCGCGCAGCGTCTCCGGCTTGGCGCTGGTGTCCACCATGCGGCTGGCGCCGCTGGCGTCGAAGTGGGTCAATTCGGACATTCGTGCTGGCTCCGTCCCCCCGCCGCTTGCGGCTTTGCGCTCGCGTAACGTCCGGCGAGCGCGAAGCCGCAAGCGGCGGGGGGCCTCGGGCTGGTAAGGGTTCGCCGTCATCCCATCAATTTCTTGAGCGTCTCGACGTGCCGCGGCACGGCGGTCTTCGGGTCCTCCGCCGACTCGTACTCCAGGGCGACGTAGCCGCGGTAGTTGACGCCGCGCAGGATGTCGGTCAGCCTCTTGAGGTCGGCGTCCTCCGCTCCTTTTATGTCGGCGCGCTGGATCTCCGTCTTGATCTGCACGACGACGGCGTAGGGCGCGATCCGCTCCAGCTCGGCGTAGGGATCGGCGCTGTGGAAGTTGCCCGTGTCGAAGTTGACGCCGAACCAGTCGTGTTTGACCGCCTTCACCAGCGCCAGCGTCTGCTCGGCCGTGCTGGTGATGCCGCCGTGGTTCTCCAGGGCGAGGTAGATGCCGTACTTGCCGGCGTGGTCGCACGCCTCCTGGATCGCCTCGACGCAGCGGGCGCGGGCCTTCTCCTCGGTGTCGCCCTTCTTGACGCTGCCGGCGAAGATGCGGATCGTCTTGCCGCCGAGGCGCGACGTGTGTTCCACCCACGCCCGGACCATGTCGAGTTGCTCCTTCTGCTTCGCCGCGTCGGTGTGGCAGAAGTCGTTGCCGACTGCCGTGCCGCTCACGTCGAGGCCGAGGCGCGTCGCGTGGCCCTTGACGGCGGCGAGATACGTCGGCGTCGTCTCCGGGAAGTAGTAGGCGGTCAGCTCGACGGCGCCGAGGTTCATGGCGGCGCAGGTGTCCATGAAGTCGAACAGCGTCATCGACTGCTTCTTGTCCTTGCCGAGCGCCAGGTATTTGCGGTAGCTGTAGGCGGCAATACTCAGGCGCAGCTGGCTCGGCCCGGTGCGCTTGATGGGCTCGATGGCCGGGGCGAGGCCGGCGGCGGCGAGGCCGGCGCCGGCGACGAGGGCGGTGTGCAAGAACTGGCGGCGTGTGGCGGTCATGGCGGTCGGCTCTCCGGGAGAACAGGGTCGGGGGATCGAAGAGAGTATATCCGATCGGCGCTGGACAGTCGGGGGACGAACCGATGCAATGACACGGAAGTTTCGCCGCCCCGCGCCCCGCACGAGTGGACCGCATGTGCCCCGTACCGCTGAGAATCGCCGTCGTGGGAGGTGGCGTTTCCGGCCAGCGCGCCGCCCTGAGCCTCGGCCGCGCCGGACAGTCCGTCACACTCTTCGAGAAGAATCGCCACCTCGGCGGCCGCGCCTTCTCCTTCGTCACGCCCGAGTTCGGCGAGATCGACATTGGCCAGCACGTCTGGCTCAAGTGCTGCGCCGCGCTGGAGCGGCTCATCAGCGACCTCGGCGTTCCCGACGACTGGGTCTACCGGCAAGAGCATTTCGCCATCCCTTACAAGAGTCCCGACGCCGCCGACTTCACCCTCGGCTCGTCGCCGCTGCCGTGGCTGCTGCACCTGCTGCCGAGCTTCCTGCGCTTTCCCGGCCTGACCCTCGGCGATAAGTTGCGCCTCGGCTACGGCATGGCTCGCGCCCGTCTCTACTCCGCGAAGGCGCTGGAAGCACTCGACGCCGTGACGTTCGCCGAATGGCTCGCGCGGCACCACCAGGCGCCGGCGGCGGTGGCGCGCCTGTGGGAGCCGCTCGTCCTCGCCGTGTGCAACATGCGGGCGGGCGAAGTGTCGGCGCGGCACGGCCTGTTCACGTTCCGCCAGTCGCTGCTGAAGTCGCGCCACGCGGCCGACATCTGCTTCTTCCGCCGCCCGCTGTCCGATATTTTCGACCGGCAGGCACGTCGTGCTCTGACCGAGGCCGGCGTCGAGGTCGTCAGCGGGGCGCGCGTGGAGGCGATCCGGCCGGGGACGCCGGTGCGCTTGACGCTCGGCAATGGGGGAGAGCGGGACTTCGACCGCGTCGTGCTGGCGCTGCCGCCGGCGCGGATGCGGGCGCTGCTGCCGGGCGCGGCGATGCCGGAGCCGCCGGGCGACACGGCCATCGTCGGCCTGCTGCTGAAGTTCGCCGCGCCGGTCATGGATGGGCTGTTCTTCGGCGCCCTCGACAGTCCGATTCAGTTCGCCTTCAACAAGACGGCGGTGCTGGGGAGGGAGTCGGCCGACGGCAGTCAGATGGTGGAAGTCGTGATCTCGGGGGCGGCGCGGGAAGCGCGTCTCGGAGTGGAAAAGGTGGCGGGCGAATTGCTGCCGGCCTTGGCCAAGTTGCTGCCGCGGGCGCGGACGACGCCAGTGCTGGCGCGGCGTCTAGTCGTCCACGGCGGGGCGACGTTCGCGGTGGCGCCGGGCGGCGAGGGGCGGCGACTCGCGGCGACGATATCGGCGGTCCCGAATGTCGTCTTCGCCGGCGACGGCGCCGCGACGGGGTGGCCGTCGACGATGGAGTCGGCGGCGCGGGCGGGCGAGATGGCCGCCCGCGCCGCTTGCGGCTTCGCACTCGCGCCTCCGAGGCGCGGGCGCGAAACCGCAAGCGGCGGTCTTCTTCCTACTCAATCACCTCCCCGCCGGCGCGGGTGATGAGGGCGTGCAGCCTCTTCTTGTCGGTGTCCTTGGGCAGGATGCGCACCGAGCCGTCGGCGAACGCGGCCTGGAAGTCCTTGGCGCCCGGCAGCCCGAGCTTCGGCAACTCCTTCTTCGGGTCGTAGGGCAGGTCGTCCGGCTTCGCCCACTCGACGGCCTCCGTCGCCTCGACGACCAGGAACGTGTTCGACGTGCCGTCGGTGATGTCGGCGATCATCGTCCCCTTCTTCGTCTCGAAGACCGCCCCGCCGCCGACGAAGGCGCGGTAGTGCGTCTTCGTCCCCTCCCCCAGGCCGGGCGACGCGAACACCGGGATGAGCGTGGCCGACAGCGGCTTGTTGTGTTCGCTGTCCCACGGCTCGTCGAGGCGGAACTCCTTGTAGACGTTGTCCTGCTCGATGTACGGCAGGATGGCGACGCGCCAGCTCAGCAGCGGCTTGCCGTCCTTGTCGCAGATCGCGGCGGGCGGGAAGTGGCCGTGCGTGTCGTGGTAGTTGTGCATCGCCAGGGCGATTTGCTTGAGGTTGTTCGACGCGCGCTCCGTGGAGGCGGCGCCGCGCGCCTGCGTGAACACCTCCTGGAAGGCGCCGGCGACGGTCGCGATGTCGGCCTTCAGGCTGATGTCGACGTGGACCGCCTCCTCCTTGGCCGCGACCGGCGGCGTCTTCAGAATCTGGCCGAACTCCTTGACGACCTTCTTGAGGTTATCGCCTTTGATTTGTCCCTTTTCCAGCGCCTGCTCCAGTTGCGGCAGGGCGAGGCCGGCGATGAGCGAGACGAGGGCCTTCGCCCCCGCGGCTCCCTCGTCGGCCTCGGCGGCGGTGGCGTACTTCAGGCGCCCCTCGAACGTCGTCCCCTTGCCGACGTCGAACGACACCGCGGCCGATTTCGCCTGGACCAGCGGCTTGAACAACTCGGCCTCCTGGCCGCGCGCCTGGGCGAGCAGGCCGCGCACCGGCTCCATGTTGAGCCCGGCCGTCACCTGGTGCGTGCCGGCGGCGCGGGCCAGCGCGTCGCTCAGCGGACCCTGCGCGCCCTTGCCGGCCTGGTCCAGGAGCGCCTCGACCGCCGGCGTCGGCCCCATCGCGTAGGACCGCTCGTTGACGGGGTACACGGCGGCGTCGCCGGCGACGTGGAGCGTCTTGCCCTTGTACGCCTGCTCCTTCGACTCGGGCAGCACGGCGCCGAGGACCTTCGCCTTGTCGTAAGGCTTCGCCGTCGTCACCAGCAGCACGAGGACCAGGCCCTCGGAGCGCGGCTCGGGCAGCTTCGGCATGACGACAGTGAGGCGCTCGACCTGCCCCAGGTCGACGCCAAGGGCGTAGCTCTTTTCCAGGTCCTTGACGGATTCCCCGTACTGCTTGGTCAGCTCGGCGCGCATTTTTTGGAAGTGCGCGTCGGCCCACAGGTCGGCGACGCGCACCGACAGGAAGCCGGCCGCGTCGCGCGGCACCAGGTCGAGGTCGGCGGGCAGCGCCGCCTTCTTGTCCTGGGCCGGCGCCGCCAGCAGCAGCACGGCCGCCGCCAGCACGGCCGTCGCCCACGCCAGGCCGGTCCGATGCGTTCTCGTCATGACGATCCCCCTTCTTACGAGCGGAACAACTCTTGGGAGTGCGGTATCGGGCCGCCGCACTCCCAAGCGCCTGAGGTCATATTCCTCCTAGTTAAGACAATTCGTCTGAAGATGTCAAGGAAGAAATCGCGGCGCGGAAAAAGGCCGAAGGCACAAGCGACAAAAAAGACGCACTTGACGTCCTCCAGCCCCTCTGGCTATGATCCTGCCCGTTGCTGCAAGAGATGCACCCTGGGAGGGGGGCGCCGCCCGGCCCCGACCCCGCGGAATAAAGGATTGTCTGAGGTATGGACGCCTTCTCTGCCACCCACGGAAGGGCCTCTCCTCTCCTTTCCCCCGTCCCGCCATGTTGAGCGAGCGCCGCGACGACGCCGTGGTGGTGGTTCGGGCTCCGGCCAAGGTGAATCTCTTCCTCGAAATCCTGGCCCGGCGGCCGGACGGCTATCACGAGATCGCCACCCTCATGGCGGCCGTCTCGCTGTACGACACGCTCGAATTCAAGGAGGACGTCTCCGGCGCGGTGCGGCTCCAGTGTGACATGCCGGAACTCTCCACCGGCCCGGACAACCTCGTGTGCCAGGCCGCCGCGTTGCTGCGCCGGCACGCCGGCTGTACGAAGGGCGCCGCGATCCGGCTGACGAAGCGCATCCCGCAGGCGGCGGGCCTCGCCGGCGGTTCGACCGACGCGGCGGCGACGCTGCACGGGCTCAACCGGCTCTGGCGCCTCGGGCTGGGCGACGCCGACCTCGCCCGCCTCGGCGCGGAATTGGGCAGCGACGTGCCGTTCTTCTTCGCCACGCCCGCCGCCTGGTGTACCGGCCGCGGCGAAGTGATTGAGCCCGCGCCCGTCGGCCGTCCGCTCGACCTGGTGCTGGCGTGCCCCGCCTTCGGGCTGGCGACCGCCGACGTCTACCGCGCCCTGACCGTGCCCGCCGAGCCGGTGGGCGGCGCCGCGATTCGCGACGCCCTCGCGGTCGGCGATGTGAACGAGGTGGGCCGCCGGCTGCACAACCGGCTCCAGGAGCCGGCGTTCCGGCTGCGGCCCGAGTTGCCCGAGATGCTGGACCGGCTGCGCGAACAGAGGCCGGCGGGGCAGATGATGAGCGGCAGCGGCAGCGCCCTGTTCGCCCTGTGCCGCGACGCCGGCGAGGCCGACCACCTCGCCCGGCGCCTGCGCGGGCAGATGAACTCAGGCGGCCCGACCCCCGGATGGGGCGGGGCGCGCGTGTACGTGGTTCGGAGTTGCTCCTGAGTGGGCCACAGAATCAAAGGAGAATACCTGTGGTTATCACCGAAGTACGCATCAAGCTCATGGAAGACTGCCACGAGAACGAGCGGCTTCAGGCGTTTTGCTCGGTGACCTTCGACGACGCCTACGTCGTCCGCGACCTGAAGATCATCGAAGGGACGAAAGGCTCGTTCGTCGCCATGCCGAGCCGCAAGCTGACCGATCACTGCCCGCAGTGCGGCTGCAAGAATCACCTGCGGGCGCGCTACTGCAACCAGTGCGGCGGCAAACTGGACGAGAGCCGGGCCGTGCGCGACGCCGACGGCCGCGTCAAGCTGCACGCCGACATCGCCCACCCGATCAACTCCGCCTGCCGCGAGATCATCCAGACCGCGGTACTGAAGTCCTTCCACGAGGAGAAGGACCGCGCCAGGCAGCCCGGCTACGTCTGCCGCTACGACGACTACGACAGCGACTACGACGAGACCTACGCGCAGGTCATCGGCCCGACGACCGCGGCGCGGGCGAACGGCTTCCGCGCCCACGGCCCGCACGCCGCGGCGCGCGGCACCCACGCCAACGGCGCGCGCCTCGCCGGCAGCGACAGCCGCGCCGAAGGCTTCGGCGCGGGGATTCTCTAGCCGTCCGGGGCGCGCGACGGCGTCGCCACGTTCCGGGGGTGCGCGCGTCCGCGCGCACCCCCGAATCCTTCAGGTGACGCCGCCCGGAACCATGCAGCCGCGTTCCGCCGCCGCGAGGCCGAGGTGCAGCGTGGCCAGGTCGGTCCCGAGGAGCCGCGCCGGCGACATTTCGATATTGGCATTGACGTCCTCTTGGGATCACGTCATAGTACCCTTCACTTCTCTTTTCTCCAACCAGGACTGAGTGACACCATGAGAAAACTCCACTTCGCCCCCCCCCCCATTGTCTTAGAATCGCGGCACTGCTCGCGGTTCTCTTCGTCGCGTCATCGTCCCATGCGGATGACTGGACCTTGGCTGGCTACGGGGCCGCCACGTGGAAGGCCGGCGCGGCGGGATTGACCACCGCCAACGTGACTGCCACAGCAGCGGACGTGCGAGTGACGACCCAATGCAGCGCGGATGTCGGCGCGATGTGGGGCAAGGTCACCTACAAAATCGGCACCACCGCCGGGGGCGTCTTCACCGAAATCGCCACGTACACTCAACAGATTCCTGCCGACGGGGTGCAAAGAGAAGTCGTAAATGACTTCAAGAACCAGCCCCGGGGTGTCGCGTACACCATCAAAGTGAATTACACAGCCCAAAAACTGGTCGGCGGAGTCCCCGATCCGAAAAGTTTCGACTTCGCCGACCGTACCATCACTCCGTAGAGGCTACTGAGTGCGGCCGGTTCGTCATCCCGGTAGGCGAGCCGCCGGCTTTACGCCGGCGGCCTATTCGATGGGCATAAAGTCCGTCGTTCGCCGGCCTGGGACTCAGGTCAAGCGAGACTCAACAACCTCTGACCGCGCCGGTCGAAAAGGAATAAGCGACCATGAACGAAAACCGTAGAGGCATGACGCTGATAGAACTTCTGGTCGTCATCGCGATCATCGCCGTCCTGATCGGCCTCCTCATTCCCGCCGTACAGAAGGTCCGACAGGCGGCCCTCCGCATGCAGAGCCAAAATAATCTCCGACAAATCATCCTGGCCTTACATAATTACTCGACAATCAACGAGGGCGCACTGCCGACCATCATCGGGGCGGGAGACGTCGGCGGCAACCGCCCGCCCTTCTTTGCCGTCCTCCCGTACCTGGAAAACCGAAGAGACATCTTCATCAGCCCGGCCGACCCGAGCTTGAATTATTCTCGCTTCTCGCTCAGCTTCAACATCCCTTGTATCTACGATAAGGGGGATTACTCCAGTTACGCCTACAACGCGCTCGTTTTCGCCAACGCCGCGCGCCTGCCGGGCTCGATCCCGGACGGGACCTCCCATACGATCGGCATTGGAGAGCATTACGCCAACTGTGACTGTATGAAGGGGCCGTGGGTGACGTCCATCTACTCGCTACAGTATAGTTCGGGGGCGGGCGGCCATCGCCGACCGTCCTTCGCGGACCGCCATTACGGGGACGTGGTCCCCGTCACGGGCGGCGACTTTCCGCCGCGCAGCCTCGGTTCGGTTCCCGGATTGACCTTCCAGGCCGCGCCCCTCCTGACCGAGTCCGACCCGCGGATCCCGCAGACTCCTCACGCCGCCGGCATGCTGACCGCCCTGATGGACGGCAGCGTCCGCACCGTTTCCCCGTCGATCCGCCCGGAGACATTTTGGGCCGCGGTGACGCCCGCCGGCGGCGAAGTCCTCGGCGAGGACTGGTGAGTCGAACGGCTTCGCGGCCCGGACTCAGGAGGCGCCGCCCGGAACCATGCAGCCGCGCTCCGCCGCCGCGAGGTCGAGGTGCAGCGTGGCCAGGTCGGTCACGAGGAGCCGCGCCGGCGACAGCGCGTCCAGCGCCGCGACCATCTTCACATAACCTCGGCACGTTTCACAGACGGCGGCGCGACAGCGGTTCTCCTCGCCCTCGACGTGAAGGTAGCCGAGCGCCCGGTGGTCGCGGGTGCCGCAGAACGGGCAGGCCAGGCGCGGGAACTCCCATCCGGTCGCGCACAATCCGCAGCGCAGCCAGCGCGTCTGTTCCAGACCGCGAAACTCGCCGAGAAGCGGCCAACCGCCACACGTCGGACAGGAGCCGTACTCCCACGCGGAGCCGGCGCGCAGCGGCGCCAGGGCGGAAGCGAGCGGGACGAGGAACGGCAAGAGGCAGAAGCGCAGCGCCGTCGCGGCCAGCGCCGCGTCGAGGCCGAGGGCGTCGGCGCGGGCGTGGACGTCCTCGGGTCGGCCGGCGAAGACGGCGGCCGTCATCTCTTCCAACGAGAGGCGCTCCCCGCGCACACAGGCCGCCAGGGCGGCGCCGTCCTCGGCGCGCCCGTGACGCCGCAAGGCGGCGCAGACATCGGCCCAGCGCCGCCGCAGTTGCTTGCCGTCGAGGGCGGCCGTCTCGCCGCGCAGGAGAGGGATGCCGCCCGCGAGCTTGGCCGTCGCCGCCTCGGGAGTGAGGAAGAGCGCGGGGGACTCGGCGGGGGCGGCCAGGCCGGGGAGCAGGTCGGCGAGGAGCGCGGCCGAACCGGCCAGAGCCGGGCGCTCGGCGGCGAGGCGCTCCAACTCGGCGAGGGCGTCGGCGACGTCGGCAGGCAACTCGGGCGCCCGGCCGAGGAGTCTATCGAGAAAGCCGCGCGCCACGCGCCTGCCCCCCTTCGCTCTCCCGCGTTCCCTCGGCGATCAGGTACGCTACCCACTCCGGCGAGTTGCACGCGGCCCGCCACTCCTCGCGGAGGAGGATCGCCACGGCGCGCGTCGGCCCCGTCGGCGACCCCATCTCGTCGACGATGCGGAGCAGCGCCGCCTCGAAGTCGGCCGGTTCCGGGTCGAGCGCGGCGAGCCGGTCGAGGAGGCGCCGCTTCAGCGTCAGGCCGGCGAGGTCGGCCTGCTGGTCGCGCGCCCGCTGACGGGGGAGCAAGTCGGCGGACGCCAGCAGTAGCAGCGCCAGGTCGCGCGGCCGCAGCGCGTCAGGAGCCGAGGAGGTTTCCATAATCACTCCTGATTATAAACTTTGCTGCGCGGCTGTAGGTCGGGCGCGCGGTTGCCGGGGTCGGCGCCGGTCCCCTCGCCGCGCGGCCGGCCGTCCTCCGGGCTGAAGCGGGCGGCGGCGCTCGGCCCGCGCGCCAGCAGCTCCGGCGGCGTCTTCACCAGGGCGTAGCGCATCACGAAGCCGCCGACCAGGGCGAACACCGCCGCGACGGCGACGGCCGACTGACTGCTCGTGCCGAGGCGGAGATGCACGGCCAGCGGGACGAGCAGGGCGACGAAGAGCGTGCCGACGACGAACAGCCGGCCGTGGAACGCTTGCAGCACCGGCACCAGGTTGCTGCCCAACGACGCCAGGAAGACGGCGAAGACGACCAGTTCCAGCCCCAGCGCCCACAGGTCAGCCCGCTCCAGGCGCTCCAGCGACTCCGGCGGCGTCACGGCTCGGGAGCGGGCGACGAGGATCATCAAGGCGATGCCCGTCGACGCCGCCGAGGTCAGGAACAGCGGCGCCACGAAGACGCTGTCGCTCCACACCGGCTGATTCGTCGCCGTTAACAGCGATCCCGTATAGGCGGCGACAAAGAAGCCGAGCAGCGAGCCGGCGACCTGGAGCACGCGCGCCAGGGTGCTGCGACGGAACAGCCACTCCAGGCGACCCTGGGGCCAGAGGCTGCCGAGGAAGAGAAGGCCGCTGCACAGGCCGAAGGCGCTCAGCGCCCACGACCCCACCGACATCGGCGACCAGTGCTTGAACATCAAGGCGTCGGACATCAGCCGCCAGCCCGCGCCGCTAACGGGCCAGCCCTCGGCGAAGGCCGCCTTGGCGACCTCCGACTTGAAGAGCATGTGCCAGAAGCGCTCGGGGCGCTCCAGGTCGGCGACGAGGAAGACGCCGCACAGGCAGATCAGCGGGAAGGCGATCCAGTAGCCGACGCGCGGCAATTCGCGGTCCTCCGCGGCGCCGAACAACTCGATGAGCGTGGCGGTGAAGAAGGCGCCCGCGGCGATGCCGCCCAGGTAAAAGTAGAGGACGATCCACCAGCCCCATTCGGGGTCGGCGACGAAGAAATTCATGGCTGGCCCTCCGTCGTTCTCCCCTCGCCCCTTTGGGGAGAGGGGTTGGGGGTGAGGGGCCTGCGCCCGCGACTCCGGAACGAGAAGAGCATGCCCAGCGCCGTCAGCAGCGCGGTGAAGACGGCCCAGAACGACGAGCGCGCCACCAGGCGGCTCGGCAGCTTCGGGTCGGACGGCAGGCCGTAGACCTCCGGCTTGTCGACGAGCAGGTAGAAGGCGTTGAGTCCGCCGAGGATCTTGTCGTCGGCGCCGTAGAGGCTGGCCTTCGTCTCGCCCTGCTGCTGGAGCTGGGCGACGCGCGCCTGGGCTTCCTTCTTGAGCTTGTTGAGCGGGCCGAAGCGGATCGACTGCGTCGGACACGCCTGGGCGCAGGCGGGCGTGAGGCCCTTGCGGAGGCGGTCGTAGCAGAAGGTGCATTTCTGGGCGAGGCCGTTGCCGCCCATGTGGATGACGCCGAACGGGCACGCCGAGACGCAGTCGCGGCAGCCGTTGCACGCCGGCGGGTTGATGTAGACGGTGTCGAACTCGGTGCGGAGGATGGCGCCGGTGGGGCAGACCTCCAGGCACGGGGCGTCCTTGCAGTTCTTGCAGACGTCGGACATCATGAGCCAGGCGGCCTGCGAGCGGTTGGCGTCGCCGCTGAACTGCTCGACGAACTTGACGTGCCGCCAGTTGACGGCCGACAGGCTGCCGGTGTTGTCGTAGCTGTCGCCGCTGAGGACGGGCAGGCCGTTGTTCGGCCCCTTCTCGGCGGGCAGGTCGTTCCACTGGTGGCAGGCCACCTGGCACGCCTTGCAGCCGATGCAGACGGTCGTGTCGGTGTAGAAGCCCACGGGTTCGGGCATGATTCCCCCCTCGTCCCGTCATAGGAACGGGAAGTGATTGATCTGATCTTGATATTCGCCCTCGAAAGAGGCGCCGACGATCATTTGGAGCGACGACGCCAGTTTCCGGACGTTCGCGCGGGCCTCAACCCGGAAGATGCCTGGGAGGTGACGCCCTTGCCGGACATGGTCCGCGAGATGAACCGGCATGGATTTGCGATTGTCCGTGAGCAAGACGCACCCTTGGACTTCGCACCATTCCAGGAGGATGGGATCGGGGGAGCGCAAAGGAGGCGCCCCGTGGTCTCCGACTCGCCAGACCTGGACACCAGGAGCCAGGCGAACGATTTCGCGGCGCCACCACTTGGGCAAGTGTTCATCGAGGAGAAACCCTTGTATCATGCCGACCTCTGCTGCTCGCGCTTCATTTCGGCCATCAGGCGGCGCATCTTCTCATAGAATTCCGGCCGCCTCTTCATGTCCTCCTCGCGCTGGGTGCGTCCCAACTCGACCCAGTCGGCCATGTACTTGCCCATCGCTTCCTGGTTGCGGTGGTAGTACAACAGGACGGCGAGGATTTTTTCCTTCGTGAGCGTGTCGAAGCGCTGGACGAGATCCTCCAGCGTCATGTCGCTGTAGAGGTATTCCTCCAGCACATGTTCGATCCAGATCCGGTGGCCCTTGATCCTGATCTCGTTCGGCCCGGCGAACTCGAAATAGTCTTCTAACTGCATGATGCTCCTCTTTTCTGGCGCCATTCTACGCCTTGCGCACCTGGCAGACGAACACCTTCGCCTCGTGGATCGACACGTTCGGGTCGCCGACCAGCGCCGATAGGTCGTTGACGACGTCGCCCGTCGTCAGCCCCTTGTAGCCCCAGTGCCACGGCAGGCCGACGTGATGCACCGTCCGCTCCTTCAACCGGTACGGCCGGATGCGCCGCGTCACCAGAGCCTTCGCCCGGATCGCGGCGCGCGGCGTCGAGATCACCACCACGTCCGTGTTGCTCACGCCGATCTCCGCCGCGTGTTCCGGCGACAGCTCGCAGAACAACTCCGGCTGGAGTTCCGCCAGCCACGGCAGCCAGCGGCTCATCGTGCCGCTCAGGTGGTGCTCCGTCAGGCGGTACGTGGACAGGACGTGCGGGTAGTCCGGCGACGACGGCGCCGCGTAGGCGTTGCCGGGCACGTCCCACGTCAGCGCCGCCGGGTTGCGCTGCTGCTTATAGACGATATTTTCGACCGGCGATTCGTAGGGCTCGTAGTGCGTCGGCAGCGGGCCGTCGACGAGGCCGTTCGGCACGAACAGCCAGCCCTTGCCGTCCGCCTTCATGATGAACGGCGACGCCCCGTCGTGGTAGTCGAGGCCGACGCCGTCCGGCTTGGCGGCGGCGGTCGGCGGCTTGGTGCCGGGGAAGTCCGGCACGTCGAGGCCGACCCACTGCTTCTTCGCCGCGTCCCACGAGACGTAGCCGCGCATCCACGGCCCGCCGCTCTGCGCGAACTCGCGCGCCAGCCGCGCCTCCTTCGGCCACGGGTCGCCCTTCGGGTCGGCCGAGGCGCGGTTGTAGAGGATGCGTCGGTTCGCCGGCCACGAGAAGCCCCAGCCGAGCGCGACCCAGTCGTCGCCCTTGCGGTTGGCGGCGCGGTTCACGCCCTCGGGGTGTTCGACGGACGGCGCGTAGAGGCCGCCGTAGATCCAGGCCCCGCACGCCGTCGAGCCGTCGTCCTTCAGCTGCGCGAAGCCGTTCAGCTGCTTCTTGGTCTTCCAGTCGTAGCCGTTGATCTCCTTCATGATCCGGTTCGACGACGGCTCGTCCTTGATGGACCATGCCTCATTCTCCTTGGCGTCGACGTAGTCCCAGGTGAGCGCCAGGACGGGACGGTCGCGCTTCTCCTTGCTGTCGGCGTAGAGTTTTTTCAACCGCAGCCCGAGGTGGTAGGTGAACCACGAATCGGAGCGGGCGTCGTCGGGCGGGTCGACCGCCTTGTCGTGCCACTGCACCAGCCGCTGCGTGTTGGTGAAGCTGCCGTCCATCTCCGCCACCGCCGCCGCCGGCAGGAAGAAGATCTCGGTCTGGATTTCCTCCGGCTTCAGTTTACCGCTTTTCACCTCTGGAGAATCCTTCCAGAAGCTCGCCGTCTCCGTCTCGTACAGGTCGCGGACGACCATCCAGTCGAGCTTCGCGAGCGCCTGCCGCTGGTAGGAGGCGTTCTGCCCGCCGACCGCCGGGTTCTGCCCCATCGCGAAGAAGCCCTTGATCGTCCCCTTCGCCATGTCGACGAACATCGGCATGTGCGAGTGGTCGCCGACGGTGCGCGGCAGGTAGTCGTAGGCGTAATCGTTCTCGGCGGTGGCGTCGTCGCCGAACCACGCCTTGAGCTGGCTGACAATGAAGTCCGGGAATTTCGACCAGTACGAGGTCGCCGAAGTTTCCGTATCGATATAGTCGGACAACGTGTCGTGCTTGCGCAGGGCGCTCGGCGCCATGAGGTATCCGGGCAGGAGGTTGTAAAGCGTGGCGATGTCGGTGGAGCCCTGGATGGTGGCGTGGCCGCGCAGGGCGAGGATGCCGCCGCCGGGACGGCCGACGTTGCCGAGCAGCAGTTGCAAGAGCGCCGCGGCGCGGATCATCTGCACGCCGGTCGTGTGCTGCGTCCAGCCGACGGCGTAGCAGATGGCACCGGTCCGGTCCGGGCCGGCGTTGCTCAGCAGCGCCTCGGCGACCTTCAGGAACGTCTCGCGCGGCGTGCCGCAGACCTGCTCGACCAACTCGGGCGTGTAGCGCCGGTAGTGGCGGCGGAGCGTTTGCCAGACGCTGCGCTCGTGTCGGCAGGTCGGGTCGCCCTTCGGCGGCGGGCCGACGAGCTTGCCGACCTGACCGCTGAAGGAGTGCGGCTTGCCCTCGCCGGGCTTCCCCCCCGGCCCTTCCTGATGCTTCTCGCTCTTCGGCTCGGAGTCGTAGCGCCACGTCTTCGGGTCGTACATGCGCTTGGCGGCGTCGTAGCCGGAGAAGAGGCCGGAGACGTCGTCCTCGGCGTCCTTGTAGTCCGGGTTGAGCAGCGTCGGCGCGTTGGTGTAGCGGACGAGGTAGTCGTGGAAGAACTGCTCGCGCGGCGTTCGCGCCGCCGCCGCCTTGTCGAAGAGCGGGTCGTGGCGGTCGAGGACGTAGTTGATGAGGGCGCCGAGGAAGACGATGTCGCTGCCGGCGCGGACCGGGGCGTAGATATTCGCCATCGCCGACGTGCGCGTGAAGCGCGGGTCGGCGTGGATGACGGTGCAGGGGTCCTTGACGCGCGTCTTGGCCTGCATCACCCAGCGGAAGGCGACCGGGTGGCACTCGGCCATGTTCGAGCCCATGATGAGAATGCTATCCGCATTCTTCAGATCCATCGCGAAGGTCGTGGCTCCGCCGCGGCCGAACGAGGTGCCCAGACCGGGCACGGTGGACCTGTGTCATATCCGGGCCTGGTTTTCTATGTAGACGACGCCGAGCGCCCGCATCAACTTGGCCTGGGCGTAGTTCCATTCATTGTCCATCGTCGCCCCGCCGAGCGAGGCGAGGGCCAGCGTGTGGTTGACGGTCTTCGTGACTTCCTTGCCGTCCTTGTCCTTCACCGTCGCCTTTTCGCGGAAGGTGGCGTCGCGCGTCTGCTTGACGAGTTGGGCGATCCGGTCCATCGCCCAGTCGAGCGGCTTTGCCTCCCAGTCCTTGGCGCCGGGGGCACGGTAGAGGACCTTGGTCAGGCGATTGGGGTTGACGGCGAGCTGGTATGTGGCAGCGCCCTTGGGGCAGAGGGTGCCGCGGTTGATGGGGCTCTCGGGGTTGCCCTCGATGTTGATGATCTTGCCGCCGCGGACGCTGACGATCTGCCCGCAGCCGACGGCGCAGTAAGGGCAGACGCTGGGCACTTCCTTGGCGTTGGCGATCTTGAGGAGGCCGACTTCCGCCTGGGCGGCGCGGAGGTCGAGGCCGAGGCCGAGGAGGCCGCCGAGGGCGAAGCCGCCACCGGCGGTGGCCTTGAGGAAATCACGACGGTCGACGTTGACGGACATGGCCGGCACTCCCGTTGGCGGATGACACGACGGGGACTCCGCCAATGTAACCGCGAACGGTGTGCCGTGCAAAGGCTGAGTTCCGAGTCGCGCCGCCTCCTCCGGCCGTTTCCTCAGCGCATCGAGGCGAAGAACCGATCCAGGACCGCCATCTTCGGCGCCATCCGATCGAAGGTAGCCTTGGCGGACGCGCTCCCCGGGTTCTGCTTGAACATGTAGTAGACCTCCCAAGAGGTACTCCAATCCTCCATCGGGTTGGTCAGGCCGTAGTCGCGGGCGAAGGGGGCGTTCACGTCGTAGGTCCAGTTCAGGTCGTTCGACAGTCCCGGCCGCGACCCCCTGGCCTGGAGCTTCTCCCACCAGCTCAGCTCCTGCCAGTTGCTCTGCTTCATCCACTCGCCCCAGTACCGACTCTCGGTGTCCCAGTTGTGGCCCATTTCGT
Source organism: Gemmatales bacterium (assembly GCA_038229635.1). Lineage (GTDB taxonomy): Bacteria > Planctomycetota > Planctomycetia > Gemmatales > Gemmataceae > DATFNV01. The sequence continues at coordinate 25,824 of JBBROG010000009.1, forward strand.
GGACGATGATGTCGTCCGGGGTCGCGCCGTCCTTGAAGACCCTGTCCCCGACCCGGATCTGGCCCTTGCTGTCGTTGTCCGCCAAGTTGACCGCCCCCAGGGATATGACCCGCTGGAAGACCTGTTCGCTGCCGTCCACCCTCCTCAGCAGCCGCGTGTTGCCGGTCAGGGACTGCAGCCAGGCAAAGCCCTTGTCGAGCTGCTCGATCTCGTCGTTGCGCCAGAGCCGGCCGCCGTCGGTGCTGAAGTAGAGGCGGGCATCCTCGTTGGCCATGTCTTTGACCACGTCTTCCGAAACGACCACGAGGAAGCGGTCCGCCCCCGGCCCGCCGACGAGCGTATCGACGTCGGCGAAGGCTCCGCCGAACAGGCCGTCGTTGCCGGCGCCGCCGTCGAGGTAGTCGCGGCCGGCTCCGCCGTACAGGGCGTCGTCGCCGTTCTCGCCGTACAGCGCGTCGTCGCCGTTGTCGCCGTACAGGGTGTCGTTGCCCGTGCCGCCGTAGAGGGTGTCGTTGCCGTCCCCGCCGTGGAGGACGTCGTTTCCATCCCAGCCGATGAGGACATCGTTGCCTTGCTCGCCGTAAAGAACGTCGTCGCCGACGCCGCCGTTAAGGGTGTCGTTGCCCGTCCAGCCCGAGAGCGTGTCGTTGCCCGCGCCGCCGTCGAGCAGGTCATTCCCTTCCCAGCCGATGAGGACGTCGTTGCCGTCCTCGCCGTACAGGGCGTCATCGCCGACGCCGCCGTTGAGGGTGTCGTTACCCGCACCACCATACAGGGTGTCGTTGCCCGCGCCGCCGTCGAGCAGGTCGTTCCCGTCCCAGCCGATGAGGACATCGTTGCCGTCCTCGCCGTAAAGTACGTCGTCGCCGGTGCCGCCGTTGAGCGTGTCGTTGCCCGTCCAGCCGGAAAGTGTGTCGTTGCCCGCGCCGCCGTCGAGGTAGTCGTTGCCCTCCCAGCCGATGAGGACGTCGTTGCCCGCCTCGCCATAAAGTACATCGTCGCCGACGCCGCCGTTGAGCGTATCGTTGCCTGTCCAGCCGGAGAGTGTGTCGTTGCCTTCCCCGCCGTCGAGGTAGTCGTCCCCCTCCCAGCCGATGAGGACGTCGTTGCCGGCGTCGCCGTAGATCGTATCGTTGCCGACGCCGCCGTTGAGCGTGTCGTTGCCGGGTCCGCCGTGGATCAGGTCGTTGCCGTCCACCCCGTCGATATTGTCGTTGCCCGCGCTGCCCGTGAGGGTGTCGTTCCCGGCCCCCCCGCTGAGGACGGCCGAGGTGACCATCCCCGAGACATCGATCGTGTCGTCGCCGGCTCCGCCATTGATCACCACCGACTTGCAGGTGGTGTACCACGGGTTGACGATGAAGCGGTTCAGGGTCGTGTCGAAAACCGTGGCGGACCGGGACACGGTCGCCGTGTCGTTACCTTCGAGCAGGTCGATCTTGATGGAGCGGACGGCCGGGGCGAAGAAGAGATCGCCCGAAGGCACGCCGTCGATCGTGGACGACCAGACGCCGGTGACGAGGAATTGGGTCAGGCCGCCGCCGAACGAGGTCGGCAACTCGGTGACGGCGATCTTGTCCGCCGCGTAGGTGCCCGTGATCGTCAGCGCGCCCGTCACGGTCGAGAAGGCGGCGGTCGCCTTCGGGAAGGTGATGATCGAGGTCAGCACCTCGCGCCTTTCGAGCTGTTCGACCGCGAGAAGGGGCGTGTTCGCGCGGCCGACGCGCGCCGAGAACGACGACTTGAAGGACGGACCGCGGAAGGCTCGGCGAACCCATTTGGTCATGCGGGACATGAGAAGCTCCTTATGGTTGGTCGTGGCTTGCGAGAGACAGTCGGCGGTTCGCGGCGAAAGTTGACAGCGCCGAAAGATTATTTCCGGGAAATGGCGCGGGAGGCGCCCCGCGCGTTGTCCCGCCGGGCGCGGCGGGGGATAATCTTCTTAGGGGAGCCGTCCCGTCTTCCGAGGGTCCGGCATGAATGAACCGTCCGCCTTTCATACCAGTGTCAGCCTGCTCGCGCGCCTCCGGCGCGAGGAGGTCGATCAGCAGGCGTGGGAAGAGCTGGTGCGCCGCTACGGCCCGCTCATCCGCCGCTGGTGCCTGCACTGGAAGCTCCAGGAGGCGGACGCCCAGGACATCGCCCAGAACGTCCTGGCCCGCCTCGTCGTCAAGCTGCGCGAGTTCGACTACGACCCGGCCCGCAGCTTCCGCGCCTACCTCAAGACTCTGACGAACTATGCCTGGTGCGACCTCCTCGAGAGTCGCCGCCGCGCCGGCGCCGGCACCGGCGGCAGCACCTGCGTGGAGTTGCTGCACACCGTCGAGGCGCGCGCGGACCTGCTGCGCCGCCTCGACGACGAGTTCGACCGCGAGCTGCTGGACGAGGCCGCGGCGCGGGTGCGCGCCCGGGTCGAGCCGCACACCTGGGAGTGCTTCCGGCTGACGGCGCTGGAAGGGCTGAGCGGCGCGGACGCCGCCGACAAGCTCGGACGAACGCTCTACACGGTCTTCAAGGCGAAGAACAAGGTGCAGAAGATGCTCCGCGAGGAAGTCGCCCGGCTGGGGAGCGGCGCATGAACACCTGCCCTTCGTCGGAGGAACTGCGGCGACTGCTCGACGAGGAGGCGGGCGGCCCGGAGGCGCGCGCCTTCGAGGCCCACCTCGAACGCTGCGCCGACTGCCAGCAGCGTGCGGTCGAGGCCCTGATCGCCGGCGCCTCGGCACTTCCTGAAAGCGCGCCGCCGACCGCCCTCGGGCAGGAAGGAGACCTGCGCCGGCCGGAGCGATTCTCCTCCGGCGCCGCCCTGCCGACGACGCTCGGGCCGCAAGCGGCGGCCGGGGCAGCGCTGCCGGAGGTGGCCGGCTACGAGATCCTCGGCGTCCTCGGCCGCGGCGGCATGGGCGTCGTCTACAAGGCGCGGCACCTGACTCTCAACCGCCTCGTCGCCCTGAAGATGATCCTGGCCGGGGCGCACGCCGGGCCGGACGAGCTGGCCCGCTTCCGCGGCGAGGCGGAGGCGGTCGCCAGTCTGGACCACCCGCACATCGTGCCCATCTACGAAATCGGGGAGCAGGACGGTCGGTATTATTTCAGCATGCGACTCGTCGAAGGCGGCAGCCTCGCCTGCGCTTCGCACGCGCCTTACGACGCCGCGGAGGCGAGACGGCAAGCCGGGCTCCTGGCGTCGGTAGCGCGTGCGGTCCACTACGCGCACCAGCGCGGCATCCTGCACCGCGACCTCAAGCCCGCCAACATCCTCCTCGACGCCGGCGGCACGCCCTACGTCACCGACTTCGGCCTGGCCAAACGGCTGCAAGCCGGCGGCGGCGTCACCCGGACCGGGGCGATCGTGGGCACGCCGGGCTACATGGCCCCGGAACAAGCCGCCGGCAAGAAGGGGCTGACCACGGCGGCGGACGTGTACGCGCTCGGGGCGATGCTGTACGAAGTGCTGACGGGGCGGCCGCCCTTCCGCGCCGAGACGCCGCTGGAAACGGTGCTGCAAGTCCTGGAGCGCGAGCCCGACGCGCCGCGGGCGCTCAACCCGCGGGCGGACCGCGACCTGGAGTTAATCTGTCTGAAATGCCTCGCCAGAGACCCGGCGCGGCGCTACGGCTCGGCGGACGCCCTGGCCGCGGACCTGGAACACTGGCTCGCGGGCGAGCCGCTCAGCGTCCGGCCCCCGGCCCTGGCGTCCTTACTGCGCGTGTGGTTGCGGCAGAACTTCGGCGCGGCCGGGTGGACGGTCGCGATCGGCCTGGGCTTCGGCCTGCTGGCCGGCCTCATGTGCTGGCAGGTGACGATCGCCCCGCTGCTCAGTCCCTCGGCGGCCGCTTACGCACGCCTGCCCGGCGTCGACGCGCCCCAGCTGGCGTTCGCCGGCGAGATGCCGCAAGGGGTGAAGAAAACCCTCTTTCTCCTGACGATCGTGCTGAGCAGCGCCCTCGGGCTGGTCATCGTCCTGCTCGTCCGGCCGAAGAATCGCGCGGCCGACGTCGCCGCCGGTACGGTCACGGGGTTGATCGGCGCGGTCACCGCCTTCAGCGTGAGCTACGGCTGGCTGGGCGTGGCCATGAGTACCGTACTCGCCGCCGACGGCGACCTCCGGTTAGTGTCCGAGGCGGCGCTGGCTCCTGACGCGCGCCGAGACAATTCCTCCCCTTCGGACCGCCTTCTGGAGAAATATCCCGACCTCCGCGACGTCCCCGCCGGGGAGCGCGGCCAGCTCTTCTATCACAAAATCCGCGCCGACCTCATGGCGCACATCCCCTTCGGGATCTGGACGGGAATGCTGTTCGTCCTGGTGTTGTACGAGACGGTGTGCGTCGGCGGGACGCTGGCGGCGAGTACCCTGCTGCGGCGCTACCGGCGCGTGCGGGCGGTGATCTTGCCTTACCTTGAGTTCACCGTCCCCGCCACCCTCTTGTGCAGCATCGGCATTAGTTTTCTGACCGCGCCTTACTTTCACCGTGTCACGGGAGGGATGCTGGGCGCCCCGCTGTCCTCGGGGAGTGTGTGGCACCTGCTCCTGTTCTTGCTGTTGGGGCTGACGATTACGGGGGTGCTGCGCGGTTGGCCCTGGCTCGCGCGCCTGTCGCTGCAAGCCGGTTGGGTTTTCGCCGTGGCCATGCTCATTCTTACCAGAAAAACGCGATGAACAAAGTGAAAAACAGGCTCCGTGAGGAAGTCGCGCGGCGGGGGAGCGGCGCATGAACACTTGCCCCCCCGCGCGGGAACTCGCGCGGCTGCTCGACGAGGACGCGGGCGGTCCGGAGACGCGCGCCTTCGAGGCCCACCTCGAACACTGCGCCGACTGCCAGCGGGCGGTCGAGGCCCTGACCGCCGGCGCCCCGGCCCCCCCCGAAAGCGCGCCGCCGACCGTCGTGGGGCACGAAGAATTCCCGCGCCGGCCGATGAGGTTTTCCTCCGGCGAGGCCCGTCTGACAACGCCCGTGTCGGAGTCGGCGGACGAGGCGGCGCTGCCGGTGGTGGCCGGCTACGAGGTGCTGTCCGAGTTGGGGCGCGGCGGCATGGGCGTCGTCTACAAGGCCCGTCACTTAGGGCTGGGCCGCGTCGTGGCGCTGAAGATGATCCGCTCCGGCACGGGCGCGACCGCGGGAGAGGTGGAGCGCTTCCGGCGGGAGGCGCAGGCCCTCGCCCGGCTGCAGCACCCCAACATCGTCCAGATCCACGAGGTCGGGGCGCACGACGGCCGGCCTTACTTCGCCCTGGAGTTCTGCGCCGGCGGCAGCCTGGCCGACCGGCTGGGCGGCCGCCCGCAGCCGCCCGGCGAGGCTGCCCGCCTCGTCGAAACCTTGGCGCACGCCCTCCACGCCGTCCACCGCGAGCAGATCGTCCACCGCGACCTGAAGCCCGCCAACGTCCTCCTCGCCGCTTGCGGCTTCGCACCGGACGCGGCGCCGCAAGCGGCGGTCCCGAAAGTGACCGACTTCGGCCTCGCCAAGCAGCTCGACGTCAGCGGCGCTCCCACGCCGAGCCGAGCCATCCTGGGAACGCCGAGCTACATGGCGCCGGAGCAGGCGACGGGGGACGTCAAGCGCGTCGGCCCGGCGGCGGACGTCTACGCGCTGGGGGCGATCCTCTACGAGTGCCTGACCGGCCGCCCGCCCTTCCGCGGGCCGACCGAGCTGGACACGGTGATGCAGGTCGTCGCCGACGAGCCGGTGCCGCCGACCCGGCTCCAACCGAAGGTGCCGCGCGACCTGGAGACGATCGCTCTCAAATGCCTGGCGAAGGAGCCGCGCCGGCGCTACGCCGGCGCCCTGGAGTTGGCCGAAGACCTCGGCCGGTTCCTGCGGGGCGAGGTGATCCGGGCGCGCCCGGTCGGGGCGCGCGAGCGGCTCGGACGCTGGGCGCGCCGCAACCCCGCCGTGGCGAGCCTGGCCGCGTCGCTCTTCGTGGTGGTCGCGGGCGCCCTCGGGACGATCACCGGGCTGTGGCTGCGGGCCGACCGGCTGCGCCACGTCGCCGAGGCGGAGAAGGCCGACGCCGGGGCGAAGCTGAAGCTGGCGCGCGAGGCGGCCGACCGCTACTCCACGCGCGTCAGCGAGAACTTGCAGCTGCGCCAGGAGGACTTGCGCCCGCTCCGCAAGGATCTACTCGCCGACGTGGTGCCGTTCTACGAAAAGCTCGTCGAGGGCCACGGCGACGACCCGGAGCTCCAGACCGAGCGGGCGCGCGCCTACGCCCGCCTCGCGAAGCTGACTTCAGAGATCGATGATAACGAGAAAGCCCTCGCGCTCTACGAGAAGGCGACGGCCGTCCTGGAGGAAGTGCTGCTCCGCCGCCCCGGCGAGACCGCGGCCAGGCAAGCCCTGGCCGAAGCGCACCTCGCCCTCGGCGGCCTGCACTCGGCCACGTCCCGGCTGCCCCTGGCCGAGGCGTCGTTCGCGAAGGCGATCGAGGAGTTCCGGGAGTTGGGCGCGGCCGACCCCGAGAACGCGGGACACGGCAAGGACCTGGCGTTGGCCCACTCGCAACTCGGCTTTCTTTACGGGAAGACCAGGCAGGACGACCGGGCCGACCGCGAACTGCGGGAAGCCGTGCGCCTCCTCGACGAGCAGGTCCGCGCGGGCCGGGGCGGGCGCCTGTCCCGGCACGCCCTGGCCGAAAGCTACAACCGCCTCGGGGCTCACCACCTCGACACGGGGAAAAATCGGGCCGAGGCCGAGGCGGCCTTCACGAAGGCGCTGTCCCTGTTCGAGGAGTTCGGCCGGGAGTGGGCCGACGACGTCGCCCTGCGGATCGGCCTGCAAGACGAATGCGCCACGGCCCTCCGCAACCTCTGCGTGATCTACCTGGAAACGAATCGGGCGCGGGAAGCCGAGCCCCGCCTCGAAAAGCTCATCGCGATCCGGGAAGGGATCGCGCAGCGGCAGCCGACGGTCACGCACTTCCAGGTCGAACTGGCGAAGGCGCACAACACGCTGGGCGGCATCCAGCTGAAAACCGCGCGGTTCGGCCAGGCGGAGCCCCACTTCGCGCGGGCCATCGAGATCCACGAGCGCCTGGTGAGTCTCCACCCGACGGTGACGGCCTACGCCCAGGAGTTGGCCGGGTTCTTCATGAACCGCGGCTCGGCGCTCGCCGCGGCCGACAAGGACGAGGCGTCGCTGGAGTGGTTCGGCAAGGCCGCCGATGCCTTCGAGAACGTGCTGCGCCAGGAGCCGGGGAATCGCCAGGCCAAACAGCTCGCCTGGTATCCGCACCACAAGCGCGGCGAAGCCCTCACGAGTTTGGGGCGGTACGAGGACGCGGTTCGGGAAATGGAACGAGCGTGGCTCCTCCGCGAGGGGCCGGACCGCTCCCTCGGAGCCGCGGACCTCGCCGCGAGCCAGAACAATCTCGGCGTCTCCTGGCTCGGGAAGGACCGCCTGCCGGAGGCCGAGGCGGCCTTCAAGAACGCCCTGGTCCGGGCCGAGCAGCTCGTCGAGGAGAAGCCCGGCGAGGTCGGCCCCGAAGAGCTGGCCGCCGACTGCCACACCAACCTGGGCGTCGTGCATTACCGCGCCCGGCGCCTGAGCGAATGCGAGGCCGCCCACGGGAAAGCGCTCGCGATCAAGGAGCGCCTGGCCGGGCGGCACCCCGAACTGCCGGAGCTGCGCTTCGGCCTGGCGGTCAGCCTCAACAACCTGTGCGTGCTTTACGGCGACGCGCGCCGCTTCGACGAGGCGGCGGCGGCGTCGAAGCGAGCCGTCGGGGTACTCGAAGCGCTCGTCGCGGAACACGGCGACAACCTCAAGTACAAGAGCCATCTCGGCGGGGCTTATTGCAACCGAGGGATCCGGGCGCGCGACAGCGGCCGGCCCGCGGCGGAGCAAACGGAGTGGTACGCCAAGGCCGTCCGGACTCTCGAGCCGTTGATGGGGAAGGTGCGGGACCACCCCACTGCCCCTGAACACCTCCGCAACGCTTACTGGGAGCGGGCGGCGGTCCACACGGAGCAGGGGCGCCACGCCGAAGCCGTCGCGGACTGGGACAAAGCGATTCTCCTGGACACGGGGGCCAGGAAAGACCAGTTTCGTCTGGCGCGGGCGGCCGACCTGGCTCGGCTCGGCGATCACGCGCGCGCCGCGGCGGAGGCGGACGCCCTCGCCCGCTCCGCGTCCCTCGACGCCGACGCCCTCTACGACCTGTCGCGCGTCCACGCCCTCGCCGCGGCGGCCGCCCGCAAGGACGGGAAGCTGACCGCCGCGGAACGGGACGAGCGGGTGCGCCACGGCCTCCGCCGCGGTGTGGGGCTGCTCGAACGGGCCCGTGACGCGGGCTACTTCAAGAGCGCGTCCGACGTCGAAGCCTTGAAGAGTGACAAGGAGTTCGCGCCGCTGCGTGAAAGCGCCGATTTCGCGCAGGTGCTGAGAGAATTGGAAAAGGGAGGGGCTAAAAGTCCGTAAGCCGCGGCGGCGGGCGGCTCAGAGGATGAACGGCAGCAGTTCGTCGTAGTCGAGCGGCCGGTCGAATTCGCCGGCGATGACGGCGTCGTCCCCGCTGCCGACGAAGACGCGCACGAGGCGCATGGTGCGGGCACACAGGAATGTGTGCGGCCCGTTAATCATCTCGACGGCAACGACGTCGCCGACCTCGACGTGCAGCTTGACGAGCAAGCAGGCCCCGCCCGCGGAGATGTCGCAGACGCGGGCGGCGCCGAACACCCGCGCCCCGGCGGGGGCGCAGTAACAGACGATCTCCTGCGTCGGCGCGAAGCGCACCGACGCGCGGCGGTCGTTGGCCCGCCGCCGCTTCGCCGGCCGCGGCCAGGCGAGCGTGTTTTGACCCGACATGGTGCTCTCCCTGTTCCGTGAGTGAAGATCACCCACGCAAAAGGTAGGCCAGTGACCGAGGCGGGTCAAACGCGGCGGGCGCCTTCGACCCTCCGTCAATTCGCTCCGGGCGAGAAAACTCAGGGCTCGGTGCCGTAAGGGTCTGGCAGGCCGATGCGCATGTAGGTGACGGCGAAGTGCTGGGCGAGGTGTTCGCGGTACGGCGTGACCACGCGGCAGACGCGCTTGCCGTCGGCGACGAGCCGCTCGAGGACGGCGAGTGGGAGGGTGTGGAGCTCTCGCAAGTCGATAACCGATTCGGGCAAGGCGATGGGGGGCTGAGCCGTCGGTAAGAAGTACAAGCCATAAACTTGGCCGCGGCGCACCTGGTCGCGCACGGTGGCGCCCTTCATCAGTCCGCTCTCGACCAGATATTGGGCCGTCTGGACCGTCGCCACAAGGGCGCGCGTACTCTTCCCCTGCGCCAGGTCGCACGCCTGGGTCAGGACGATGACACGGGCCGTCCAGCGCACAGGGTCGAGGGGCAAGTCGGCCGTGCTTCCGTCAACCCGGAGCCGGTCCAATGGGCAGTCGTCCAGAATGTCGCCCTGAGACAACGGCTCTTCGGGCGCGGGTTGCTGGTACATCATCGTCCGCTACTCGTCTTCCAGGAAAATCGGGTCCGGCAAGGGGGGCTTCCCCCAGATCGCATCAACCGTGGTCGCCGAAGCGGGCAAGGGGATGTCGAAGGGCGCCGAGATCTCCTCATGGGGAATCAGCTCCGGCAACGGCGCTGACATGTGTCGCTCGCGGCGCACGACTTCTTCCAAGACGCTGACGACTTCTTCCGCCAGAGACTTGTTCCGCGCGGCCGCGCGCTTCCCCAAGAAGTCGAGCGCGGTCGGCGAAAGGTTGTCTAGCACGTTCGGGCTCATGGCGTCTCCTCCTTTCAGGTCACGCCATTTTATCGCCTTCGATCCCTCCGCGCCAACTCCGCCGCCGCGCTTGCGTTCGCGGCAACGTCCCCGCATACTGCATGTCCCGAGGTGGCCACGACCCGGCGCCGCTCATGTAATTACCGAAGAGACCACCCCCGCCCCGCCGACCGCTACCTTCCGCTTCACACCTGTGAGGGAGTTCGTGATGTCCACCTTCCCCCGGCGCGGCCGCGCCGCTTCCCTGGCGCTGGCCCTCGCCCTGACACTGGGCGCGGCCCCGCCGGCGCGAGCCGCCGATCCGTTGGAACTCAAGCCGGGCGACCATATCTGCCTCATCGGCAACACCCTCGCCGACCGCATGCAGCACGACGGCTGGCTCGAAACCTACTTGCACAGCCGCTTTCCCAAACACGATCTCACGATCCGCAACCTCGGCTTCTCCGGCGACGAGTTGACGCTGCGGCTGCGCTCGCAGTCGTTCGGCACGCCCGACCAGTGGCTCGCCGGGTCGGCGCCGGTGCCCGAACCGAACCGCCTCACCACCCGCATCGGCGTCCGCGACAACCGCTTCGAGACGACCAACACCCGCGCCGACGTCGTCTTCGCCTTCTTCGGCTACAACGAGTCGTTCGCCGGCGCCGCCGGCCTGGACAAGTTCAAGGGCGACCTCGAAGCGTTCGTCAAACACACCCTCGGCCAGAAGTACAACGGCAAGTCGGCGCCGCGCCTGGTCCTCTTCTCGCCCGTCGCCCACGAGGATTTGAAGGACCGCAATTTGTCCGACGGCGTCGACAACAACAAGCGCCTGGAACTGTACACGAAGGCGATGGGCGACGTCGCGAAGAAGAGCGGTGTCGCCTTCGTGGACCTGTTTCATCCCACGCGGCAGTTGTACGCCAGGGCCGCGAAGCCGCTGACGATCAACGGCGTCCACCTCAACGAGCGCGGCAACGAGGCGGTCGCGAAGGTCTTCGACGCGGCGCTCTTCGCCGGCGACGTGTGGCGCGACCCGGCGGCGCTGGAGAAACTGCGCCGGGCCGTCGTCGATAAGAACTTCATCTGGTTCAACCGCTACCGCGTCCTCGACGGCTACAACGTCTACGGCGGCCGCGCCTTCGAGCGCTACGCCGACAAGCAGTCCAACTACGAGGACCAGCAGCGCGAGCTGGAGATCCTCGACGTCATGACCGCCAACCGCGAGAAGCGCGTCTGGGCGCTCGCGCGCGGCGAAGACATCAAGGTCGATGACGGCAACTTACCGCCTCTCATTCCGGTGAAGACGAACAAGCCCGGCCCCGGCCCGAACGGCGAACACGTCTTCCTCGACGGCGCGGAGGCCGTCAAGAAGATGACCGTCGCCAAGAACATGCGCGTGACGCTGTTCGCCTCCGAGAAGGAGTTCCCCGAGCTGGCCAAGCCGGTGCAGATGCAGTTCGACAGCAAGGGCCGCCTCTGGGTCGCCGTCTGGCCGAGCTACCCGCACGGGAAGCCGACGGAGGAAATGAACGACAAGATCCTCGTCTTCGAGGACACCGACGGCGACGGCAAGGCCGACAAGATGACCGTCTTCGCCGACCACCTGCACTGCCCGACCGGCTTCGAGTTCTACAACGGCGGCGTCCTCGTCGCCCAGGCGCCGGACCTGATCTTCCTGAAGGACACCGACGGCGACGGCAAGGCCGACGTCCGCGTGCGCGTGCTGCACGGCCTCGACTCCGCCGACTCGCACCACACCGCCAACAGCTTCGCCCTCGACCCCGGCGGCGCCCTCTACTTCCAGGAAGGCACGTTTCACCACACGCAGGTCGAGTCGCCCTACGGCCCGCCGCGGCGCGTCGCCAACGGCGCCGTCTTCCGCTACGAGCCGCGCGCCCAGAAGTTCGACGTCTACGTCACGCACGGCTTCGCCAACCCGCACGGCCACGTCTGGGATCGCTGGGGTCAGGATATCGTCTACGACGGCACCGGCGCGAACCCCTACCACGGCGCCCTCTTCTCGGGCCACCTCGACTTCCCGGCCAAGCACAACCACCCGCCGCAGGTCTACCAGCAGCGCACGCGCCCGTGCCCCGGCGTCGAGGTTCTGTCGAGCCGCCACTTCCCCGAGGAGAATCAGGGCAACCTGCTCGTCGCCAACGTGATCGGTTTCCAGGGCATCTTGCAGTACAAGGTCCACGACAAGGGCGCCAGCTTCGGCGCCACCGAGGTCGAGCCGATCCTGTCGTCGACCGACCCGAATTTCCGCCCGTCGGACCTGAAGGTCGGGCCGGACGGCGCCATCTGGTTCATCGACTGGCACAACCCGATCATCGGCCACTTGCAGCACGCCCTGCGCGACCCGAGCCGCGACCGGACCCACGGCCGCATCTACCGCGTCACCTATGAAGGACGTGAACTCTCCAAACCGGCGCCAATCGCCGGCGCCCCCGTCGAGAAGCTGCTCGATCTCCTCAAGGAGCCGGAGGACCGCGTCCGCTACCGCGCCCGCATCGAGCTGGGCGGCCGCGACGGCGACAAGGTTATCGCCGCGACGAAGGCGTGGCTCGCCGGCCTCGACCCGAGCGACCCGAATTACGAGCATCAGAAGCTCGAGGCGCTGTGGGTCCACCAGTACCACAACGTTGTCGACGTCGCCCTGCTGAAGGACCGCCTCGGCTCGCCGGACTTCCGCGCCCGCGCCGCCGCGACGCGCGTCCTCTGCTACTGGCGCGACCGCGTGCCGGACGCCCTGGAACTGTTGAAGGGCCTCGCCGCCGACGAGCACCCGCGCGTCCGCCTCGAAGCGGTGCGCGCCGCGAGCTTTTTCACGGCGCCCGAGGCCGTCGAGGTGCCGCTCATCAGCGCCGACCGGCCCTCCGATATGTACATCGACTTCGTCCGCGCCGAGACGATGCGAGCGCTCGACCCCTACGTCAAAAAGGCCATCGGCGAGGGCAAACAGATCGCTTTCAGCACGCCGGCCGGGGCGCGCTACTTCCTGAAGAACGTCGGCACCGATGACCTCCTGAAGATGAAGCGCACGGAGGCCGTCAACCTGGAGTTGCTCTTCCGCAAGGGCGTCCGCGACGAGGCCCGCCGCGAGGCCCTCGCCGGCCTGGCAAAGAGCGGCAACAAGAGCGAATTGACCGTCCTGCTCGACGCGGTTCGCCACAACGAGGAGCAGGCCGGCAACCAGGACGAGAGCGTCGTCTTCGACCACGTCCGCCTCCTGACCGGCCCGCTCGCCGGCGGCCTGCCGGGCGTGCGCCGCGACCTGGAGCGCCTGGCGACCGAGGCGAAGACACCGCTGACGCGAGAGCTGGGCTACGTCGCCCTGATCGCGGCCGACGGCGGCGCCGACAAGGCGTGGGTGCTGGCGACGAAGTCGGTCGGCGCGCTGCAAGACCTCGTCAACGCGATGCCGCTCATCCGCGACCCGGCGCAGCGCGCCGGCCTCTACCCGAAGGTCGCGCCGCTGCTGGACGGCCTGCCGAAGGAGTTGGCGAGCGGTTCGTCGGGCAAGGCGACCGTAGGCCGCTACGTCCGCGTCGAGTTGCCGGGCCGTCAGAAGACGTTGACGCTCGCCGAGGTCGAAGTCTTCGGCGGCGGCCGCAACGTCGCGCGTCAAGGCCGAGCCACGCAGAAGAACACGGCCCACGGCGGCGACGCGGCCAAGGCCCTCGACGGCAACAAGAGCGGCAGCTACGGCGACGGCGGGCAGACGCACACCGAGGAGGCGACCGCCAACCCCTGGTGGGAAGTCGACCTCGGTGCCGAAGTCCCTATTGAGAGCGTCGTCGTCTACAACCGCACCGACGGCAGCCTCGGCGGCCGGCTGAACGGCTTCACGCTGAAGGTCTTCGACGGCGAGCACCGCCGCGTCGTCTTCGAGCGCAAGGGCCAGCCGGCGCCGGAGGTAAAAGCGACGTTTCCGATCGGCAGCGCGGCGCCGGAGTTCGCCGTCCGCCGCGCCGCGATGAACGCCCTGACGACGGTGCGCGGCAAGGAGGAGGACGCCTTCAAGGCGCTGGCGAAGTTCGTCAAGGACGACGCCGACCGCCACGCGGCGGTGCAGGCTCTTCAGCGCATTCCGCAGACGTTCTGGCCGAAGGACGAGGCGAAGCCGGTGCTGCGCGACCTGATGGCCTACGTCCGCCGCGTGCCGGTCGCGGAGCGGACGACGCCGGCGGCGCTCGACGCGCTGCAACTGGCCGACGCCCTGGCCTCGACGCTGCCGCTGGCCGAGGCGAAGGCGGCGCGCAAGGAGTTGGGCGAGTTGGGCGTGCGCGTGGTCCGCGTCGGCACGCTGACGGACCAGATGCTCTTCGACAAGGACCGCCTCGTCGTCAAGGCGGGCAAGCCGGTCGAGTTCGTGTTCGAGAATACGGACCTCATGCCGCACAATTTCGTGATCGCCCTACCCGGCTCGCTAGAGGAGGTCGGCACGCTCGCCGAGGCGCAGGCGACGCAGCCGGGGGCGCTGGAGCGCCAGTACGTCCCGGCGTCGCCGAAGGTGCTGCTGGCGAGCCGCCTGCTGCCGCCGCGCGACGCCCAGCAGTTGCGCTGGACGGCGCCGTCGAAGGCGGGCGTCTACCCCTACGTCTGCACCTACCCCGGCCACTGGCGGCGCATGTACGGCGCCCTGTACGTCGTCGACGACCTCGACGAATACCTGGCCGACCCGGAGGGCTACCTGGCGAAGCACCCGCTGCCGGTGTCCGACGAACTACTGAAGTTCAACCGCCCGCGCAAGGAGTGGAAGTTCGAGGAGTTGGCGTCGTCGGTCGAGGAGATGACCGGGCGCTCGTTCGCGAACGGCAAGCACCTGTTCACGGTGGCGGCGTGCGTGAGCTGTCACAAGCTCGGCGGCGCCGGCGTCGAGATCGGGCAAGATCTCACCAAACTCGACCCGAAATATCACACGCCGGCGGAAGTCCTGCGCAGCATCGTCGAGCCGTCGCAGCGCATCGACGAGAAGTACCAAACGTGGATCTTTGAACTCAAGTCGGGAAAGACGGTCACGGGCATGGTCCTGGAGGAGAAGAACGGGACGCTGAAGGTGATCGAGAATCCGCTCGCGAAGGCCGAGGCGGTGGTCATCAAGACGTCGGAGATCGACGACAAGAAGAAGTCGCCGACGTCGATCATGCCGAAGGGCCTGCTCGACAAGTTCACGCGGGAGGAGATCCTCGACCTGATCGCCTACGTGGTTTCGGGCGCCGACCCGAAGCACAAGGCGTACCAGGGCGGGCACGACCACGGGCACCAGCACTGAGTCGTTCCGGGGGTCGCGAGGACGCGCCGTTCGTCGTGGTGTTCCGGGGGTGCGCGGGTACGCGACCCCCCGGCTGTGCGATGAAACCCCTTCGGGGTAAAATGCCCCCAACCCTACCCCGAAGGGGTTATATATCCCAGCCGGGGGTCGCGTACTCGCGCACCCCCGGAACGACGACGCCCACCCCCGGAATTGCCAAAATCGTGAGGAACACTCGCCGACAGAGCCTTGCTTCGCCGCCCCGTCCCGCGTTAGGATGCAGGGCAGGAGGGTCGTATGATCGAACTGACCGACGAGCAGCGGAGCGCTACGATGGCCCAGCCGGACGAGCCCATCCGGCTGGTCGACCCGGTGACGCGGCAAGCGCTCGTCTTGCTGCGCGCGGAGGAATACGACCGCTTGCGAAAGGGTGAGTACGACGACGGCCCGTGGACGGATGAGGAAATGGACCTGTTGGCGGCGGAGGATGCCGACTCCCTGGGCTGGGAAGGGATGGACGCCTATCAGGACGCCGAGCCATGAGCCTGCGCCGCGGAGACGTCGCCCTCGCGCGCTTTCCCCCACGCGGCCGACGGGCCTGGCGCAGGAAGTGTCGTGACCTGTCTCCATTTGGTCACGATGAGCGAGGACCGACTTGGGAAGGTCTTCGGAAAACTGCCGGCGCCGATGCTGCAGCAACTCAACGACTCCCTGAAAGCGGCCCTCGGCTTGCCTTGACTTTGGTACTCTTCTGAGCGAACGCGGCTTGGGGGACGCCTTTTTCATCGACTTCGCGCGCGAGAACGGGTATCGTACATCCCACGCGACCGCCGAACGCGCCAGCGTATGGCCAGTTCACTGTTCGGAGGGAGTGCTTCGCCCCAAGGAGTCTCGCCGGATGTCAGAGCAGCCCGATCAACCAGGCGAAAACGTAGGAGAGGTTCAGGGCGGGACAGAGGCCGAAGGTCTAACTCTCCAGGAACGACTGCATTTCCTTCTCGGCGAGTGGAATGTATTGGGTACATTCCACAGCTTCTCCGCTATCTATATCCGGACACCTGCAGAGACCCCAAGTGCCTTCCCCAGGAAGGTGGCATCGTACTTCCTTCCTCTAGCCGGTTGGGCTGTCGGGGCAGCAGACGGGGCAGCAGAATACCATCTGGCGCCGGGCAACCAGACGGCAACCGGAACATTCGAGGCACGACAGGAGGCGGACCTCATCGTTGGTTCGGCAGAGTGGTATCCGTCCTTGCTCGTCTTTCGCGCCACGCCCCAATCGCGCGAATCGCTTTGGGCATATCTCTTCCGTCCGGACGGCGACCCCATCACCCTGCGTGGCGAATGGCGGGGCGCAGGCGTTTCCTTTTGGAATCCGGGGCAAACCCTGATCCCTAAGCTCCTCCCTGAGCTCCTGTCGATCAGGGAGGAGCAAGCCGGCCAACCCGGCACCCTGCTCCGCTACTGTTCGGTCAATCGCGACAAATGGCTCCTCGTCGTCAGCCATGTCGTCTATGACGGCGAAGCCACCGACACAATAGACGGCGAAGCCATCGAGTTCGTCCGGGGGATCTTCCGGCACCGGCCCGCGCCGGCTCCCCCTCAGGAGGCCGACGCCCGACTTCCGCGCACGGAGTCAGAGGGCGTTATGTCCTCGACGCCACCCGACAACAGCGGCACCGGCATCAGGAGCATTGCCTCAATCGAAGAGAATATTGTTGAGTTGGAACGGAATCTCGAGGGGGCACGAGAGAACCTGCAATCGGCAGACAATGAATTGGATCGGTGTAGAGATGATATAGATGATTTGGAAGTCGAGGAACACCGACTCCTTGTCTCGCGGGGAGCGGAACGACGGGTGGGACCGTCGGCCGACGACACAAGGCTGCGGGAAGTTCAACGCGACCTCCACAGCCATTATGGCCGACTGGTCCAGCTAGAAGAAATTGAAGAGTTACAGGACCGGATCGACGCCGGCTACTCGGAATGGGAAGACGCCGCCCTGCGCCGGGCCGAGGAGATTCTTGCACGACACGCCGAGAAATTGCCCCACCCGCCCGAGGCAGAGACAGGCGACCCTCTGCTGAGTGCGGGCTTGGCGCGCCTGCTGTCGGAGCCCGCAAGAACAATGCTCCAGACATACCAGCGACTCATCGCGTTCTACCGCGGCGACGAGTCAATGCGGGCCGGAGACAACTCGCTGGTCATCGCGGCAATGGCTAAGTGTTGTGAGCGCGCGTTCTCCGACGCATTCGCCGCCCGACGCGACGCCTTGCTCATGGAGCCTTCCGTCATCAAGCTGATAAACAAATTCAAGACTGTAAAGATTGACATTCCAGAAGAAGACCAGAAATTCAAGGTCGACAAGGGATCGCTGGGCAACGTTCTAAGTCTCGTCCAGAAGGACAAACAACATTGGTCCGGAATGAGGAAATGTGGCATCAGCCTTTTGCTGTTTGGCACCCGCTATCAGGCAAAAACCGACGAGTGTATCGAGATTGAGAACCCCTTGCGCCTTCGTGGGACAGAACACGAAAGGCGCGACCTGCGGCTGGCCTTCTATGAATTCCAGGAGTTGCGAAACGGCTTCGTTCACCATGACCCCGCGAGCTGGAGCGACGTCGAAGGGGCTCTTGCGTGTTTTCAGCGATGTCTGCCGGGGCTAGTTAAGGCCTTCCACACGCCGTAGGGGCCTGTCGTGTGTCGGCCCATTCGGGGCGCTGGTACGCCCTCACCTGCCACTCGATACGAAAAGGCTTCACGGACTTTTAATATAAAATTTTTATATAATTGCCGCCACGTTCTCCTCCTCTCCGCGGCTCGGGCCGGCCCTCTCCGCGGTTGCCGCGGTGCCTGCGGCTACAAGCTCCCTTGTGGCCACTGCGAACGCATAGAGCACGGGCGAGGTATGCCCGGCGCAAGTCGCCGAACCCCTGGTAGCGCGTCATGGCGGCGAGACATGGCTGAAGCGGCGCCAGGGAGGCAGACCCCGCGCCGCCGAATCTTTACAATGAGCGGGTAAACCCGGCCTCGCCCGCGACAAGGGATCCTCGCATGAAGTTCCGCCTCCTGGCCCCCGGCCCGACGCCCGTCCCCGAAGAGACGCTCCTGGAGCTGGCGAAGCCGGTCCCCTACCACCGCACGCCCGAGTTCCGGCAGACCCTCGCCGAAGTCACGCAGGATTTGCAGTACGTCTTCCAGACGAAGAACCCGGTCCTGACGCTGACCAGCTCGGGCACCGGCGGACTCGAGGCGGCCGTTGCCAACGTCGTGCCGCCGGGCGCCAAGGCCATTTGCCTCGTCGCCGGCCGCTTCGGCGAGCGCTGGAAGAACCTCTGCAAGGCCTTCGGTCCCGAGGCGGTTGTCGTCACCGCGCCGCAGGGGCAGGCCGTCACGCCGGAGCAGTTGGCCCAGGCGCTCGCCCAGCACCCCGACGCCGTCGCCGTCTGCGCCACGCTGAGCGAGACGTCCACCGGCGTCGGCCACGACGTCGCCGCCTTCGGCCGCCTCGTCGCGCCGACGAAGGCCGTCCTCATGGTCGACGCCATCAGCGCCCTCGGCGTCATGGAGTGCCGCACCGACGAGTGGAACGTCGATGTGTGCGTCACCGGGTCGCAGAAGGCGCTCATGCTGCCGCCCGGTCTCGCCTTCGTGTCGGTGAGCGACAAGGCGTGGAAGATGATCGACGCCAACCCGGCGCGGCGGGCCTTCTACTTCGACCTGAAGAAGGCGCGGGCCAACCTGGAGACGTCCGACACGCCCTACACGCCGGCGCACACGCTGGTTCGGGCGCTGCGCGTCAGCCTGAAGAAGATCCGCGCCGAAGGGATCGAAAATATCTGGAAAACGCAGGCGCGCAACGCCGCGGCGGCGCGGGCCGGCTTCCAGGCGATGGGCCTGGAGCTGTTCGCACAGCGGCCGGCGGAAGGGCTGACGGTCGCCAAGGTGCCGGACAGCATTGACGGCGTGCAACTCCTGAGCAAGTTGGAGAAGCAGTACGGGCTCAAGCTGGCGGGCGGGCAGGACAACCTCAAGGGGAAGATCATCCGCCTGGCGCACATGGGCTACATCGACCAGTTCGACGTTCTGGCGGGGCTCGCTGGCGTCGAACTGGTGCTGAAGGAGATGGGCTTCCCCGCGGAGCCGGGGAAGGGAGTCGCGGCGGCGCAGCAGGTGTGGGCGGGGACGGCGAAGTAACAGATCTTAAAGAGGTCTTTTAAGTATCATTAGGGGAACAGGGCCTTGAAGTCGGGCCGCTCGCGCACCGTCTTGAAGTCCTCGTTCCCGCGCAGGCGTTCCCGGTTCGCGGGATCTTTGAAGAAGCCTTTCTCCTTGGCGAGCCGGAGCCGTTCGACCGACGCGGCGGCGCTACGCTCGCGCAGGGAGGCGTCCTCCGCCTTGGCGGCGACGTAGCTCAGGACGGCGGCGGCGTCGAAAATGTGCGTGGGGGTCGCCTCGGGGGCCAGCCCCGTCTTCTCCGCCAGCGCCGCGGCCTCCGCCCACCGCCCCGCCTCGGCGAGCGCAAAAGCCTGCTGGTTTCGGAGTAACAGGATCTCCGCCGGCCGCGTGAGCGCCGCCGCCTTGTCCCAGGACTCCGCCGCGTCCTCGTGCCGGCCGAGGCGGTGCAGCGCTTCCGCCTTCTCGACCCAGCTGTCGCGCAGCGACGCCCGCGTGTCCACCTCGGCGGCCGGCGGGGCCTTCGCCAGGAGGTCGATCACCTCGTCGAAGGTTGCCAGTGCCTCCGCGTTCCTCCCGGCCCGGCGGTGGCGCCGGCCCAGGACGTAGCGGACGTGTCCCCGCAGCGCGAGCCCCCCGGCCGACTCGGGGAAGTCCTCGGCCATCTTGTCGGCCGCGCCGACCGCCTCGCGAAGAGCGTTCCGGGCCGCGCCGTCCTCGTCCAGGATGACCGCGAGGTTGATGAGGCCGACCACCAGGTCCTTGCGGTACTCGACGGCCTTCGGGTAGTCCTTGACGAGGTCGCGCCGCAGGCCCAGCGCGTCCTCGATCGCCTTCCGGGCGGAGGCGCGGTCGCCGGTCATGGCGAAGAACGTCCCCAGGTTGTTGTGGCTCGACGCCAGGTTTTGCCGGTAGTCCGGCTTGTCGGGGAACTCCTTGACCAGCGCCTCCTTGAGGGCGTGCGAGGCGTCAAATTCCTTGCGCGTCGCCGCGAAGTTCTTCTCGTCGCGGAACACGATGCCGAGGTTGTTGTGACTGGCCGCTAACTCCTGGCGGTAGCCGACGACGGACCGGAAGTCGGCGGCCAGCCGCGCCCGGATTCGCAGCGCCTCCTGGTGCGCTTCCCGTGCCTCCGGCAACTCGCCCATCTGCCAGAGGAGGATGCCGAGGCTGTTGCACGCGGACGCCAGGTTTGCCCGGTGCCGGCCCGACGGGTCGGGTCGCGATGCGTTCTCCCGGCCCAGCTTCACCTGCGTCTTCAGCACTGCGCGGGCGCCGGTCAGGTCCCCCCGCGCCTCGCGGAGCAGGTTGGCGAGGCTGTCCAGCACGAGGATGCGGATCTCCCGGTGGACCGCGTTGTCCGGGTCGCGCTCCGCCAGCACTTCGCAGGCGCCGGCAGCCGCCCGTAACAGTTTTTCCGCCTCGTCATTATCCCCGAAGTCGCGCAGGATTCGCGCCGCGTGGCTCTGCGCGTCGGCCAGGACCGCCCGGTAGCGTGGGACGTCGTCGTGCCCCTTCAGCGCCCGCTCGGCGAGCCGCACGGCTTCGGCGTGCGCGGGCCGCGCCTCGTCCCGCCGGCCGAGGCGGCGGAGGAAGCGGCCGAGTTCGGTGAGGCTCTCGGCCTGTAGCGCCAGGTACTCCGGGTCGTCCGGCGCCTCGTCCGCCAGCCGCCGGTAGAGGACGAGGCTCTCTTCGTAAGCCGCGCGGGCGCGGTCGTCGGCGCCGGTCAGGTAGTAGACGCCGCCGAGGCGCTGGTAGGCGCGGGCGCGGGACGTCTCCTGACGGGCCTCCCCGGAGTGGTGTTCCGCCAGCCGCGCGTAGAGGGGGATCGCCTTCTCCAGCAGACGTTTGCGGAGGGGAGAAAGGTCATTGCGCCTCAGGTCTTCGTCCTCGGTGATGGCGTCGAGGTACTCGCCGACGGCCTCCGTCGCCAGGCCGAGGTGCTCCTCGGCGAGGGCCTGCTTGGACACGGCGTCTTCGCGGGCGCTCGTGGCGGCGACGGCCTGCCAGGCGCTGACGGCCGTCGCCGCCACGAGCAGCACGGCGACCCCCGCCGCGGTCGTCAGCGCGGCCCGGTGGCGCCGCGCGAACTTGCGGAGGCGGTAGCGGCGCGACGGCGGGCCGGCCGTCACCGGCTCGTCGTCGAGGTGGCGGCGCAAATCGTCGGCGAGGGCGCCGGCGCTGTCGTAGCGGCGCTCGCGGTCTTTTGCCAGCGCTTTCATCGCGATCCAGTCCAACTCCCCCCGCAGCCGCCCCGCCGCGCCGGGCGCACGGGCGCTCGGCGGGGGGGGCTCTTCCTCGCGGATCAACCGCAGGATTTCCAGAAGGGCCGTGGCCGACAACCGCCCGCGGCCCAGCGGCGTCGTCCCCGTCAGCAGCTCGTACAGCATCACGCCCAGCGCGTAGACGTCGCTGCGCGTGTCCACGTCGTGCGCGTCGAGCGCCGCCTGCTCGGGGCTCATGTACTCCAGCGTGCCGAGGAGCGCCCCCATGCCCGTGACGAGGGTTCGCTCCGTCAGCGGCTCCCGGAGCGCCTTGGCCAGGCCGAAGTCGATCACCTTCGGCACCGGCCGGCCGTCGCTGACGGCGACGAGGACGTTCGACGGCTTGAGGTCGCGGTGGATCACCCCCTTCTGGTGGGCGTGGCGCACGGCGCGGCAGACAGGAAGGAACAGTTCGAGGCGTTCGCGGAGTGTCAGTTTATGGGCATCGCAAAAATTGGTGATCGGCTGGCCTTCGACCAGCTCCATGACGAAGTACGGCCGGCCGTCCTCGGCGGCGCCGCCGTCGAGCACCTTGGCGATGTTCGGGTGGTCCATCAGCGCCAGCGCCTGCCGCTCGGCCTCGAACCGGGCCAGCACCTGGGCGGAGTCCATGCCTCGCTTAATCAGCTTCAGGGCGACGGCGCGGCGGACCGGCTCGCGCTGCTCGGCGAGGTAAACCGTCCCCATGCCGCCCTCACCGAGGCGGCGGACGAGCGTGTAGCGGCCGACCGCCGTGCCGGAGCCGTCGGACATCGTCGCGCCGGCGTCGTCCGCGTGGACGGTCGGGGGGGCGTCGGTGAATCCCAGTTCGGCAGGTGGTTTTTCCAGGAAGCTGCCGGCCCGCTCGTGCAGCCGCAGCAGTTCGTCGACGCGCCGCCGCAGTGAGGCGTCGTCGCCGCAGACGCCGGCCAGGTAGGCGTCGCGCTCGGCCGCCGCCGTCTTCTCCAGGGCTTGCAGGAAGATGCTCTCTTCGTTCATGACTTGCTTGACCCCGTGTCAGTATCCTCGGCGCATCTTACCAGCCCGAAGCGCCAGCGGGGGCGTACTCAGTACTCAGTACTCAGTATGCCCCCGAAGTGAGTCCCGCGAGATCCCTCACGCGAAGAGCCAATCCTGCCCCAACCCGTTCGTCAGGGAACTGGCCGGGTTGGCGAACACCGTGTCCGCCGTCAGCGGCGTCGGAAAGTCGCCGCTCGACAACTCGGCGACGCGCTCGTCGTAGGTCAGATCGGCCCGCACCCACTCGGCCATGATGGCATTCAGGGCCGCCGGGTCGGCGTCGTAGGCCGTCGTGCCGCCGATCAGGATGCTGTCGCCGCCGCCGCCGAAGACCTGGTCGGCGCCGCCCCCGCCGACGATCAGGTTTCGGCCCGTCCCGCCGCGGAGGACGTTGGCGCCCGCGTCGCCGACCAGGACGTCGTTGCCCTGGCTGCCGGTGACGTTCTGGACGCCGCTGATCCCGGCGAACCCGGTGGCCGTCCCCAGCCGCAGGTTGACGACGATGTCGCCCGCGTAGCCCGAGTAGTCCAGCGTGTTGACGCCGGGGCCGCCGACAAGCGTCATCGGCGCCGACGGCAGGCTCAGCACCGCGAAGGTGTTGACCGCGATGCCGCCATCCAACTCGACGGAGCCGACGCCGCTGAAGCGGATCGACGCGTTCGCGGCCGTCGGCATGCCGGCGACCAGCGCGAGCCCCGCGCGGTCCACGCCGCCGGAGGTGATGGTGTACGTCACGGGGATGTTATAGCTCTGACTGTCGTTGAGTCGCAGAACGTCCGAGCCGCCGCTGCCGACGACGCGAAGGATCCCGTGGATCCCGTTCAGCGTGTGGTTGACGTCGCCGACGACGATGCTGTTCAGGGGCGCGGTGTTGGTCTTGACGGTGAACTCGCCCCCCGGCGTACCCTGGATGTCGTAGAAGTTGAGCACGATACCGCCGTCCAACTCGATGTTGCCGATGTTGCTGAAGCGGATCGACGTGTTCACGGCCGCCGGAGTGCCGTTGACCAGCGCGACTCCCGCGCGGCTCAGGCCGCCGGAGGTGACGGTGTACGTCACGGGGATGTTGTAGCTCAGGCTGTCGTCGATCTGGAGAAGATCAACGCCGCCTCCGCCGATGAGGCTCAGGGCGCCGTGGATCCCGTTGAGCGTGTGGTTGACGTCGCCGACGACGATGCTGTTCAGGGGCGCGACGCCGGTCTTGAGGGTGAACGAGCCGGCGGGCGTACTCTGGACGGCGAAGAAGTTGACGCCGTGGCCTCCGTCCAACTCGATCGCGCCGACGTTGCTGTAACTGATCGACGCCCGCACCGTGCTGCCGAACGGCGTGAGCGCCGTGCGGGTCACGCCGCCCGAGGTGATCGTGTAGTCAGTCAGTACGTCAAATCCCTGGCTGTCGTCGAGCCGCAGCGTGTCCTTGCCGTGGCCGCCGGTGACGCTGACGCTGCCCCGGACCCGGTCCAGTTGATGGCCGAACTCGCCGAGGATGACCGTGTCTTCCCCGGAGCCCAGAGAAATCTGGATCGGGACGTTGCTCAGCGCCGCCTCGACGTCGATGGTGTCGCGGCTGCCCAGCGTCGTCACGTCGACCGAGAGGATCTGGCCGGGCTCGAACTGCGCGAACTCGCCGTTGAGATCGACCTGAACCCCCCCGGCGGGCGACACGTCAAGGGTAAGGTGGGTGATGTAGTCGCGGATGACGAGGACGTTCGTGTTCGTGTACTGGAACGTGAACGTGGTCCCGGTGAACAGGGGCACCCAGAGCGGTATCAGCTCGATCCGCTGATTCGGGCGGCCGTCGGGCACGATGAACGCCTTGTCGGCGTCCGACCAGTACGGCTGGACGAGGGCGCCGTTGAGTCGGTAGCCGTAGTTGAGGCCGGCCGCCTCCCCGTCGCCGATCTGGTCGCCGACGAAGGGCTTGGGGACCGAGACGTGGACGCCGTTGCCGTACGGGTCGGTCATGATCTCCGCCAGCTCGTGGGAGAAGGTACTCGTGAAGTAGTCGAGGTCCGGGCCGGTGAAATTGTTGATGTTGCCGCTCGTGCTACACCAGATGATCGGGGTGCTGACGTAGTGCTTCTGGGGGAAGCCGGGGAACGGGTCGGCGAACGAGCTGTTCCAGCCGAGGGTGGACGGCCCCGCCGACGCGGACGTGGCTCCGGGCGGCGTGACGACGACGTAGATCCGGCGGTTGGAGCCGGTGTCGCCGGTGTCGGCGCGCGGGAGGCTGTTGTGCGTGGCGTTGCTGACCGTGGCGACGATGGTCTTGTCGCTGAAGTTCCCCGGGTTGTTGTTGTCGTAGGTCGAGATGTCGAGGTGCGGGCCGCCCGTCACCCCGTACTGCTGCAGATCGCTGAAGTAGGTGCTGGTCAGCACGCGGTTGGCGGCGTTCTTGATGGCGAGGGCGGCGGGGCTGGTGTCCGTGTTCCACTGGGAACCCCAGAAGATCAGATGGACGGGGCTGTTGCTCAGGTGCTCGGTCCCTCGGGTGAGGACGGTCTCGGGGCCGAACCACGGCTGGAATACGACGGTCGGGACGGTGCGGTCCTCGAGCGGTTCGAGGGTCAACGAGGCCCGCCGACGCAGGGAGCCCGCACGGTCAGACCGGAGGGCGCTCAGGAGCTTGTTCACGAATGCGGACATGGTCGCCTCCACGCGAAAATGACAGGGTTAAAGGGAATCGACGCGGGCGGCTAAAGGGAGAAGAATCTTCTCGGCCTTGCCGTCCCGACACTCAGAGATGCGTAACGCGCGCGGGGGGAGCCTCAGCGATTTTCAAGGAATTCGAGGGGGCGGCTCAGGCGGGCGGCGCTTCGCCGGGCGTCATCTCGCGGAGGAGCCAGACGCGGGCGTAGGCCCAGTGGCGGTCGGCGGTGGCGGGGGAGATGCCGAGCGTCCGCGCCGCCTGCTCCAGCGTCAGGCCGGCGAAGTAGCGCAGCTTGACGAGTTCGGCCTTGGCGGCGTCCTTCTCGGCCAGGCGGGTCAGCGCCTCGTCGAGGGCGAGCAGGTCTTCCGGCACCTCGGGGGCGGCGGGCTCGACGTCGTCGAAGCTCCGGCGGGCGCGGCCGCCGCCGCGCTTGTCGGCCCGGCGGGCGCGGGCGCGGTCGATGAGGATGCGGCGCATCGCCTCGGCGGCGGCGGCGAAGAAGTGGCGCTGGTTGTCCCACGACGCCGCTTGCGGCTTCGCGCCGACTAGCCGCAAATAGGCTTCGTGGACGAGCGCGGTCGCCTGCAACGTCTGCCCCGGCGCCTCGTGAGCCAGCTTGTGCGCGGCGAGGCGGCGCAGCTCGTCGTAGACGAGCGGCAGCAGTTCGTTGGCGGCGCGGGGGTCGCCCTGTTGCGCGGCGTCGAGGAGGCGCGAGACGTCACTCATACTTCGCAGCATAGCTCGCTCGCCGGCGGGACGCAATCACCCTGTCGCCGAAGGCTTCGCCGTCTTGCGCAACGCGGTCATAACGGTCCTGCGGGCGAGCGGCGAACCCGCGAACGACCAATCGCCGCGGGCGCGGGCGGACGCCTTGGGTTGGCAGATCGACCAAGCCATCCAACTGATGACCCAAAAGAAGTTGTGACTTTGCAATCCTCCTGCCTGTACCGCTGCGCGGAAAGCCCCGTGACCGGGGCGGCAAGGCAAGCGCCACAATCCGCGCAACCGCCTCACGCGCCCCCGCCGGCCCGCGCCCGGTCGAGCCGGGCGCTCTCGGAATCGCCCTTCGCCTCGTGGACGTCCGCCCTCACCCGATAAGCCTCCGCGTCCTCGGGATCGAGGCGAATCGCCGCGTCGCAATCGGCCAGCGCCTCGTCGTGTTTCGCCAGGGCGAGGTAAACGGCGGCGCGCTCGGCGTAGGCCGGCGCGACGTGCGGCGCCAGGCGGATCGCCTCGGCGAGGTCGCGGAGGGCCTTGTCGTACTTCTCCTCGTCGGCGTAGACGCGCGCGCGTTCGAGGTACGCCCCGTCGTCCTTCGGGTCGAGGCGGAGGGCGCGCGTGAGGTCCGCCCGCGCCCGCCCCTGCTCCCCCTGTTCGGCGAGCGCCACGCCGCGCGCGACGTAAGCCCGGGCGAAGTCGGGGGCGCGGCGCAGCGCCTCGCCGAAGTCGGCGACGGCCTCGGCATACGCCTCCCGTTCCAGGTACACGGCGCCGCGCTCGTAGTAGGCGTCGGCCCGCTCGTGCTTGGCGGCGCGGCGGATGACCTCGGTACAGTCGGCGAGGGCCTGGTCGTACTCGCCGAGGGACGCCAGCCAGGACGCGCGGTCGCGGTAAGCGTCCAGGTAATCCGGGCGCAAACGAAGGGCGGCGGTGCATTCGGCGACCACGTGGCGGGCGTAGTCCTCTTCCGCCCCCTTCGCCTGCGCGGCGAGGGCGTCGTCCCACGGCCGGCTCGCGGGGTCCTGTCGATACCACCCCGCGAGGAGTTCGTAGAGGTCCGCGTGCCGGCGGCGCAGCTCGGCGGGCCGGAGGAAAAAACACTCGGTCGCCACCGCGAAGAACTCGGCCCGGTCGGTGGCGCCGTAGGGGTCGAGGAGCGTCGGCCGCTCGTACTCGACGTCCTCGACGAGCCGCTGGTACGCCGCGCCGAACACCTCGTCCCAACGCGCGGCCAACTCCGGGCCGGGCAGAGGCGGCAGGCCGGCGTCCGCGTCCCCCGACTCCGCCAGCTTGTGCGCGAACTCGTGCAGCACCAGGTTGCGCGTGCCGAGGCGCCGGCCGTCCCACAACACGTCCCACCACGACAGCACGACCGGCCCCCCGCAGTGTGCCTCGCCGAGGCGGTGGCTGACCGACTCCTCCGCGTCGAGGCCGTCGTCGCGCCCGGCGAGGAAACCGCCCGGATAGATGAGAATCGTTTTCAGCTCGTCGAAGTAATAATTCTCCCGCCCCAGGAGGAGGAGGGCGGCCTGGCCGGCGACGGTGACGCGCGCCTCGTCGGTCACCTCGAAGCCGGCGCAGCCCTCCCAGAACTTCCCGGCGACGAGGACGCGCACGACCCGCCTCAGCCGGGCCTGTTCCGCCGGCGACAGCAGGCGATAGGAGAAGACGTTATCGCGGAGGTACGCCCGCCACGGCTCGGGGAACGAGTCGTGAGGCGATTCCGCAGTCCCGTTGTCGGCGGAAGAACTCATGGCGCCGCTTCCTGGAAGCTTTCCTGTTGCGATCCGCCCGCGGGTCGGCGCGGCGTCCGTCACCGGCCGACGGCGAACGTCCGGACGAGTTTTCCCGTCGCGAAGTCCCACAGCTTCACGCCCGGCCCGGCGGTGAGAACATACCGTCCGTCGGGCGAGACGGCGACGGAGTTGGGCGTTTCGCGCCGCCCGTCGAAGGCGGCGAAGCGCGGCACCTCCGCGCCGGCGTCGAGGTCCCACAGTCTCAGGTGGCCGTAGATGCCGTCCTTGGGCGTCCCGTCCGAGCCGCCCCACGCCCCGCCGGCGGACACGAGGAAGCGGCCGTCGGGCGCGAACGCGAGCGCGGACAGGTACGGCAGCCGGTCCGCCGGAAAGGAAAGGGCGTGCAACTCGTCCCCGGTTTCCAGGTCCCTGATGCGAAAGCCTTCGTCGCACGCCGTCAGCAAGCGCCGGCCGTCGGGCGCGAACGCCAAGAGGCCGCAGTGTCCTCCCTTTCCCTGCCAGGTTCGTAGCGCGCGGCCGTCGGTCAGATCCCAGAGCGTCGTCTCCCAGGACGACCAATCGCCGCGGACGGTCGCCGCCTTCGTCCCGTCCGGCGCCACGGCCACGCCGGCGACGCCGCGACCGGAGTCGGCGAAGAGTGTCTTCACGACCTGGCCCGTCGCCGTGTCCCACAGCCGGACGACGCCGCGCGTGGGGATCGGCGTCCCGCCTCCCTTCGCGGCACTTTCCTCCCGCAACTGATGAACCAGGGGACCCGAATGCCACAGCGTACCCGGTCTGCGGCCTTCGCGCCCCTCGGCTTCCGCGCCGCCGGTGAGGAGCCGGGCGCCGTCGGGCGAGAAGTCGGCGGCGAGCACCCACCCGTCCTGCCGCGGGTCGAAGGACTGGGTCTGCGTGCCGGCGAGGACGTCGGCCCGCGTACAGCGCTCGCCGCCGGGAGCGAGCAGGAGGATCGAGCGGCCGTCGCGCGCGAACCGGACCTTCGTCGGCCCCCAGCCCGCGGCGGGCGTTTGCAGCGATCGCGTCAGCCGTCCGGAAGACGCCTTCCAGACGTAGACGCCTCCCGTCGCGTCCGACGCGGCGACCAGGGTGCCGTCCGGGGAGAACGCCGCCGAGGCGAAGTGCGCCTTGTCCGCGGGGCTCGCGAAGATGCGACCGGGGAGGAGTCGCGCCAGGTCGCGCGGCGGGCCGAACGAGAACGACCACAAAACCACGAGACCGCAAAGGAACGCCAACGCGGCCCCGGCCAGAAGGGACGGCCGGAGGCGGCGGCGGAGAGAGGTCATTAAGGTCATGGCACGCCCGTCCGTGTCCGAAAAAAAACGCGCCGGACTCGTCACTCGGCTTCCTTCGCTCTCTCGGGACGGTGCTATGTTTTAGCGCCGGCCCTCTCCCCGAGGCCGAAACCCCGGAGAAGAGTCATGTCCGACGCCGTCGCCGCCCCTGTCACGCTTCCCGAATCCCTCTCATCCCGCGCGCGCCGCCGCAAGGCGCTCGGCCCGGTCGTCGTCGGCGCGCTCGGCGGGCTGCTGGCCGGCGGCTACGGCCTCGTCGGCGTCGGCACCCTCCCGGAGAACATGGCCTGCACCTACGACAAGTTTCCGAGCCTCGCGCGCCCGTGGATGGCACACCACGTCGGAGTGCCCACGCCGCTGCTGATCGTCCTGGCCGCGGTCGGCCTGGCGGCGCCGGCGGCGATGGGTCTGGCGACGGTCCTGGTGGCGCGGCCGCGCGACGTCTGGGAGGACTTGTCGGCGGGCATCACGGCCGGGTTGACGGCGACGCTGACTGGGCTCCTCACCGGCCTCGGCTCCGCCTCGGTCGTCGCTCTCGTCGTCGTGCCGTCGATCGCCGACCTGACGCTGCTCGGCACCGCCGCCGGCGCCCCGGCCGGCGCCGTGCTGGAGGAGCGTTACCCGGACCTTCTGACCGCGCCGGCCAGGGAGCGCGGCGGCCTGATGATGGCGAAGATCACCGCCGACCAGGTGAACGGCTGCGTGACGGGGTCGTGGGCGGCGGTGGCCGCGGCGCTGGCGTCGTGCGGCGTCCTCGGCCTGTGCGGCACGCTGGCCGCCGGTCCCCTGACCCGCCGTGGCGACCGGCTCCGCACCCTGCTCGTCCCGTACCTGGAACTGTCGCTGTCCAACGCCGTCCTCGCCGGCCTGGTCGTGCGACTGTGGGAGCCGGGCGTTTTGGGGATCGACGGGCCGGGTCCGGGTCCGCTGGTCTTGCTCGCCGCCGTCAACCTCGGCGTCTTCTTCGCCGTCCGCCGCCGCCTCGGCTGGCTCACGCACCTCGCCCTGGCCCTGGCATGGGGCGTGACGTTGATTCAGGCGCAAGGCGTCCCGGTGCCTCTGATTTTGGGCGTCAGTGCTTACGCGGGGGCGCTGTACCTGGTGCTGCGGAGCCTGCGGCCGGCCCCGACGCTCTGTTAGGGTTGGGGCGCTTCTCGCAATGGCTCATGGCCCTGCCGGCACGTCTGCCACCCAGCACACGGAGGGAGCCCAAGGCGTTCCTGCCAAACTGTTGTAAAGCCGCTGGTCCGCCGTCACCATCCGCCCACTCAGTTGCAGGGCTAACGCAAGGTACAGGCAATCGTAAACCGTCCGCTGGGTACGGTCGGCCAGGTCGAAGGCCGAGGCCAACAACGGGGACTCAGGGTGCCGCGTCACCGGGAGCGCGCGAAGTTGGGCGAGAATCAGATAGGCCTCGGCGCGGGTGATCTCCCCTCGCCGCGCCTTCTTCCAGAGGATGCTGGCGATTTCCAGGTCGAAGAAGAAGGCCGGTATGTGCAAGTCGTCCGGGCCGGTACGCCACGCGCGGGCCTCGGCCGCATAGACTTCCGGCACGAACCACTTCACGCCAACGCTGGCATCCACGACGAGCGCGCTCAACGGTCCCGGTCCTCGCGCAGCAGGTCCGCACTCTCGCTGAAGGTTCGGCCCGAGGCCGCCAAGCGGTGATAGATAGCGTCCACCGACGCCCAATCGTCGGGGTGCCGACCGCGGAGGACTTCCGCCAAGATCACTCCGGCTTCTTCCGCGGGCGTTCGCCCTCGGCGACGGGCGCGCTCTTGAAGGTGGTGAAGAACGAGATCGTCCACATCGGTGAGAACCAGTTCCGCCATACTGCCTTCCTTTCGTACTCGGGTGGCCTCCGAGCTATTCTAGCTCGCCGGGAAGCCGCGAACCAGACGACCTCCCCTTCCCTGCCGACAGCCCCGTTCTCCGGTCATGTTCCAGTTGCCGATGCACCCGGAGGCGGTGAGTAGGGCCAGGCCACCCCGTCGATCCAGTCCTGAAGGATCTGGAGACCGAAGCCCTGTCCGGCTCGCGAGGGTTGCGAGAACGTGATTCGGTCGGCCGGCAGCGGGGGCATGCCTACGCCCGTGACCGGGTTGAACCCCGTGGAGCTTTGAACGTCGAGCGAGAACTTGTGGATGTCGCGGCCGGTCTCCGCCGCCTACCGGGCGAAGGCACGCAACAACATCAGGGCCGGGATGACGTGGTTGAACCAGTCTTCCGTCGGGTGCTGTCCGTGAAGCTTGGGGTAACGATACGCGGTGTTGCCGAGGTGTTCCCATCCCAGCCGTTCGAGGAAGCCCCGGATCCGGTTCAGTTCTTGTGAGGTGGGGTGATCGACGTCGAAGGTCACGATGATCGGCACGGGATCCCTCCTCGGTCCGGACGGCATTCCGAAAGCGCGCGTCAGTCCAAGGCGACGCAGGCGACTTCGGGCGTTCCCTTGACCCGGCGCCACTCGCGCGCGAGGCCGTCGAACAACTTGGCAATCCATTCGTCGTCGGCGGCGGCCTCGGGTCCGACGTACCCGTTGCCCGGCAGGAAAGCCTCATAACAGATCTGTAGATCCGGTTGCGCCTGCCGCCAGGGGGTGGGCGACTCGCCCCGACGCAGTAGGGAAATCGCGACGTCGCCCGATCTCTTCACCCACAAAACATGAACCCCCGCCCTGTGGTCGTGACCGGCGATCAGTTGGCGGAGTTGTTCCGGCGTGGGGTTCGCATTGAGGTTCATCGTTCGTCCCTCCCGTCTCTTTCCCACCCCAGGCAACTCACCCTCACCCTCATGCCCCCAAGACGACACGATAACGGCCGCGGGGAGGAGCCGCAAGGGCGGGGCGGGTGCCCGGGAGACGCGAATCGGGACGCGGTCACGGCAGCACGCGCACCGTCACCGACGACGGCATCGCGCTCGTCCGATACACGCGCTGCGTCGCCTTTTTGAAGTCCGACTCCTTCGCCGTATAGATATCCACGAACGTCTGCGGGTTGCGGTCGGCCAGGGGGAACCAGCTCGACTGCACCTGCACCATCAGACGGTGCCCCGGACGGAACGTGTGGTAGACGTCCGGCATCGTGAACTTCACCTTCGTCGGCTTGCCCGGCTCGAACGGCTCTGGCTTCTCGAAGCTGGTCCGGAACTTGCCGCGCATCACGTCGCCGCGCAACAATTGCTGATAGCCGCCCATGCGCACGCCCGTCGGGTTCGGGTCCGGGTCGGGGTAGTCGTCGGGGTAGACGTCGATCAGCTTCACCACCCAGTCGGAATCGGTCCCCGTCGTCGAGACGTGCAGCGACACCTCGACCGGGCCGGCGAGCGTCACATCCTCCTCCAGCGCGCCGGTCTGGTAGGCGACGACGTCGGTGCGGCGCGACG
The DNA here is from genome assembly GCA_038229635.1 of Gemmatales bacterium. Taxonomy (GTDB): domain Bacteria; phylum Planctomycetota; class Planctomycetia; order Gemmatales; family Gemmataceae; genus DATFNV01. The sequence goes on from JBBROG010000009.1 coordinate 58,017, forward strand.
CGAAGCGCTGGTCGGCGACCATGTACTCCGCCGACATGCCGATGTCGATCTGGTCCTGGAACGGCACCGGCTTGCGCGGGTCGCTGACGTACTCCTCGAAGGAGTCGTCCGGCCCGCCGCGCGGCGCGTCGAACGCCAGCTTGCCGTCGGCGTGAAAGTAGAGCGTTTTCAGGCGCGAATCGCGCGGCGGCCAGGCGTCGTGCTTGCGCCACTGGTTCGTGCCGGTCTCGAACACCCACGCCTCGGGGTGCTTGTTCTCGCCCTTGCCCTTGAGGTGGTGCTCGAAGAACGGCAGCTCGATCTGCTCGCGGTAGAACGCCGACGTCTTGGCGTTGAAGCGGACGTGCCCCAGGTGGTCGCCGTCGCCGGACGACCAGCCGCCGTGGCGCCACGGCCCCATGACGAGGACATTCGTGGCGCCGGGGCTGTTGGCCTCCACGTTGCGGTACGTCTCCAGGGCGCCGAACAGGTTCTCGGCGTCGAACCAGCCGCCGACGGTCATCACCGCCGGCTTGATGCCCTTCAGGTGCGGGCGGAGGTTGCGCGCCTTCCAGAAGGCGTCGTAATTGCTGTGCGCCATGACGTCGTTCCAGAAGGCGACGTCGTTCTTGAAGTACTTCTCGTTGGCGTTGCTGAGAGGACCCATGCGCAGGAAGAAGGCGTAGCCGTCCGGCGTGTCGTGCTCGAAGCGCGGCGGGCCTTTGCGGGTCGGCTGCGGGCGCGGCCGGCCGAAGCCGGCGATGAAGTTGAACAGGTGCGGCAGGAACAGGGTGCCGTTGTGGTGGAAGTCGTCGCCGACGAACCAGTCGTTGATCGGCGCCTGCGGCGAGGCGGCCTTGAGCGCCGGGTGGGCGTCGATCATGCCGGCGGCGGTGTAGAAACCGGGGTAGGAGATGCCGTACAGGCCGGCCTTACCGTTGGTGTTCGGGACGTGCTTGACGAGCCAGTCGATCGTGTCGCAGGTGTCGCTCGCCTCGTCGATGTCTTGCGGGCCTTTTTTGTCCGGAATGTGCGGCCGCATGTTGACGAACGTCCCCTCCGACATCCAGCGGCCGCGCACGTCTTGGTAAACGAAGACGTAACCTTCCTTGGCGAACAGCGGCGACGGGCCGAGGTTCTGCTTGTAGTTGTCGATGCCGTAGGGGCCGACGCTGTACGGCGTACGCGTCATCAGAAGAGGATACTTCTGGGAGGCGTCTTTGGGGACGTAGACGGCGGTGAAGAGCTTGACGCCGTCGCGCATGGGGATGCGGAACTCGTGCTTGGTGTACTGCGCCTTGACGGCCTCGAGTCCTTGGGCCGAGGAGGAGCGCGGCAGGAGGGCGGCGGCGAGGAGCGCGAGCGCTCCGGCGGCGAGGAGACGTCGGTGTGATGTCATGGGGAAGGGGACGGCCCGCGACGCGCGGCAGGGGATCGAGGAGGGGCGTCCGGTGCGGCCCGCCGCGCTTCCGCCGCCCGACTCTCGTTGTAGGGAATCCGCCCCGTTTAGCCGCCCGCCCGCAGGGCGGCGCTGCCGACGCGCCGCCCTGCGGGCGGGCGGCTAAACTACGCGACGCCGAGGCGGCGGCTCTCGACGTCCATCGGGGCGTCGGCGGGGTGGAACAGAGTCTGGCCGCGGCAGGCGCGCTCCATCAGGACGAGCACCTTGTCGGCGCTGCCCGGCGCGGCGCCGGTCGGCGCCTCGGGCAGCGGCACGCGGCCGTTGAAGTCGTCGAGGCCGCGGCGGGCGAACTTGCTTGTGGACGGGTACTGCTCGCGGACGCCGGGCCGGTAGTAGCACGACCAGCACAGGCCGCGGGGACGGTTGGACGGCACGCGGCCGCAGTGACGACAGAGCATAACACACCCCCCAGGGATTAAATCGTCGCGTTGCGCATTGTCCTCACGCCGCCGCCGTCTCGTCGCTCGCGGCCTCGTCGGCGAGGTCGTCGGCCGCCGCGCCGGCGAGGCGGCGAGCCAGGGTCCGCTGCACCTCGGCGAGGAGCAGGCGGCGCATGTCGTCGCGCGGCGTCTCGTCGAACCAGTTGAGGAACCAGCGGCAGGCGGCCGGCTCGCCGAGGCGCTGGTCGACCTCGAAGCAGAGGCGGGCGAAGTACTCCTCGACCTCCGCCACCGTCTCCAACCCCTCGCCCTGCCAGCCGCAGAAGCCGAGGGCACACGCCGCCTCGACCGGCCAGTCCTGCACGCACTGCAGCGGCGGCGGCGTCGTCGTCGCCCCTTGCAGCAGTCGCGCGTCGTCACTGGCCAGGGCCGTCCGCAACACTTCCAACCCCTCCGCCGAGATCAGCGGAGCCAGACCCTCTCGCCACACCTTGCGCCAGCTGTCCATCGGTCGCTCTCCTCGTCAGGCGTTCTCTTCGGGGATGTCCGTTCAACGAGCCCCTTCTCTCCCTGGACACCTTTACTATAAGGACGTTCATGAGTGACGTCAAGGTTTTTTGGCGATTTTTTTCCGTCATCCCGCCTTAGAAATCGGTATATAGGTTTATAAAGCGCTTTTTAATTAGGTAAATCAATCGATAATACTAATAAATGGACAAGGGGAGCGACGACGGCACCCCCAGGAACGAAACTGAAGCGCCGTCGAGCGGCGGAAGCGAGGAAGGGTAAGGCGAGAGAGGGGCGTGGATGGGAAGAATCGTGGGCGATGTGGGACGTCGGACGTCGTCCTTGAGTGAGGTTCTGTGAGACACCCTCAAGGCACGGGAGGACTTTCCGGCTCCGGGTTGTTGTACTTGAAGTAATTGTCCCAGGTCCAGTCGAGCATCTCCAGCGCCTTGTCGATCGGCACGGCCCGGTAGCGCGGGCCGTCCTTCCGGACGATGTGCATCTTCTCCAACTTGGCGATGGCGTCGCCGATCTCGAAATCGACCTTCAGTCCGGCCTTGCCTTCCAGGTACAGCTCGACGTAGTCGTCGAGCGCCTCCGGGGTCCAACCGCTCTCGTTGGCGTAGCGCCACAGGAAGAAGTACGCCAGGATCGCCTCGCGCCCTTCCTGCTCCTCGGCCTCGTCGAGCAGCCGCGTCAGCACGCCGGCGTTGCTGTCGAGGTTCTGGTAGTACAGGCTCTGCGTCAGCGTCAGGTAGTAGCGCTGCTTCGTCTGCCGATACCCGTACCAGGTGTTGTAGCCGTAGCCCGCCACGCCGCTGGCCGCCACCCACATCGCCAGCGTCGGGTTGCCGCCCGCGTGGACGAACGCGCCGGCGACGTCGTCGAGCAGTTCGGCGAGGACCACGCCCAACGCCTGCAGCGCCTTCCACGCCACCATCGCCAGCCCGCCGACCACCGGCACGCCGATCTTCCCCTTGTCGGCGCGCGACAGCCGCACCTTCGCCCCCGGCAGCAGCATCTTCACGTCGAGCTTCGGGATATTCTTGAACACCTTCAAATAGACGCTCTCCGTGTCGACGTCCGGCGGCAGCCGGCGGTGCTTGCGCATCTTGAGGATCAGCACCAGGCGCTGGTAGCTCGGCACCATCGTCTCCTCAAGGCGGTAGAAGTTGCGGAGGCGGCGACGGCTGCGCTTCATCTTGGTTTCGCCGCGGGCGAACAGGGCGATGCGCTCGAAGGCGCCGAAGTCGACGTCGAGCGGCACGCCCCAGGGACCGGCGCCGTTCAGCACCGGCTCCAGGTCGTCGCAGCTGAGGTGCTTGAAGTTGGCCCGCTCCAGCAGCCAGCCGAAGTCGCTGAACAACTCGTTGAGCCGGCGCAGCCGCTCCTCGGCGCTGAGGGACGCCAACGAGCGTGTGTCGCGGTCGGGGTCGAACGGCGTGTAGTCGTCCTTCATCTCTTCCAGGCGCTGGTTGTACTCGAAGTGGTACGTCGCCGCCACCAGCCGGCAGAACTGGCGGAAGACGTCGCGCTCGCGCGGCTTGAGGTCCTTGTCCGCGCACAGCAGGTCGACCAGTTCGCTGCGGCGGATCGGGATGAAGTGTTCGCGGTCGGTGTACTCGGCCATCGCGATCGCCTTTCCGCGTTTCGCGGGCTGCCCGCCGCCCTGGCTGTTTAGCCGCACGCCCGCAGGGCGGCG
>JBBROG010000010.1:0-61831 GCA_038229635.1 Gemmatales bacterium
ACGTCCACTGTCAGTCGGTCCTCGCCGTGGCCGAGGCGGGACATGCCGAAAACCACGGGCGTTTTCAGCCACCCGCCAAGGGAAGAATACGGTACAACTACTGAACATGTTGGAAGCCCTGCCCCGAAGGGGTTGTATCCCACAGCCGGGGGTCGCGCAGCGCACCCCCGGAACGACGACACGCACCCCCGGAACGACGACACCCACCCCCGGAACGACGACGCCACCCCCGGAACGACGACGCCACCCCCGGAACCAAAAAGGAAAGAATGATGCCGAAGCACGTTCCCTGGCTCTTCTCTCTGTGCCTCTGTGTCTCCGTGGTTCCCTTTTCCTATTCCGCCGAGCCGTGGGCGACGTACCGCGGCAACGTCGCCCGCACCGGCAACACCGACGGCAAGCCCGGCCCGGCGGCGCCGAAGGTTCTCTGGGCGCTGAAGTCGCAACAAAACTTCATCGCCGCCCCCGTCCCCGACGGCGAGCGCCTTTTCGTCTCGGGGTTGGGCGCGTTCAACGTCTCGACCTTCTACGCCCTCGGCGCCGACGGCAAGGCGGCGTGGACGAAGACGACGCCGTACCTCAAGCTGCCGACCGTCAGCTCGCCCGCCGTCTCCGGGGGGACCCTGATCTTCGGCGACGGCATGCATCAGACCGACGGCGCCGTGCTGCACTGCGTCCGCCTCGACAAGGGCCTGCCGCTGTGGCAACTGCCGGTGCCGGGGACGCTCGTCCATTTGGAAGGCTCGCCGACGGTGGAGAAGGGCCGCGTCACCCTCGGCGGCGGCGCCGCGGGCGTCCTGTGCGTCGACGCCCACCGCGTCACGCTCGACGGCAAGGAAATGGGCCTCGACGCGATCCATAAAATCCTCGAAGCGAAGTGGGCCGACCTGGCCGCGCAGTACGAGAAGGACAAGAAGAAGGACCCGGACTTCGCCGTTCTCCCGAGCGAGGACCAGCTGCCCAAGCCGGCGCCGGTGAAGCTGTGGCAGCAGGGCGCCGGCAAGTGGCACGTCGACGCCCCGGTGAGCGTCGTCGGCGACCGCGTTCTGGTCGCCTCGGCATTCCTCGACAAGGAGCAGGTCGGCGACCGCGCCCTGTTCGGCCTCGACGCGGCGACCGGCGACATCAAGTGGCGCACGCCGTTGGCGCTCAACCCCTGGGGCGGTCCGACGGTCGGCGGCGACACGATCATCGTCACCGGCAGCAGCATCGGCTACGATACGAAGGCCGTGGCGAACGCGAAGGGTTCGGTGACGGCGCTGAACCTCGCCGACGGCAAGGTGAAGTGGCAGAAAGAGGTCAAGGGCGGCGTGGTGTCGTGCGCGGCCGTCGCCGACGGGGCGGCGGTGGTGACGGCGACCGACGGCAAGGTGCGGGCGTTCGACCTGGCGACGGGCGAGCTGCGCTGGCACTACGACGCCCAGGCGCCGTTCTTCGCCCCGCCGGCCGTCGCGGGCGGTGTCGTCTATGTCGGCGACCTCAAAGGCGTCATTCACGCGCTCGGCCTCGTGGACGGCGCCAGGAAGTGGGCGCTCGACCTCGGCGCCGACTCGGCGGTGGCGTCGCCTGGCATGGTCTACGGCGGGCCGGCCGTCCACGGCGGGCGCGTCTACGTGGCGACGTGCAACCTCGAAGGGCCGAACGCCGGCAAGCCCACGGCGGTCGTGTGTATCGGCGACAAATAGGAGTGCTCGGTACTGAGTACTCCGTACCGAGTGGGGAGAGGAGGAACACCATGTTTCGACTCGCCGTCGTCGTCATCCTGCTCGGCGCCGTCTCCGCGCGCGCGGCCGACGGCGTCGTGGTCGACAAGGACCGGCGCACCGTCAGCGTCGACGCGAAGGTGGCGCCGCGCAAGATCAACGACGAGCGCTTCAAGGAGATCTACCCCGTCGAGGTGATCGCCTGCTGGCCGTTCCACCCGACGCCCGGCAAAGGCGGCGAGAAGGCGCACGAAACCGTCGTCACCATCGACCCGTCGGTCAAGCCGAGCGACCTGCACAAGGCGCTGGCGTCGCTCGGCCTGACGCCCGGCGAGCCGGTCGCCGTCGCCGGCAAGGAGCCGAAAGGGCCAAAAGTGATCGTCTTCATCGAAATCACCGGCCCCGACGGGTTGCCGAAGCGGCTGACGCTCGACAAGGTGCTGCTCGACCCGAAGACGAACAAGCCGCTGCCGAAGTCGGTCGAGGTCCGCTTCACCGGCTCGGTCCTGACGCAGCCGAATCCCGAGAAGCCGGAGAAGGTCTACGGCGCCGACCTGAGCGGCACCTTCCTTGCCATCTACCCCGTCACCGACAAGACGGTCTGCCAGACGAGCCTGACGCTCAAAGAGGAAAAGTATCTGAAACTGGAGACGAACAAGGACGTCCTGCCGAAAGAAGGGACGCCGGTCAAGCTCGTCCTGGAAGTGCCCGCGAAGTGAGACGCCTCATGAACAGTTCTCGCCATTGCCTTGCCGGGCGGTTCCTGGTCGACGTTCTGCTGACGGCTTTGATCGGCTGCGGCGGCACGACGGTCAGCGGTCCCGCCGCCGTCGCGGTCTCCGCGGAGGAAGCGCCGGACCAGGCCGCGCCCGCGCCGGTCGCCGAAGCCGCGCCGACGGAGGCCGACGGCTTTCGCTTCCCCGACGACCGCGGCGGTGCGATGCTCGCTCGGCGGTTGCCGCCGTCGGGCCAGGTGGCGCCGGCCGAAGCGCCCTCGACGGGACCGCGCCGCCTGCCCGTGCCTTCGGCCCTGGAATCCCCGAGCGTGCCGCTGCCGCCGAACCAGGGTCTCGTGCCGCGCCTGCCCGCCGGCAAAGACCGAACGCCTCCGCGGCCGCGCCCCCTCGCGGAGGAACCGCCCCTGAGCGACTACAGACTCGACCCGGAGCGCCCGCATGAGCATGTCCTGCCCGCCGGCGCCCGCGCCCGCCGGCCGGGTCCCGACGTCAACCAGCCGGCCGCGTTGCCCGTCCTCGCCGGGCCAGCGCCCGACCGCGCCTCGCTCGACGACCCGACGGCCGACTTCTCCGCGTCCGCCGTCCGCGCGGCGACGCCGCCCGTACGCGCCACGCCGGCTCCGTTCCTGCGCCTGACGCTCCCCGACCCGTTCGAGTACCGCGACGCCGCGCGCGTCCGCACGCCTCCCCCGGACGACGCGCCGCCGGTGACGGCGAGCCCCCGCCCGCCCCCGAAGTGATTCGTCTCTGTAAGCCCCTCTCCCCTAACCCCTCTCCCCAAAGAGGAGAGGGACTTACAGAGACGAATCCGCCGGCCCCGCCCGACACCCTCTCATGTGCTAGACTCTTTTCGAGACGGCCCGGAGCGCGCGCCGCCGTTCGTCCGAGATGCGCGCCCGCACCAGAAGAGGACCTGCCCGCCGTGCCCGGCCGACGAGCCGCGCGATTATCTCCCGGAACGCTTGTCATGGTCCCCGAGTCCGGCATCACCGACCCTGTCCTGCCGCGCGTGACGGAGCGTCTCTCCGCCCCGCCTGCCGCGTCCTTGCCCGCGCCCGGCGCCTCCGGCTTCCTCCGCGCACTCGGCCACTGCTGGGGCCGCGCCCTGCTCGTCGGCCTTGCCGTCGCCACCGTCGCCGTCGCTGGCTGCTGGCTCGCCTTGCCCGTACCCGTCCCGACCGTAACGGCCCGCCTCCGCTTCAGCGCCCGTCCGGAAGACGACCCCGCCGCCCTGCGCCGCGACCTCGTCGCTTTGGCGTGCGACGCCGACCTTATCGCCGCCTCGTTCGGCCAGGACGAAGTTTCTGACCCGGCCACCCTCCGCGCCGACGCCCCGGCGGGCGGCACGCACGTCGACCTGACCCTGACCGGCGCCCGCGCGCCCGCCCTGGCCGCCGCCGTCAACGCCCTGGCCGAGGCCGTCGTCCGCGAGGCCGGCTCGCGCGAGCGCCGCGCCCGCGCGGAGCGCCTGGCCGACGCCGAGGCGAAGTGGCGCATCGCCCTAGAGCAGGTCCGCGAACCGCGCGCCCGGCTCCGCGGTCTCGCCGGCGCCGGCGACGCCTCGCCCCGCGCCAAGCGCGCCGACGCGGAGCGGGAGTTGCGCGAGACGCGCTCCCGTAAAGCTGCCGCCGAACGGGAACTGGCCTTGCTTCAGGCCCGCGACAAGACGCCGCCGCCGGTCGCCGAAGGGCGCTTCGCCGACGACGAAATCCTGCGCCCGCTCGCCGCCACGCGCGCCCGCCTGCTGGAGGAAATCGAACACCTGCGCGGCCTGGCGCTGCCGGGAAAGACGCCGCCGGCCTTGACGCGGGCGCTGGAGGAACTGGCCGACATCGACCGCCGCATCCGCACTCGGCGCGACCAACTCGCCGCACGGAGTGGCGTCGCTCCCGCCTCGCCAACGGCCGACCTCGCCGCCATCGCCCTCATCCGGAATCAGATCGCCACCCTGGCCGAGCGCGAGAAGAGCCTCGCCGACGACATGCGCCGGCTGGAGGAGGAAAGTCGCTCACTCGCCGACGCGGCGAAGGATGTCGACCGCACTCGCGAGGCGTCCGCGGCGGCGGAGGCGTCGGCGGAGCGGGCGAAAGCCGAGGTGAAGGCGCGCGAGCAAGAATTGGCGGCGCCGCCGCGCGTCACCGCCGAGGAGTGGGCCGAGGCGCCTCCGCCACAGACGGCACGGCGCGCCGGCGCGGCGGCTCTCGCCGGCGCGTGCGCCGTCCTGGTCGTCCTGCTCGGCTACGGCTGGCAGGAATACCGCACTTGCCGCGTCCATCAAGCCGAGGACGTCGGCCAGGCCGGCGGGCTGTGCCTGTTCGGCACCCTGCCCGACGCCCCGGCCACGGTAAAACGTCGCCTCGCCGGCGTCAGCCCGAAGCCCGGCGACCCCGGCACGCGCCTGCTCAGCGAGGCCCTCGACGCCGTCCGCACCCGCCTGCTCTACGAGGCGGAGACGCGGGGGCTGAACGTCGTGCTCGTCACCAGCGCTGTCGGCGGCGAGGGCAAGACGTCGCTCGCCAGTCAGCTCGCCATCAGCCTCGCCCGCGCCTGGCGGCGCACGCTGCTGCTCGACGCCGACATGCGCAAACCGGGGGCGCACCGCCTGTTCGGCCTGGGACGGGAACCGGGCTTCAGCGACGTGCTGTGCGGCGAGGCCGAACTGGACGCCGTGCTGCACGCCACGCCGATCAGCCGCCTGTGGACCGTCCCCGCCGGGACCGCCAACGACCACGCCTTGCAGGCCCTCGCCCAGGACGTCGGCCCGTTGCTCGCCGAGCTGAAGTCGCGCTACGACTTCGTCATCATCGACTGCCCGCCGGTGCTGCCGGTCGCCGACGCCCTGATGCTGGGGCAGCACGTCGACGGAGTGCTGTTGTCGGTACTGCGTGGCACCAGCCGTTTGCCGCTGGTCCACGAGGCGCGGCGGCGCCTGCACGCGCTGGGCATCCCCGTCCTGGGCGCGGTCGTCGCCGGCGTTCCGGGCGAAGTGTACGCGACCGACGACCGGCCGAGGGCGCCGGCGCCGAAGAAGCCGGCGGCGTGATCGACCGCCGCTCGCGGCTTCGCATGTGCGAAGCCGCGAGCGGCGATTCGTGAGGACCGACGTGTGACGAGTGTCAAAGCCCCGAACGCCGAACCGATCCCCGGCTACCGCCTCCTGGAACCGCTGGGGCGCGGCGGCTTCGGCGAGGTGTGGAAGTGCGAGGCGCCCGGCGGCCTGTTCAAGGCGATCAAGTTCGTCGACGGCCACGCCGACTCCCTCGACAGCGCGCCGACCGCCGCCGACGAAGAGTGGCAGGCCATCGAGCGTATCAAGGCGATCCGCCATCCGTTTTTGCTGTCGATGGAGCGCGTCGAGCGCGTCGGCCGCGCGCTCGTCATCGTCATGGAGTTGGCCGACACCAATTTGCACCACGTCCTCGAAGGACACCAGCGCGCCGGCCTCGTCGGCGTCCCGCGCGGCGAGCTGCTCGCCTACCTGGCCGAGGCCGCCGAGGTGCTCGACCTGCTCAACACGCGGCACGGCTTGCAGCACCTGGACGTGAAGCCGAAGAACCTGTTCGTCGTCAGCAACCACGTCAAGGTCGCCGACTTCGGCCTGGTCAGCGGCCTCGGCCGCTTCCAGGGCGGCGAGTTGCCGCTGGGCGCCATCACGCCGCTGTACGCCTCGCCGGAGGTGTTCCAGGGCGGCATCAGCCCGCACAGCGACCAGTACAGCCTCGCCATCGTCTACCACGAACTTCTCACGGGCACCCTGCCGTTCGACGGCAAGAACGCGCGGCAACTGCTGCTCCAGCACACGACGGCGACGCCCAACCTGCTGCGCCTGCCGCCCGGCGATTTAGTGATCGTCGCGCGGGCGCTGTCCAAGGCGCCCGAGGAACGCTTCCCGTCGTGCCTGGAGTTCGTCCGCGCCCTGGCGAAGGCGGGCAAGGGCTCCGCCGACGTCGCGGTGGTCCGCCCGATGACTTCGCCCGCGCCGCCTACTCCGCCGGTCCAGGCCACGCGACCGGCGAACGGGGACGGCGGGCGCCGCCAGCCGGCTCCCTACGGGTCGGACATGCTGCCGGGCCATCGCTTCGTGAAGTGCGTCGAGCGTGGCCCGCTCACCGAGGTGTGGCAGGTCGAGGGGCCGGGCGGGCGGCCGCGCCTGGTCAAGTTCGTCTACGGCTTCGACCAGCGCCGCGCCGTCTGTCAGCGTGAGGCGGTCGCCCGTCTCCGCGAAATGCGTCACCCGGCCCTGGTGCCGACCGAGGTGCGCGACGACGGTCCGGGGCGCCTCGCCCTGGTCACCGACCTGCCGCCGCGGACGCTGCGCGAGCGCTGGCAGGAGTGCCGCGGCGAGGGGTCGTCCGGCCTGCCGCGCGAGGAAGCGCTGCGCCACGTCGCCGCCGCGGCCAAGGCCCTCGACGCGCTCCACGAGGCGTTCGGCCTGCCGCACCTGGCCCTGAATCCGCGGCCGCTGTGGCTCGACGGCGACCGTCTCCTGGTCGCTGACTTCGGCCTGGTGCCGCTCTTCTGGCTGCCCGCCGGGCGCTCGGCGGCGCAGTTCAACCCGCGCTACGCCGCCCCCGAGTTGTTGCGGAAGCAGGCCGGCCGCGCCGCCGACCAGTACAGCCTCGCGGTGATCTATCACGAGATGGTCAGCGGCGCGCTGCCCCAGCGCGGCAGCCCGAGTCCCTCGCGCTTCGGCCGGTCGCGCCCCAGCCAGGCCGTCACTTTCGAGGCCGTCAGCGACGCCGAGGCCGACGTCCTGATCCGGGCGCTCAACGACGACCCGGCGCGGCGCTTCTCCAGTTGCGCCGAGTTCGCCCAGACGCTCGCCGACGCCGCGCGGCGGTAAGGTCACTCGCCCGCGTCCGCCGTCGGCGTGTACGCCGCCTCGCCGCCGTCGTTCCCCCCTTTGAACAGCTTCCGCTGCGTCTGGGGGTTGTACGGCGTCCACGCCGACGCCTGGTTCTTATCCTCACGGATGTCGCGCGTAAAGCTATGCACTTTGGCGTCGAAGTTGTCCAGGTGGTGCAGCGCGATCGCCTCCGGCGTCATCGGCAGGCGCGCGCTGCCGAACTCGTAGGTGCCGTGGTGCGCCAGGATCATGTGTTTCAGCCGCAGCAGCAACTCGGCCGGGAAGCGTTCGCCCGTCAGGTCGGGGACTTTCGCGACTTTCTCGTTCAGCATCTCCACGCCGATGACGAGGTGGCCGATCAGTTGCCCCTCGTCGGAGTAGCCGAAGCTGCGGCCGTAAGTCAGCTCGCGCACCTTGCCGACGTCGTGCAGGAAGACGCCCATGAGGAGCAGGTCGCGGTCCAGCTCGGGGTAGAGCGGGCAGAGGCGGTCGGCGGCGTCGAGCAGCGTGACGACGTGCTCCAGCAGGCCGCCGAGGTAGGCGTGGTGGTTGCGGACGCCGGCCGGGGCGCGGCAGAAGTCGTGGACGAAGTCGCCGTCGATCAGGAAGCACTCGACCAGCGCCCGCAGGTGCGGGTTCGCCAGCTTCAGCAGCACCTTGCGCAGCCGCTCCAGCAGTTTGCTGACGTCCTGCTCCGTGTGGGGGAGGAAATCGCCGAGGTCGAGGCCGATCTTCTCCGGCACCACGCGCTCGACGGCCGACAGGATGATCTGCATCGTCCCCTGGAACAGCTGCACCTTGCCGCGCGCCAGGAGGAAGTCGCCGACCTCGAAGGAGCGGAAGACGTGTTCGCCGGCGTTCCACTGCCGGGCGTTGATCGTCCCGGTGCGGTCGCTCAGGTCGACCTGCAAGTAGAGGTTGCCGTTGCGGTTGGCCCGCAGCTGCTTGTCGTTGACGAGGAACACTTCCTCGACCGCCTCGCCGTCGGCGAGTTGCTTGACGAAACGTCTGGTCATTAGTCACTAGTCATTAGTCATTAGTCATTAGTCACGAGCCGGCGGCCGTCGCGGCGGATTGCTGGCATCCGGCTCCCCATCACTGTACACTGACGGCGATTCGGCGACCAATGACTAATGACTAATGACTAATGACTAATGACTAATGACTCACAAGAAACTCCTCGCCTTCGACCTCGGCGCCGAGAGCGGCCGCGGCATCCTCGGCCTGTTCGACGGCTCGCGGCTGGACCTGGAAGTCGTCCACCGCTTCCCCAACGGGCCGGTGCGCACCCTCGACACGCTGCACTGGGACGTGCTGCGCCTCCACCAGGAGATGCTGACCGGGCTGCGCAAGTGCGTCGCCGAGAAGGGCGGCGTCGATTCGCTCGGCGTCGATACCTGGGGCGTTGACTTCGCCCTGCTCGGCCGCGACGGCACGCTGCTCGGCAACCCGCGCTACTACCGCGACCCGCACACCGAAGGCATCATGGACGAGGCGTTCGCCCGCGTGCCGCGCGCCGAGGTGTTCCGCCAAACCGGCGTCCAGTTCATGCGCTTCAACACGCTGTTCCAGCTGCTGGCGCTGCGGCGCGACCGCTCGCCGCTGCTCGACGCCGCCGAGACGCTGCTGACGATTCCCGATCTCTTCCACTACTTTTTCACTGGCATCAAGGTGAACGAGTTCAGCAACGCGACGACGACGCAGCTCTACGACCCGATGGCGAAGGGCTGGGCGTACCCACTGCTGGAGGCGTTCGGCCTGCCGGCGAAGATCCTCGGCACGCTCGTGGCTCCGGGGACGGTCCTCGGCCCGCTGCGGCCGTCGGTCGCTCAGGAGACCGGGGCGGCGCCGGTGCCGGTGGTCGTGCCGGCGTCCCACGATACCGGGTCGGCGGTGGCGGCGGTGCCGGCGCGCGGCGCCTCGTGGGCCTACATCAGCTCCGGGACGTGGTCGCTCATGGGGGCGGAGTTGCCGGCGCCGCTCATCTCGGAGAAGGTGCGCGCGTACAACTTCACCAATGAGGGCGGCGTCGGCGGCACGATCCGCTTCCTCAAGAACATCATGGGTCTGTGGCTGGTGCAGGAGTGTCGCCGGGTGTGGGAGCGAGCGGGGCGCACTTACGGTTACGACGAACTGGCGCGGCTGGCCGAGGCGGCGCCGCCGTTCGCGTCCCTCGTCAACCCGGATGATGCGTCGTTCATTCTCCCGGCGAACATGCCGCAGGCGCTGGCCGACTTCTGCACGCGCACCGGGCAGCCGGCGCCGTCGGAGCCGGGGGCGGTGGTGCGCTGCGCCCTGGAGAGTCTGGCGCTGCGCTACCGCTGGGTACTCGAGCGCCTTGAGGAGTTGACGGGGAAGCGACTCGACGTGGTCCACGTCGTCGGCGGCGGCAGTCAAAATGAGTTGCTCAACCAACTCACGGCGGACGCCTGCAACCGGCCGGTCGTCGCGGGGCCGGTCGAGGCGACGGCGATCGGCAACGTGCTGGTGCAGGCGATTGGGCTGGGCGTCCTCGGCTCGCTGGGCGAGGCGCGCGAGGTGGTGCGACGGTCGTTCGCGGTGAAGACCTACGAGCCGCGCGATCCGGGGCGGTGGGCCGAGCCGTACCGGCGCTTCCTGGCTCTCCTGGCCTGAATCAGGAGCCGGTGAGCCGCTTGCGCGTACACGCCTCGGCGTAAGTCGCCTCGAAGTCCACGGGGATGACGAGGTCGGCGCGCAGGCTCAGGGGCAGCGTGGGCAGCGGGCGGCCCAGCGCCAGCGGGGCGCGCCAGACGTCGATCTCGTCCTTGCCTTCGCGCCGCAGCGGGCGGTAGGCCACGGCGTACAGCGAAACCTCCGGAGCCAGGCGCGCGGCGTCCGCCGCGTCCATGAGTTGGAGGATCTCGTTATGCAAGTTGGCTCGGCGGTTCGTCACGATGTCCACGACGATGAGGCCGATACCCTGGGAGAGGTAGCTGGCGCACTTGGCGGCGAACGCCCGCCGTTCCGCGGCGCGGTCCTTGTTGCCGGGACTGACGAGTTCGATGGCGGCGACCAATTTCGGCCCCGCGTCCGTCGAGAGAATCCGCACCTCGAAGGTGTCCAGAAAAACGGCGGAAATCGTCGCGTCGGCCAGTGGCGGCGACCACGTCTTGGGGCCGAGCGTCGCGACGGCGCCCTCGTCCTCGGCGGCCTCGTCCGCTTGCTCGAAGGTGGCGACGTCGATCTCGACGGAGGGGCCGACGTGGGCGTACTCTTCCGCGATGTAGTTGGGCGGCAGCCAGCGTTCCGTCAAGGCGTCCGAAATTTTGGTCGCCCAGCTGGAGTGGAACGACTCCCAGCGGCGAGAGGCGCCGAGGGGCGCGTGGAAGTGATCGAGGAGCGGCATGGGAGATCCCCTGGGGTCGTGTCAAGGACCGTGCCTCCGTACGAAGCGGAGAAATAGGATTGTCGCAGACGTTTCAGGGCGCCGTCAATCCGCACTCGGCGCGGACGCCGCGGGGGGTGGTCACGCCCTCGCCAGCACTGACGACACGGCGTGCATCCGCCCTCGCCACGTTCGTCAAGCAGCACGGCTCTTTCCCGACCCGGCGCGGCGGCCGCGCCTCGGCACGTCCTTTGCTTTCCGCCGCGCGGCTGTTATCGTGGGAATGAGGTGCCCTCCGCAACCGCACTGGCCGCGCCGATGTTCCACTTCGCCGAGCCCCGGTTCCTGTTGCTGGCTCTGCTGCTGCCGCCGCTCGTGTGGTGGTGGCTGCGGCAGCGCGGCGGAGCCCTGCGCTACCCCGACACGGCCTGCCTCGCCCCGGTGCCCGGCGGCCGCGGCGACGGCGCCCGTTGGGGCGGCGCCGGCCTGCGCGCCCTCGCGCTGCTGCTGCTCGTCGCCGCCCTCGCCGGGCCGCGCTGGCCCGACCGGCGCACGCGCATCGAGACGGAAGGCATCGCCCTTCAGATGGTCGTCGACGCCAGCGGCAGCATGGCCGAGCCGGACTTCGACTGGAACGGCCAGACCGTGACGCGCCTCGACGCCGTCAAGAAGGCGTTTCGCCTTTTCGTCCAGGGCGGCGACGCCGAGGACGGCGGCCACTTCGACGGCCGGCCGCACGACCTCGTCGGCCTCGTCACCTTCGGCACGCGCCCCGAGAGCCCCTGCCCGTTGACGCTCAGTCACTCCGTGCTGCTCCGCCTGCTCGACGAGGTGAAACCGCTCGGCGTCCCCGGCGAGGCGGAGACGAACGTCAGCGACGCCCTCGTCCTGGGGCTGCACCGGCTGGAGAGCGCCGGCACGCGGCGCAAGGTGCTGGTGCTGCTCAGCGACGGCGAACACAACGTCGTCACGCCGCCGTCGGGGCTGACGCCGCGCCAGGTGGGGCAAGTGGCGGCGAACCTCGCGGCGCGCGTCTACGCCATCGACGCCGGCGCCGGCGGCGCGCCCCCCGCCGAGGACGCCCCGCGCCCCGACAGCGCCGCCAACCGCGAGTTGGGCCTGCGCACCTTGACCGAGGTCGCGCACATCACGCGCGGCCGCTGCTTCCCAGCGCGCGACACGCGCGCCCTGCTCGCCGTGCTGCGCGACATCGACGCTCTGGAGCGCGACAGCATCACCAGCTTTCAGTACCGGCGCTACCACGAGGGCTTCCCGTGGTTCGCCCTGGCCGCGTTCGTGCTGTGGCTGGCGGTGAGCGCTCTGGAATTGACGATTTGGCAACGGATCCCTTAAGGGGGTGGTCGGTGGCCGGTGGATGGTGGACGGTGAATCCCGACCACCGACCACCGACCACCGACCACCGACCACCACTTATGCTCCGCCACTGGTTCGCCAACCCCTGGGCCTTCAGCCTGCTGAGCCTGATGCCGCTGTTGTCGCTGCTTGGCTTCTTCGCCCTGCGCCGACGCCGCCGTGCCCTGTCGCAACTCGGCAACCTGCTGATGCTCGAAGTGCTGATCGCCCCGCGGCGCGGCGCCCGCTTCGTGCGGAGTCTCGCCTTCAGCCTGGCGATGACGCTCCTCGCCGTCGGCGTCGCCGGGCCGCAGTGGGGCCGCGACTGGAGCCAGACCGTCGCCCCCGGTCGTGATCTCGTCGTCGTCCTCGACCTCAGTCGCAGCATGTTTGCCGAACAGCCCAGCCGCCTCGACCGCGCCAGGGCGGCGCTCCTCGACCTCGTCGCCACGCTGAAGCAGCGCGGCGGGCACCGCGTCGGCCTCGTCGTCTTCGCCGGCCGCGCCAAGGTCGTCTGCCCGCTGACGCACGACTACGACCACTTCAAGGAGATCGCCGAGGCTCTCGACGGCGACCACCTGCCGCCGGACCTGGCCGTCACCGACGACGACGGCTCCGGCACGCGCATCGGCGCCGGGCTGCGCGCCGCCGTCGAACTGCACGATTCGCGCCATCGCGGCTATCAAGACATCCTTTTGCTGTCCGACGGCGATGACCCGGCCCGCGACGGCGAGTGGCGCCTGCCGGCCGCCGAGGCGCGGGCGAAGGAGATCCCCGTCCACGCGGTCGGCCTCGGCGATCCCGACCGGGCGTGGCCCATCCCGCTCGGCGAGGGGCGCGTTCTGGAACACGACGGCAAGCCGGTGCTGACGCGCCTGGAGGAAGAACCCCTCCAGGAGATCTCCCACATCACCGAGGGGGTTTACACGCCGGCGCACACGAAAGCGCTGCCGCTCGGCAAGCTGTTCCGCGAGCGCGTCGAGCCGCGGCCCGTGCGCGAGGACAGCGACGACGCCCTGCCGCTGTACGAGCAGCGCTATCCGTGGTTCCTCGGCGCGGCGCTGCTGCTGTTGACCGGCGACATGGCGCTGGGCAAGCGGACGCGCGGCAACCGCGCCGTCGTGGCGCCGCCCGATAAGGAGACGGAGGTATGAGACGCACTCTCTCCAGGATCTGGCCGCTGCCGCTGGCGCTGCTCCTCCTCGCCGCCTCCCCCGCCGAGCCGACGGACGAGTGGGTGCGCCGGGGCAACGCGGCGCTGGCGCGGCGCGACTTCGCCGCCGCCCTGCAATCCCTCGACCGGGCGGAGGAACGCGCCACCGACCCCGGCCTCGTCGCCTTCAACAAGGCGGTCGTCTTCTACCAGAAGCTCGATTTCGCCCAGGCCGAGTTTCACTTCCGCCTGGCGCTCCAAGACGCCTCCGGCCGCCGCCGCGCCGCCGCCCGCTACGACCTCGCGGCCTGCCTCGTCCAGGAGGCCAACGACCACGACGTCGCCCGCCTGCGAGAGGCCGTCGCCCTCTGGGAGGAGTGCCTGCGCGAGGACGACCTCGGCGAGCCGTTCGCCGGCCACGCGCGGCACAACCTCGAACTGGCGAAGACGCTCTGGGTGCTGGCGAAGGCGCGGGCCGAGGAGCGCAAGAACGACCCGCCGCCGAACGACGAGAACCCGAACCGCCCGCCGCCGCGCCCGGACGACGGCAAGCAGGGGCCGGCCGACCTCGGCAGCGGCACGCCAAAGGGGAGCGGCGACAAGGCGCCCGTCAAGGCCGACCCCGGCGACAACCCACTCGCCGACGAGCAGGGCAAGGCCGGCAAGGGCAACCTCGACGCCGTCCCCGACCAGGCCGAGCTGGTGCCGATGACCCACGAAGAGGCCATGAGCCATCTGAAACAGGCGACGGAGCGCGTGCTGGAGGAGCGCCAGGCTCACCGGCGCCGCCCGCCCCGAGCCCCGGCGGGCAAGGTGCGCGACTGGTGATTCCTTTGCTGCTCTCCCTGATGCTCGGCCCCGTCGCCGCCCAGGCCGACGGCGACGAGCCGCCCATCGTCCGCCGACCGCCGCACTTCAACGGCGCCGTCGGCACGTTCGCCGTCGCCGCCCGCGCCGAGCCGGCGGAGGTGCAGGCCGAAGACCCGCTCACCTACACGGTGCGCGTGACGGCGTCCGGCCCGGTCCGCCGTCCGCCGTCCCGCCCGAAGCTGACGGACTTCCCCGCCTTCGCCGAGGCGTTCTACGTCGAGGACATCGGCCCGCCGGAGGGCACGAAACCCGACGAGAACACGTGGGAGTTCGCCTATCGCCTCAAGCCGAAATCGGCCGGGGCGGGGTCGGTGCCCGGCTTCCCGTTCGTCTCCTTCAAGCCCGGCGTCGTGCCGGCGTGGCGCGGCTATCAGACGCATTACACCTCGCCATTGCCGCTGACGGTCCGGCCGCGCGTACAAGTCAAGGTGAGCGAGACGGACGCCCGGCCGATCCCGGCGCCGGAAGCGACCTTTGACCTCGCGAGCGGCCCGGCCGTCCTACGCCACAACGACCTCGACCGCCTGCCCGACTCGCTCTGGCTCGGTGCCCTGTTCGCGCTGCCGCCGCTGGGGTGCGTCGCCTGGTACGTCGTCTGGCGCCGGCTCTACCCGGACGCGGCGAAACGGGCGCGGCAGCGTCGCAGCCGCGCCGCCGAGGAAGCGCTGGCGGCGCTGCGCCGGCTCGGACGGGCGGAGGGGGACGAGCGGGCGCGGCGGACGGCGCTGGTCGTCGCCCGCTACCTGCGCCACCGCCACGACCTGCCGGCCGACCTGCCGACGCCCGCCGAGGCCGCCTTCCACCTGCGCCGCGGCGGCCTGTCCGAGGAAGGGGTCACGCGGGCGGCCGACTTCTTCCGCGCCTGCGACGCCGCCCGCTTCGCCCCCGGCTCCGGCGAGCCCGCCGACCTCGCCGGCGCCGCCGTCGCGCTGATTCTCACTCTGGAGACTCCGCCATGCGCGCCGTCCTCCTGACCCTGCTGCTCGGCGCGGCGCCGCCGGACGACGCGGCCCTGCTGGAACAGGCGGAGACGTCGTTCGAGTTGGGCGTGGCGCGGCGCGACGACCCGGCGGCGGCGCGGCCGTGCTTCCGCCGCGCCGCCGACCTCTACGAAGAGTTGCGCCGCCGCGGCGTGAGCGGCGCGGACTTCTTCCGCGATCAAGGCAACGCCTGCCTCCTCGCCGACGACCTCGCCGGGGCGGTCCTCGCCTACCGACGCGGTTTGCGCCTCACGCCCAACGATCGCGCCTTGCAAGCCCAACTCGCCTGGGCGCGCGAGCAGGTCGTCTACCCGCAACCGGGGCGCTTCGCCCGCCCTCCCGTCGCCCACCGCCCGCCGTGGCTGCCGCGCCTGCCCGTGCCGGGAGCGCTGACGCTGGCGTTCGTGCTGTTCGCCGCCGGCTGCGTCGGCGCGACGCGCCGGGTGATGCGGGGGCGGGGGAAGTCCCTGACGTTGGCGTGTAGCGCGTTCGCGCTGACGGGACTCTTGGGTCTGGCGCTGGCTCTGCAAGAAGGGGAACTTCGTGCGGACGCGCGTCGGCCGCTCGTGGTGGTGGCGCAGGACGGCGTGCTGATGCGCAAGGGGAACGGCGAGGCGTACCCGCGCCGCTCCGACACGCCGCTCAACCGCGGCGTCGAGGCGCGGCTGCTGTTCGAGCGCGGCGACTGGGCACAAATCGAGTTGTCCGACGGCGAGGCCGGCTGGGTGCCGCACGAGTATGTGTTGATCGATGGGCCGTGATTCGGGGTATTTCCTTCGGCTCTCTCAATGGCTCGGCGCATTCCGATGCTCTTCGATCCAACCCCGGACGGTTTCGTCATCGGGAGGAGGTCCGTCGCCGGCGGCGATGCCAAGGACTTGCTCGACGGGGACGCCTCGCGCGGGCGGTGAGCCTAATTCCTTGGAGAGCGATCCGAGGATCGTTTCCGCCAGGCGCAAGCGCCAGGCCGGGGGCCAAGATCGAATCGCGCCAACCATCTCGTCGTATGCGGTCTCGGAGAGCGGGGACATGACAGTGCCTTTTTTCGCGTTGCGGGCATGCGACTTCTCATGCTAGCCGTTTCTCGATCGCCGCGGAAGGCGCGAGGAGCGCGGCGCGCCCTCCGTGTCCGCTTCCGGTCCCGAATCCGCATATCCTTAAGGAGGCGCTTGCCTTCGCGGCGCCGCCCCGGCAGAATGACGCTGCGCGCCGCGACGAGGCTGCGTTCCCGGAGGGTGAGGCGTCCATGTCCACGTTCCTACCCGGCAAGCGTTTGTGGACGGTGACGACGCCGCAGGGCAAAGACTTCTTCCTTCTCGTCGGCTTCTCCGGCCAGGAGGGGATCTCCCAACTCTTCCGCTTCCACCTCGACCTGATCGCCCACAACGACAAGAAGGTCGCCTTCGACCAGGTCCTCGGCCAGCCGGTCACGATCGGCCTCGTCCTCTCCAACGGCAAGAC
The DNA here is from genome assembly GCA_038229635.1 of Gemmatales bacterium. Lineage (GTDB taxonomy): Bacteria > Planctomycetota > Planctomycetia > Gemmatales > Gemmataceae > DATFNV01. Next base: position 16,450 of record JBBROG010000010.1, read on the forward strand.
GCGGCCCTTCAACGGCGTCTGTTGCCGCCTCAGCCAGGGCGCCCGCGACAAGGACTTCACCGCCTACGGCATGGAGGTCGTGCCGCTGCTCTGGCTGCTGACGCGCAAGGCCCAGTCGCGCATCTTCCAGCAGAAGACCGTGCCGCAGATCCTCGAAGAAGTCCTCAAGGGCGTTCCCCTCGACAACCAGATCAGCGGCACCTTTCACCCGCGCGACTACTGCGTGCAGTACCGCGAGACCGATTTCAACTTCGTCAGCCGCCTCATGGAGGAGGAGGGCATCTATTACTTCTTCAAGCACGCCGAGGGCAAGCACACGCTGGTGCTGGCCAACACGACGGCGAGCCACCCCGACACGCCGGAGCAGAGCAAGGCCGTCTTCCAGGCGATCGAGGGCGGCGTCATCGAGGACCGCGTCCGCAGCTGGAACAAGGTGCAAGACCTGCTGACGGGCAAGTTCACGCTCTGGGACCACGCCTTCCAGAAGCCGCAGGCCCACCTGGAGGCCGACAAGCCGCTGCCCGAGTCGGCGAAGGCGGGCACCGTGACGCACAAGTTGCACGTCGGCCCGAGCGACAGCCTGGAGGTGTACGACTTCCCCGGCGAGTACGCGCAGCGCTTCGACGACGTGACGCCCGGCGGCGGCGACCGCTCGGCCGATATCCAGAAGCTGTTCGAGGACAACAAGCGGACGGTCGCCCTCCGCGCCGAGGAGGCCGGGGCGGGGGCGCTGGTCGTCCACGGCACGGGCAACTGCCGCGCCCTGGTGAGCGGGCACAAGTTCAAGTTGGAACGGCACTACGACGGCGACGGCGAGTACGTCGTCGTCGGCGTGCAGCACAGCGGCCGTCTGCCGGGGGGGGGCGAGGGCGACGCGAGCGGCGGGCTGGCGGCGTACTACAACTCGTTCACCTGCGTGCCGGCGGGGGTGTCGTACCGGCCGCCGCGGGCGACGCCGAAGCCGTTCGTGCAGGGGACGCAGACGGCGGTGATCGTCGGGCCGAAGGGCGAGGAGATCTTCACGGACAAGTACGGCCGCGTGAAGGTGCAATTCTTCTGGGACCGCCAGGGCAAGCACGACGCCGACAGCTCCTGCTGGGTGCGCGTGGCCCAGGCGTGGGCGGGCAAGCGCTGGGGCGCCTCGTTCTGGCCGCGCATCGGCCAGGAGGTGGTCGTCGCCTTCGAGGAGGGCGACCCGGACCGGCCGATCATCGTCGGCAGCGTCTACAACGCCGAGCAGATGCCGCCGTACCTCGGCGACGGGCCAGACGCCAAGCACAAGAAGGACAACAAGGTCACCGGCGTGAAGAGCAACACGACGCCCGGCGGCGTCGGCTTCAACGAGTGGCGCTTCGACGACACCAAAGGGAAAGAGGAGATCTTCTTCCACGCCGAGCGCAACCTGGACGTGCGCGTCAAGCACGATAGCATGGAGCGCGTCGTCCACGACCGGCACCTGATCGTCGGCGCCGAGAAGGACGGCAAGAAGGCGGGCGACCAGAAGGAGAAGATATTCCAGGACAAGCACCTGCACGTCCTGCGCAACCACGTCGAGCACGTCGACGGCAACGTGGAACTGCTCGTCGGCAAGGGCGAGGCGAAGGACGGCGGCAACGTCGACGTGGTGATCGAGAAGACGCGCAAGGAGGAGATCGGCAAAGACGACCATTTGCACGTCAAGGGGGTGCAGGTCGTCGCGGTCGACGGCACGCAGGATTTGACGGTCGGCAAGGATAAAAAGGAACTGATTAAGGCGAAAAGCCACCTGCACGTCAAGGAGGACCGCTGCGAGCAGGTCGACGGCGGGCAGTCGCTGACGGTGGGCGGCGACCAGCAGGAGAAGGTCGGCAAGAAGCACGCCGTCGACGCCGGCATGGAGATCCACCTGAAGGCCGGCATGAAGGTGATTCTCGAGGCCGGCGTGCAGCTGACGCTGAAGGGGCCGGGCGGCTTCGTGGACATCGGCCCGACCGGCGTGACCATCCAGGGGATAATGGTGCTGATCAACAGCGGCGGCGCGGCCGGCAGCGGCGGCGGCTCGAGCCCGACGGCGCCCGAAGACGCCAAGGGTCCGGAGAAGGCGAAGGAGGCCAAGCCGGACGACCCGGCGCAGGCCGACGACGCGAAGACGGGCCAGAAGTCGGCGCCCGCGTGAGCCGCTCGCGGCTCGGCAGCGGCCGTAAAAGGAGATCCGTTATGCCCCCCGCCGCCCGCGTCGGCGACATGCACGTTTGTCCGATGGTAACCCCCGGCGTGCCGCCGATCCCGCACGTCGGCGGCCCGATCTTGCCGGCCGGCTGTCCGACGGTGCTCATTGGCATGATGCCGGCGGCACGACAAGGCGACATGGCCCTTTGTGTCGGCCCGCCCGATTCCATCGCGATGGGATCGCCGACCGTGATGATCGGCAACATGATGGCGGCGCGCCTGGGCGATCCGACGGTCCACGGCGGCGTGATCTCGGTCGGGCTGCCGACGGTGATGATCGGCATCCCCGGCCAGGGGTCGACCTTGCAGTCGGCGGCGCAAACGGGCGCACCGTTCTGCGAGGTCTGACCGGAATAATGTTCCGCCCCGGTCGGGGCGGCGACGAGTGACGTGCCATGCGAGTGACCCTTCACGTCGAAAGCGGGCCTGGTCAGGGGAAGAAGGCGGCGCTGCGCGCCGGCGAGTCGCTCTACGTGGGCCGCTTCGAGACGGCGAACCTGGTGATCGCGGGCGACGCGGGGCTGTCGAATATTCATTTCGCGCTGGAGTGGGGGGGTGAGGGCTGCCGTGTGCGCGACCTGAACAGCGGCACGGGCACGTTCGTCAACGATTCGCGCGTGACGGAATCAGGGGTGCGCGACGGCGACCGGATCACTGCGGGTAAGAGCAGTTTCTTCGTCCGCTTCGAGGAGGTGGGGCAAGCCGCTTCGCTGCCCCGTCCCGCGCCGGCGCCTGTCGCGGTGGCGCCGCCGTCGGTCGTGGCGCCAGTCGAAGCCGCGATCGCGAAGCCAACCGAAGCGGCCGCGCCGCCTTCGGGCACCCCGGCGCAGCAGGGGCGGCCGCTGCTCGACGTGTTGCGTGCGGAGAGCGAACCGCTGTTCGCCCTGCTGGACGCCGCCCGCGACGTGCGCATCTTCGCCCTGCTTCAGCAGTGCCAGGAAGAACGTCAGTCGCTGTACGAGGGAACGAAGGGCGAACGGCTGGCGCTGGTGGCGCCGTACCTGGTACGACTGCCCCCGGAGTCGCCGCTGCCGGAGACAATCGTCCGAGAGGGCTGGGGCAAGAGTTGGGGCGTGTGGCTGACGAGCCGTGCGCCGTTCCCGGAGGTCCGCCGCCACTTCCGCCGCTTCCTCCTCGTGCAGAACCCGGAGGGGAAGGAGTTGTACTTCCGCTTCTACGACCCGCGTGTGCTGCGCGTTTACCTGCCGACCTGCACGATGGAGGACACGGCGGAGTTTTTCGGTCCGATCGGGAGTTTTCTGCTGGACGACGATCAGCCGGAAGTGCTGCTGCGCTTCGCGTCGAACGGCTCCAGGGCCAGGGTGCTGGTCTCCGCCCGCCGAGGTCAGCCATGTTGACGATCCGCCCGGAGCAGATGGAAGTATTCCGAAAGGCCGCCCTCCAGAAGTTCGAGGACGAGCTGGTCGGGCACCTCCAGGGGTTCGCCGCCAAGCACTCCGAACTCCTCGGCGACGCCGACCTGCGCCGGGTGATCCGGCTCGGCATGGATCGAGCCGCGCGGTACGGCTTCACCAACCGCGGCCCGGTGCGCTTCTACGTTGAGCTGATCTTCCTGCTCGGGAGCGATTTCGACACCGACCCCCAACTTCCGTGGGCGGGCGAGGTCTTGAATGACCCGGCGATCACCGACCAGATGGCTCGCGCCGACCAACTCCACGGCCGGTTGACGGACTACCGCGCCCATGTGGCCGGACCCGACTCCGCCTATGCCCGCGCGGCTCTCCGCCGAGCCCGCCTCGAACCCTTTGAGATTGCTCCGGCGGCGGGCGGGAGCTTCGCGGACGAGGTGGTCCGGCGGATGACCCGGACCCATCCCGAGAAGTGTGCCTACATGGGCGAGGTGGTCCTCCGCGGCCTGGTCCCGCACGGCCGGGCGTTGGCTCGCAAGTACGCGGTTTCCACGGATGCGGGAGCGGCCCTATTCGTCGGCCTGATGTTCGCCCTCGGCCACGGCTTCGCCACCGATCCGCAGCACCCGTGGATCGAGGGGACACTAACGAACGCCGCGGTCGGCGACCCGAACCGGCGAGCCGAGCGGCTCCACGCCAAGGCGATGACGTACCTGGACCGCGTACTGTCCTACCTGGGGCAGGGATAAGACCATGTGCCTGACGGGATGCAAAAACTCCGAGAAGCCGAGCGCGGGCAGCGACGCCGGCGCGGCTTGCGACGGGGGCGCGGCGGCGTGCTCGAAATGCTGTTGCTGCGTGACCAGCGTGGCGATCAAGAACGTTCGGGCCTTCAACAACGGCAGCCAGTTCGGGCACCAGTTCGACTTCGAGATCAAGATGACGTTCGCGTCGGGGTCGGCGGGAAAATCCGATTGCGTCCTGGAGTGGTGGGAAAAGACCAACGTCCCTGCCCTCACGGGACATTCCCCCAACACTTGGACGGACATGTTTGCCAACTTCTCGACCTCGCCGACGTTCGACCCGTGGAACAACCGAACGGTCCCCTGTCCCGGCGGAGGGCCGCTGACGGTGACAATCATGGACCCGCCCGCGCTGGGCATTCGACCGGGGCGGACGACGAAGCGTACCCTGGAGTTCCGCCTGAAGGTCAAGTCCGGCGGAGGGTGTTCCTGCGGGAGTGCCGAGGCCAGCGCCACCGCCACGCAAGTTCTGGAGATTGTCAATGGCGTCCCCACCGGGTCGGGGACTTATACGACGCCTTGAGTGCCGGATTTTCGAGAGGAGGCCGCCGTCATGCCCAACGAGAACCAGGAAACGAAGGTACGCGACTGGCTCCGCCAGGCTCCGTTCGACGACCCGGCGGCGCTGGCCGCCCGGCCAACGTTCTCCTACGACGATTGGTTCGCCGAGGGGCGAAAGGTTCCGGGGGCCGTGAAAGTTCTGACCGGCCTCCTGAACAAAGAGGATCTCGAACGGCCGTCCGGCGAGGGCGAACGGCTCGCCTACGCGCTGGGCGGGCTGGGCGATCCGTCCGCGGCGGCGGTTCTGACCAGGGCTCTGGCGAGCAGAGACGTGGCCCTCCGCGCCGAGGCCGCCGCCGCCCTCGGTCGGTTGGGGGTCCGGCAGGCGGCTCCAGCCCTTACCCGCCTCGTCGAAGACGACAAGGAAGATGTCAATGTCCGGGCGAACGCCTGTATTGCCCTCGGCCGGCTGGCCGCTCCGGGGACGGAAGCCCTTCTGCGGCGGTTGCGAGGCAGCCCCGACTCATTCCTCGACCGCGCCGCCGCCGAAGGGCTCGCACTGATCAAGTGACGGAGAAGGTCGCGGCGACGAGCTGCCGGAGTGAGCCATGTTGACGATCCGCCCGGAGCAGATGGAAGTATTCCGAAAGGCCGCCCTCCAGAAGTTCGAAGACAAACTGGTCGGCCACCTCCGGGAGTACGCGCCCCGCCACTCCGAGGCGCTCGGCGGGCCGGGCATCCGCCAGGTGATCCGGCTCGGGCTCGATCGGGCCGCGGCGTACGGCTTCACCACCCGCAGGACGGCCCGGTTCTACCTCGAGATGATGTACCTGTTGGGGAGCGATTTCGACACCGATCCCCTCCTGCCCTGGGTGGCCGCCGTCCTGACCGACCCGGACCTGGCCGACCCGATGACGCGGGCCGACCGGCACTACGACGCGGCCACGACGTACCGCGCGGCGGTGTTCGGCCCGGACTACGAGCACGAGACGGAGGCGCTGCGCCGGGCCGCCGGGAAGTGCTACGAGGACTGGCGGACCCCGGTCGGGTGCGCTCGGCCGAGGGGAGACCGTCGAAAGGAAAGACGTCGGATGAGACTCGATCACTAGCGAGGGTCTGTCATGGCCGGAGCCAAGAAGCCGGGCGTCCTGAGCGACATCGCCGATTTCGTGGCGCACTCGATCTTCCGCCGCTCCGGCACGCCGAAGGCGCCGCCGCCGCCGTCGAGCAGCGCCCCGCCGCCGCCGTCCGCCTCGGCGCCGCCCGGCCCGACCGCCGCCCCTTCGGGAATGCCCGGCGTCTGCCTGCCGCCCGACAAGGTCAAGGACCTGCTCGACAAGATCGACAAGATGATCGCCTCGGCGCGCGCCAACGGCGCCAACGTCGCCGCCGACAACCTCGAAAATTGGAGAAAAAAGGGCGGCGACCGCAAGCTGGCCGCCGCCGTCTTCCAGAACGAGGCGTTCCTGCTCAAGCACCTCGCCACCAAGCACCGCCAGAAGTTCATCGACGGGGCGAAGCGCCGCATCAAGGACGGCACGGTCGCGCCGGGCGACACGTTCTCGATGCACTGGGAGGACTCGGTCAACGCCCCGCCCGACAACCAGCTCTTCTACGCCCTCGGCGGTTTCACCGTCCGCTCCGAGGTTTCTTGCAAGGTGAACGCGGACGCGAAGGCCAACCTGGCGCTCCACTTCGACGACTGGAAGTTCACCGTCTACGACGAGTACAACTGGGACCGCGGCGGGACGATGATCCCCGGCATCGGCTACATCGCCGACGCCGACATGAATTGTCTCGAACAAATGGGCTACGGGAAGAGTTTCAAGATCAACACCGACCCCATTCCCGTCACCGACACAGACGTCGTCAAGGACGCCCCTCTGGAGTGACGACGACGAGCGTGAAGTCGTCCTGGAGCGCGCCCGACGGCAGCGCCGCCCGTCCGCGCAGGGAGCGGATGTACTCCTCTCCCTTCTCCATCAATCCGCCGAGGACCGCGTCCCACGCCGCATACTTCCACACGCCGTCCGTCAGCGCCGCGATGGCCCACGGCCGGACGAGCGCCGCCGCGAACCGCGTGAAGACCGCCGACCCGGAGCCGACCGGAGGATTCTTCGCCTGCCGCGACGTGAGGACCTCCGCCGGGGTGTCGCCGGAGTAAAGGACGGCGGCGCTGTCGCCGCACGACGCGCCGAAGACTCGTTCGCCGACGACGCAGAAGGCGACGAACGTCGTGAAGCCGGCGGCGGGGTCGTCGGCGACGGCTTGATCGACCCGGCGCAAGAGGTCGTTCCAGGCGACGGGAAAGACGAGCCGGGAAAGAGGAAGACGACACGCGAGATCGAGGAAGGTGGCGCACGCCAAACGCGAAGCCTGGCCCCCGCCGGCGCGGCCGCCTTGCCCGTCGGCCAGCGCGACGAGGAGACTCGCCGCGTCGTCAGGGTGCGGGCACACCGCGAAGGCGTCCTCGTTCGTCGGGTGCCCGCCGGCCTCGGAGTGCGTGACGACGTGAAGCACGCGACGCCCTACTTCCGGGCCTTCATCGCCTTCTGCAACGACCTCGCCAGGTCGGCGGGGCTGTCGGCGACCTCGACGCCGGCGGCGCGCAGCGCCGCGATCTTGTCCGTCGCCAGGCCGCTGCCGCCGCTGATGATGGCGCCGGCGTGGCCCATGCGCTTCCCCGGCGGAGCCGTCTGCCCCGCGATGAACGCCGCCACTGGCTTCCTCACCTGCGCCTTGATGAACGCAGCCGCTTCCTCTTCCGCCGTGCCGCCGATCTCGCCCATCATCAGGATCGCTTCCGTCTGCGGGTCGTCGTTGAACAGGCGCAGCACGTCGACGAAGTTGGTCCCCGCGACGGGGTCGCCGCCAATGCCGACGCAGGTCGACTGGCCGAGGCCGAGGCTGGTGAGCTGGTGGACGCCTTCGTAGGTGAGCGTGCCGGAGCGGCTGACGACGCCGACCGAGCCGGGCTTGTGGATGTAGCCGGGCATGATGCCGATCTTGCACTGGCCGGGCGTGATGACGCCGGGGCAGTTCGGGCCGACGAGGCGGCATTCCGGCTTCGTCTTCAGGAACAGCATCGCCTTCGCCATGTCGAGGACCGGAATGCCCTCCGTGATGGCGACGATGACGCGGACGCCGGCGTCGGCGGCCTCCATGATCGCGTCGGCGGCGCCGGCCGGCGGCACGAAGATCATGCTGGCGCTGGCGCCGGTCTTGCGCACCGCCTCGGCGACGGTGTTGAAGAGCGGGTAGCCCTCCTGCGTCGTGCCGCCCTTGCCGGGCTTGACGGCGCCGACGATTTGAGTGCCGTAGTCGCGGCACTGGTTGGCGTGGAACAGGCCCGCCTTGCCGAGGCCCTGGACGAGGACGCGGGTAGACTTATCAACGAGAATGCTCATCGGGGTTTCGCTCGGGTTTGCAGGGTCGTTTGTGTCTCAATCGGCGTGCCGGCGTCAGGCCGGCTTCCCCGGCAGGGAGAAGAACCGGGCGACGAGGCAGCGGAAGTCCGGCAGCACGTCTTCGCCGGACAACTCGTCCGTTTCGTCGAGAACCTTGGGCAGCGCGCCCGGCCGGTACACGGCCACCGACCGCATCTCCGGGTCGATCACCCACACCAGCGCGACGCCTCGGGCGAGGAACTGGAGCACGCGCCGGGTGACCTTGTTCGCGTTGTCACCGGGAGAGAGGATCTCCGCCGCTACCTTGGGAGGGTTGGCGGTATACTTGCGGTCCATCGTGTCGGCATCCTGCTCGTCCTCGTAGTAGGACACGTCCGGCCCGCGCACCGTGTCCGGGTCGGCCTCCACGAGGAATCCCGAATCGTTGGTGCAGGGGTAGCCCGCTCCTCGACTCTCCGCATAGTTCGTGAAGGCGCTCGCCACTCGTCCGCAGACGAAGCCGTGGTACTTGTGCGGCGGCGGCATTTCGATAACCTCCCCGCGCTCCAACTCAAAGGACCGGTCCTTGTTCTCCGGGAGATGCACCCACCGGAAGAACTCCTCCGCGGTCATCGACTCGGTCGTTACGGTCGCCATCGGGCCGCCCTCATGGAAGGTATCATTGCTCTCGCGCCTCACCCACATCCGAGACAATCGGGACTTTAGTCCACGCCCCTTGCCCCCAACATGCTCGCTCGCCCGGAGTCCGGGCGCCCGGATGGCTCAGCACTTCGTCCGTAAGAGCTTCTCCCTCGGCCGCATCCTCCAAGGCTGTGGCCAGGCGGGCCGCCCACATGGCCCGCGAGTATTCCCCGCCGCCGAGCAACTTCGCCACGGCGCTCGCGTATTGTCGCATCCCGAACAACTCTTCGGGGCCGCGCAAATCGTCCCGCATCTCGTCGGTCCAATAGACCGGGTCGCTCGCTCCGGCGTCGTGCCGACCGAGCAGAAGGCGGATGTACCGCGCACGTCGGTCCGTCCTGTCCCACACAAGCAAGCCGCCCAACCGTAACGAGAGGGCGACGGCGAAAACGAGTACCATGAGAACCACGAGCCACGACACCCCAGACATCAAGAGCGTGATGATGATGCCGAGCCCCGATACTAAGGCGACGACGGCGACGACCGTCAATACCGAGCGGGTGGCGGTGCGGAGCAGCAGCCCGGACGACGGGCGTATCGGGATGCAGCGATACCGATCCCCTACCCAATCGAAGGCGTGGACAGCCTTGATGGGAATGATTGGGATACCACCAACCACGAACCATACGACCGCATCGACGGCAATCGAGCCGCTCCATTCGACCAAGCCTCTGCCAGGAACGAGGGTCGTACCGATTCCGTGATACGTCGTGGGCACATAGGACTCCTGCGGGCACTCCTCGTCCGGTTCCGCGAGCCACTCTATTCCTTTCTTGAGGTTCGCCCATCGACCAGATCAACCTCTGTATCAATCGATCCGTCGGGAGTACGCTCATTTTCCCGGCAGGGCGAACAATTCGGCGACGAGGCAGCGGAAATCGGGTAAGGCATCCCCACCCGTCAACTCCTCGCCTTCTTCGACGACCACGTCTTCCTTACCGGACTGGTAGATGATGACGTTCCGGGCGGCGGGGTCCAGCACCCAGACTTGCTGAACACCGAAGCGAAGTTGCTCGCGCACGCGACGAATGAGTTTCCCCGTCGTGTCGTTCGGCGAGAGGACTTCCACCGCCACCAGGGGAGGGGACTCGCCGTACTTCTCATCGACCAAATCAATTTGATCCACGTCCTCGAAGAAAAGGACGTCCGGGCCGCGGACGCTGTCCGGGTCGCGCTCGACGACGACTCCGGTATCATTCGTGCAGACGTACCCCTTCTTGTGCTGTACCGCGAAGTTTCCGAGCACGCGGGAGATATTACCGCAGATCAGCCCGTGACGCTTCCCTGGTCGCGACATCTCGACGATCTCCCCACGCTCCAGCTCGAAACAACCGTCCCTATTCTCGGGACGGTTCGCCCAGTCGTAGAACTCCTCCGCCGTCATCGGCTTCGTCGCAACGGTCGCCATCGGGGGTCCTCCTCGTTCGCGCTCGGGGCGGGTGAAAGCTCACTTCGCCGCCGCGACCACCTTCTGCGCCGCCTCGGTCAGCCCGGTCGCCGTCTGAATCATCGGCAGCTCGCTGCGGACGCCTTCCAGGATCGTCCGCGCCTTCTCGACGTTCGTTCCTTCCAACCGCACCACGACCGGCACCTTGAAGCCGACCTCGCGCCCGGCCTTGACGAGCGCCTCGGCGATCAGGTCGCACTTGGCGATGCCGCCGAAGATGTTCACCAGGATGCCCTTCACGTTCGCGTCCGACAGGATGATGCGGAACGCCTCGATGGCGCCCTCCGGGCTGACGCCGCCGCCGACGTCCAGGAAATTCGCCGGCCGGCCGCCGTGATACTTGATAATGTCCATCGTGCTCATCGCCAGACCGGCGCCGTTCACCAGGCAGCCGATGTTGCCGTCGAGGCTGATGAAGCTCAGGTTCGCCTTCTGCGCCCGCAGTTCCGCCGGCGTCTCCTCCGTCTCGTCGCGCAGGGTGACGACGTCGGGGTGGCGGAACAGGCCGCTGTCGTCGAACGTCATCTTGGCGTCGAGGACGATCACGTCGCCCTTCGGCGTGACGACGAGCGGGTTGATCTCGGCAAGGGAACAGTCCTTGTCGAGGAAGACGCGACACAGGGCGGTCATGATCGCCTCGGCCTTCGGCGCCTGCTCCGCCGTGAAGTCGAGGGCGTAGGCGAGGCGCCGCGCCTGGAACGGCTGCAACCCGGCGCGCGGGTCGACGGGCACTTTGAGGATCGCGTCGGGGTTCTTGGCGGCGACCTCCTCGATCTCGACGCCGCCCTCTTTGCTGGCCATGAGGACCGGCAGGCCGAGGGCGCGGTCGAGGACCATGCCGACGTAAATCTCGCGGGCGATGTCGGCGGCCTCCTGGACGAGGAGCTTGCTCACCTTCTGCCCGTGCTCGCCGGTCTGCTTCGTCACCAGGGGGTACGTCAGCATGACCTCGGCGACGCCGGCGACGTCGTCGCGCTTGGTGAGGAACTTGACGCCGCCGAAGTCCTTGCCGCTGTCCTTGAAGCGTCCCTTGCCGCGGCCGCCGGCGTGGACCTGCGCCTTGAGGACGATCGGCGTGCCGCCCAGCGCGTCGAACGCCGCGACTGCCTCGGCCGGCGTCGCCGCGACGATCCCGCGCGGCACCGCCGCCCCGGCCGCCGCCAACAACTCTTTCGCCTGGTATTCGTGGATCTTCATCGAGAGTTCCCTGGTGAGAAGTCAACGCCCTCTTTATAGGAGGGGGGCGAAAGGGAGCCAAGCAAGGGCGGCGCGCGCGGCCGGCGGGCGCGAAAGTCGGCCCGTCCGAGTAGAAACCGTTAACGATCCGTGTGGGAATCCGCTAGTTCTGATGAAACACTTCCCGAATCCCTTGTGCGTCTGTTTCGGCCTGGTATGAAGGGGTGACGGCCGACGGCGGCGTCCCGCCGTTCCACACTCTCACAATTCTCATAAAGAGGTTTTCATGAGACACGTTCGTCGTCGTAGGGCCTTCACGCTGATCGAGCTACTGGTGGTCATCGCCATCATCGCCGTCCTCATCGGCCTCCTCGTCCCCGCCGTCCAAAAAGTCCGCGAGGCCGCCGCGCGGATTCAATGCACGAGCAACCTCAAACAGCTCGGCCTGGCCGCGCTCAACTACGAGTCGACCTTCGGCGGCCTGCCGTTCAACGCCATCACCAAGAACAACAACCAGACGCCGTTCATCCCCTACGTTCAGGGGACCGTGGCGGCGCCCGGCAACCCGAGCGGCACGCAGGGCCGGTGCAGCGGGCTGGTGCCGCTCTTGCCCTTCGTCGAGCAGAACAACGTCGCCCCGCTGTACACGTTCAACGTGGACTGGAGCGACCCGCGCAACGCCAACGTACTCACCCTGCCGTTCGCGCTGTTCCGCTGCGGGTCGAGCCCGTCCAACGGCCTCGTCGCCCCCTACGCCACGACCTACATCGCGCCGGGCAACGACGCCTTCGCGCCGCCGAACGGCGTCGGGTCGGGCACCAACATCTTCGGCAGGCCGGTCTACCCGACGACCAAGACGACGGCGACGGGGTGGACGGCGGACTACGCCCCGCTGTGCCAGGTCAAGAACGTCAAGGACGCCAACGGCTATCCGCTGCGGGCGGCGAACCCGCTGCTGGCCGCCGCCTACTCCAACGGCGCCCCCAGCGCCGGCGCCATGCGCCAGAACGGCCCGACGCGGATGACGGACATCACCGACGGCACCAGCAACACCACGCTCTACTCCGAGGCCGCCGGCCGGACCTCGCAGTACTACGCCGACCGCGTCGCCAACCCCTACGACGCCACCAAGATCACCGGGCCGATCTGGGCCGACTCGGACAACCGGCTGACCGTGACCGGCACGGACGCGACCGGGCGCGGCGGCATCGGCACGGGGCCGTGCGTGATGAACTGCAACAACCTCCAGGGCGACATCTACAGCTTCCACCCGGGCGGCGCCAACATCGGCTACGCCGACGGGTCGGTCCACTACGTCGCGCAGGGCGTCAGCATCGTCGTCCTCGCGGGGTTGGTCACGAAGGCGAGTGGCGAGATCGTCGACGCGAGCAGTTATTGATTCGTCGGAGCCGCGCACGGAGCTTGTTTGTCCGAGCCGCGCACGGAGCGTACTCGCGGAGTAAGCGGTCACCCCAGCGGCTACGACCGCTTACTCCGCGAGTACGCTCCGTGCGCGGCTCCGACGAACTCGGACGAATCGTAACTTCGCTTCGTGATTTCCGCTTGCGGACCCGCCGCCGCGGGGGCTATGCTCAATCCTGCCCCCGAGGGATGGCCCCATGCCGAACGTCGATGCCTACTACCCGCCCAGTCCGCGCAACGTCCCCGACGACCTCACCCACCCCAGCGCCCAGTACAAGAACCGGGTGATCCTCGTCCTCGCCTGCCTCGTCCTCTTCTTCATCCTCTACCTCGGCCTCGTCGTCGCCTCACTGGCCGCGTGGGGCCTCTGCCTCGTCGTCTTCAAGGGCGCCGGCCTCTTCCTGGGCCTTCCCTTCGCCTTCTTCTTCCTCTTCCTCGTCAAGAACTTCTTCAAGCGCGGCGAGAAGGAGAAGTCGATGCTCCTCGAAATCACCGCGGAGGAACAGCCGACGCTGTTCGCCTTCATCGGCCGCCTGTGCGACGAGACCGGCGCCCCGTCCCCGCACAAGATCTACGTCTCGCCCGAGGTCAACGCCGCCGTCTTCTACAATACCTCTGTCCTCAGTCTCTTTCTGCCGACGCCGAAGAACCTCCTCATCGGCCTCGGCCTGGTGAACGTCCTCAACCTCAGCGAGTTCAAGTCGGTCCTCGCGCACGAGTTCGGCCACTTCTCGCAGCGGAGCATGAAGGTCGGCTCCTACGTCTACACCGCCAACCGCATCATCGGCGACATGGTCTACGGCCGCGACTGGTTCGACGACGTGCTCCGCGGCTGGTCGCGCGTCGACATCCGCATCGCCTGGATCGCCTGGGTGCTGATCGGCATCCTCTGGGTGCTGCGCAAGGTGCTGGAGGGGTTCTTTTACCTCATCAACCTGCTGCGCTCGTCGCTGTCGCGCGAGATGGAGTTCAACGCCGACCTCGTGGCCGTCAGCGTCGCCGGCAGCGACGCCGGGGTTCACGCCCTGTACCGCCTCGGCTTCGCCGAGCAGACCTGGGAGCAGGCGCTCAAGGACCTGCGCGCCGCCGCCGACCACAAGCTGTACACGTCCGACCTCTTCTACCACCTCAATCACGCGGCCAACCACCTGCGCAAACAGAAGAACGACCCGTGCCTCGGCATGCCGCCGGCGCTGCCGGTCGACGTGCGCGAGACGCCCGACCTCTTCAAGCCGGAGGACGAGGAGGTGCCGCACATGTGGACCTCGCACCCGACCAACCACGACCGCGAGCAGAACGCCAAGGAGTACTACATCCGCAGCACGCTCGACGACCGCTCGCCGTGGGTCCTCTTCCGGGAGCCGCAGCAGCTGCGCGAGGACGTCACCTACAAGGTCTACCGCCTCGGCTTCGGCGTGCGCAAGGCCGACCTGGACATGGCCCGCCCCGAGGAGGTGCAGGCGTTCATCGAGGACGAGCACGCCGAGACGACTTACGACACGCGCTACCACGGGCTGTACGACGAGCGCTATTTGGAGATCAAGGACGTCCACGACCTGATCGCGGAGGCGGACGCGGCCCGCTGGGACGAGGGCCGGCTCGAGCGCGTCCACCGCAAGCTCTACGACGCGGAGCTGAAAACGTGGGTCGAGGGCTACCGCGGGCGCCGCGAGGAGTATCGCCTGCTCACCGGCCTGACGAACGGCGACCTGCAGCTGAAGGGCGAGGACCTCGATTTCCGCGGGCGGAAGTACGAGGCCGGGGAAGCGAAACGTCTGCTGAAGAAGGTCGACAAGGAGTTGGAGGAGGACCGCGAGTACCTGGAAGCGTTCGACCGGCGCGTCTTCCTGGTCTACTCCCAGATGGCGCAGCATACCGGCGAGCGCCTTGCCGACGAGTTGGCCCGGCGCTACGAGTTTCACGTCACCTGCCAGGACATGCTGCGCAAGCTCGGCATCGAGCGGACGAACCTGGAGGGGGCGCTGCAATTCCTGCAGGGGAAGCGCGAGTTGCAGCAGGACGAGTTCCGCTCGGCGCTGCGCGCCTTCCGCGACGCCCACAAGGCGCTGACGAAGGCGCTCGACACCGCCGACGACCTGCCGCTGCCCGAGTTGAAGAACATGAAGAAGGGCAAGCCGCTCGGGGCGTTCCTGCTCGACAAGCGCCTCGTCGCCCGCCTCGACCGCGACGAACAGTCGCTGCGCGGCGACTGGATCGGCAAGTTCATGAATCAGCTATCCGAGGTGTGTCAGAAGTTGCACCGCATCCACTTCAAGAGCCTCGGCGGCATGTTGTTGCTGCAAGACCGCATTCATCGGGCGTGGCAGGAACGGATCGCGTCGTTCCCGATGGCGCGGGCGCTCGACGAGGAGGAGCGGCCGTCGTGAGGGCGCGAGCGGCAAACTTTTCCCGCGCGGCGGGAACTCCGCGGTCCCGCCGCGCGTCGAAGGAGTGACAGCCTTGCCGCCGCGCGGGAACGCCTTGGGTTGACAACGCTTACGGCGGAGGCGAAACTAAGATACCGGCTCCGTGCCAACGGCCGAGATACGATCACAGGGGGTTCTCATGTTTCGCGGCGATCAGTCGGGGATGGATCGGCGACACTTCCTCAAGCACGCGGCCGGCATGGCGGCGCTGGCGCTGCCCGCGGCCGGCTTCGTCCAGAACCTGCGCGCCGCCGCCCCGGACCTGAAGAAGCAGGGCAAAAGCCTCATCATCCTCTGGATGGGCGGCGGACCCAGTCACATGGACCTTTGGGATCTCAAGCCCGGCGCCTCCACAGGCGGCGAGTTCAAGACCATCAAGACCAAGGCGAGCGGCGTCGAGATCAGCGAGATCCTGCCGACCGTCGCCTCGCAGATGCAGCACCTGTCGATCATCCGCTCGCTGCAAAGCAACGAGGGGAGCCACGAGCGCGGCACCACGCTCATGAACACCGGCCGGCAGCCGAGCCCGGTGGTCCAGTACCCGCACGCCGGCGCCCTCGCCGCCTCGCTGACCGGGTCGAAGGAGTTGCCGCTGCCCGGCTTCATCGGCATCGGCGGCACCGCCCAGCGCATCGGCCCCGGCTTCCTCGGCATGGCGCAGGCGCCGTTCACCGTCCAGAACGCCGGCCAGCCGCCGGCCAACATCCGTCCGCCGGATTCTCTCGGCCGCGACGCCGAACTGACCGAGCGCGTCCGCCGCCGCCAGCGCCTCTTCTACGCCGTCGAGGACAGCTTCAACGGCCGCGTCTTCCCCGACGCCAAGATGGGCTCCGAGGACCGCAAGGCCATCGCCGACGCCGGCGCCGCGCACGCCGACGTCTACAAGAAGGCGTTCGACCTCACCGTGTCGCCGCTGCGTACCGTCTTCGAGGTCCGCAACGAGCCGAAGAAGGTCCTCGACGAGTACGGCGGCGAGCGCAACGGCTTCGGCATGGGCTGCCTGCTGGCGCGCAAGCTCGTCGAGAAGGGCGTCAGCTGCGTCGAAGTCGATCTCGGCGGTTGGGACAACCACGCCGGCATCTTCAACACGCTGCGCACCGGCAACGGCCCGCGCCTCGACAAGGGCATGGGCTCGCTCGTCAAGGACCTGGTCGAGCGCGGCATGTGGAAGAACACGGTCGTGATGTGGATGGGCGAGTTCGGCCGCACGCCGCGCATCAACCAGAACGGCGGCCGCGACCACTGGGGTCGTTGCTGGTCGGTCGTCGTCGGCGGCGGCGCCCTCAAGGGCGGCCTCGCCTACGGCTCGACCACCGAGGACGGTACCGACATCAAGGACAACAAGGTGACGGTCGGCGACCTGTTCTCGACGGTCTACAAGGGCCTCGGCCTCGACCCGACGACGCAGGTCCGCGACAACATCGGCCGACCGATGAAGATCGCCGACGGCGAGGTCGTCAAGGGCCTCATCTAACGAACGTCTCGCACCGATCGATTGGCCCCCGGCCGGCGAAGGGTTTCGCCGACCGGGGGCTTTTTGCGTTTCCCGTGGCCTCTGCCGCTTTTGCGGCCCTCCTCCTGGCGCGTCTTCTCTCCAGCCTTCCTTTCCGATTGACGATCATTCCCCCCAGATTTACCATTGCGTCAGGATTGCCTATCTTTCCAATCCTGTCTCGGCGTAACCTGGAGGTGATCGCATGTACGGTGTGCTTCTCATGGCGGCGATGACGACGGGCGGCACTGCCCCGGACTGCTGGAACTGCCGTTCGGCGGCGTCCTACGGCTGTGCCGGCGGCGGCTCGGGTCACGGCCACGGCTACGCCGTCTCCGGCTACAGTCCCTATGGCTGCATGGGCTACTCGGGCGGCGCGTCGATGGGCTTCGGCTGCTACGGCGGTTCGTACAACGCCAACTGGATCGGCGTCGGCGGCAACTACGAGTGCTGGGGCGGCCACGGCTGCTACGGCTGCGTCGGCTACCTGGGCTGCGGCGGCGGCGCCGGCGTGAACCCGAACCCCGAGCAGATCCCGCCGCCGCGCGTCGACACCACGACCGGCAAGGCGACGACCGACCGGGCGCGGCTGACGGTGCAGGTGCCCGCGGACGCCAAGCTGTACATCGACGATCAGCTCATGAAGTCGGCGTCGGAGCGGCGCACGTTCAACACGCCGAAGCTCGGTCGCGGGCAGGCGTACTACTACGAAGTGCGCGCCGAGTTGGTCCGCGACGGCGAGATGGTCACGGAGACGAAGAAGGTCATCGTGCGGGCCGGCGACGAACAGAAGGTGTCGTTCGGGAAGATCGAGGCGGCGGACCTGGCGAGTCGTCAGACGGTGCCGCCGCGCGACGTGACCGCCGACGCGACGCGGCGCGAACGGGAGTGATGACTTCCGTGCCGCTCGCGGCTTCGCACTTGCGAAGCCGCGGGCGGCACGGGTCGGGTTTCATTTAATCTTAATAATATCTTCTATGGTGATTGCTCCCTCCGGGCAGACGAGGACGCACAGGGCGCAGCGGACGCAATCGCCCGACCGCGCCAGCCACGGCAGCGGCCCGGCCATCTCCAGGCAGCCGGTCGGGCAGACCGCGACGCAATCGCCGCAGCCGGTGCAACGTCGTTCGTCCAGGGTCGGCAACTCACGCATACGACAGCGACTCGCGGGCGGTTTCCATGAGGCCGACGACCACCGCCAAGAGGGCGTCGCGCGACTGCGGCGGCGCCAGCACGTAGGCGGCGCCCAAATCCCACGCCAGGCCAGCCGCGTCGCCGGCGGTCGGGACGACGGCGACGAGCGGCGCCGCCGGGCACAGGCGCGTTAACCTCTCCAAGAAGGCCAGATCGTTCCCCAAATCGCGGCCCAGTTCCAGGACGACCACGGCCGGCCCGCCGTCGCGCAGCGCGGCCAGACACGCCTCCGGCTGACGCAGCTCGCGCAGCACCCACTTCCAGGCGTCGGCGGTGCCCTGCAACAGGTCGGCGACCCAGCCTTCCGTCTCGTAGACGACGAGTTGCGGCGAACGCATGACATCTCCCTCGCTCACGCCTCGGGATCGGCGGTCCGCCGCTTGCTTTTCGGGTTCGGTTCGGCCAGGCCGAGCGCCTCCATGCGGCGCAGCAGCAGCGGACGCCAAACCGACAGCAGGTCGGCGGCGCGGCTCTTGTTGCCGGCCGACTTGCGCAGTGCCAAAGCGATCAGCCGTCGCTCCGCCTCCTCCAGCAGCGTCTTCAACGGCAGCGACCGCTCCGGCGCCGTCGCCCGACGTTCCAGCCGCAAGTACAGCGGCAGGTCGGCGGCGTCGATCGTCTCGCCGTCTGTGCGAGCCGTGCCCGAGACGAGGACGCGGTACAGTTCGGACAGGTTGCCGGGCCAGGCGTAGGCGCGGATCGCGTCCCACGCGGCCGGCGTCAGGCCCGCGATGTGGCGGGCGTTGACCGCGCTGGCGCGCTCCAGCAGCGGCTCAACCAGTCGGGGCAAATCCTCGCGCCGCTCGCGCAGTGGCGGGACTGCGACGGTGATGGGACTCAGCCGACACGCCAACTCTTCGAGCAGGCGGCCGGCGCGCACCTCGTCCGCCGGGTCGGCACGGCAGGCGGCCAGGAGGCGCGGGCCGCGTTCCTCCGATTCCTCGGAGGCGAGAAGGTGGCAGACGCGCAGCTGCAGCTCGCGCGGCAGTCGCGACGGCTCGCGCAGGTAGAGCGTCCCCGGCTCGAAGCCGCGCTCCGCTTCGCCGTCTCCGAACAGCAGGCCGGCGACAACGGCGGGCGGCAGGCGGGCGCAGTCGAGGGCCACGAACGGCCGAGTGCGGGCGGGGCTGAGGGCGTGGACGACGCGCGCCGCCCACGTCTTGCCGACGCCGCGCTCGCCGACGAACAGCGCCGGGAGACGCACGCGGGCAGCGAGACGCACCTGTTCGGCGACGCGCCGCATCGACGGTAGATCGCTGGCCAGGGATTCGAGGTCGTGGCGCCGCAGATTCGCTTCGCGCAGGGCGACGGCGGCGTCGGGGAGCGGCGGCGGCGGCAGACCGGCGGAAGCGCTCGCGACGGTGATGCGGCCGAGGAGGAAGAGCAGGCCGTCGTCGCCGCGGAAGGGGAGGAAATCGACGTCCCACCAGCGGCGAGCGGGGTCGGCGTGCGGCACGCGGCGGCGGGCGCGGGCGGCGCGGCCTTCCAGCGCCTCCTCGGGCGGGCGCAGGGCGTGTTCGAGAATCTTCTCCCAGCCTTCGTCGTCGCCGGCGCGCGGCCGTCGACAGGCGAGTTGCCGCGCCCGCTCCGCCGAGACGCCCGTCAGCTTCTCCCAGGCGCGGTTGACGAACAGGATTCGGCGATGGCGGTTGAGCACGAAGATCGGCTCGCCGCTGCGCTGAAACCAGGCTCGCCAGCGGAGGTCGGTCATGGGTCATCCGAGGAACATCACCAGCGCGTAGAGGACCGCGACGATGACCATCAGGAAGAAGAGCAGCCGCACGCCCCAGCGGAAGGCTTCGCGCAGGATCAGCGGCCACTCGTCGAAGCGCGTGGCGCTGTAGACGAGGCTGATGATGACGACCAGGATCGGCAGGTGCGCGTAGTAGGGCAGGTGGTTCGCGGCGGTGACGGCGAACAGCGCGGGCAGGCCCGCCTCAGGCGACAGCGGTGGCATGAGAGCCCTTTCCGTCTCGGCGTTCGTCGGCGGGCCGCGGGGCGAAGGCGGGGCCGGCGAAGGCGTCGTAGATCACCATGATGTTCAGCACGCCAGCGATGACCGTGTAGACCCAGGCCAGGTCCCACGTCTTGTCGCCGGCCGTCTGGAGCGCTTGCAGCTCCTCTTCCGGCGGCTGGCGCATGAAGCCCTCGCCGGGCGGGGTCGCTTGCCGCTCGGGGTCGTAGTTGTGGACGTACTGCCAGATCGCCGGCCAGGCGGCGACGCCGACCCAGAACTGGCCGGCGTAGTGCGGGCGGTTGTACAGGTTGGCCAGCGTCCGCGGCAGCCCCCAGGTGTTGCTGTCGCGGGCCGTGTCGGGGAGGTAGACGTTCTTGCGGTCGCCGAGGAACAGGCCGTAGAAGAACAGGACGTGGACGCAGACGAAGAAGAGCAACCCCTTGGCGACGCGGCCCTGGTAAATCTGTCCCAGGCCGGGGACGAGGTAGCTGAGGACGGCGGCGAGGGGGCCATTGTCCGGCGGCGGCGGCGGGGTCTTGTCGGCGGTCCCGGAGGAAGGCATGGATCGAGCCTCTGGTCGGCGCGGGGGCGAGGCGCCGAGGGGCCTCGGCACGTCGATTCATTTTAGCGGGCCGCGCTCACCAGGTCCAACCGATCCGGTCGAGGACGACCAGCGCCGCCGCCGCCGCGAGCAGCAGCAGGCCCGTCATGCCCAGAGCGGCGCGGCCGCCCGGCCGACGCAGCCAGTTGCCCGGACCGCCCCAACCGAGTGCGACGCGGTCGAACGCGCGGTTGCCCCAGACCAGAGGACGCAGCGGCAGCGACACCCGCGGCGGGCGGGACGAGCCGGCCGGACGAGGGACGCTGGGCGGCGCGGCGGGAAGGGCGAGGAGGGGCGGGCGCCGCTCGTGGGGCGGCACCGGGTTCAACAGCGGCAGGGGGAGCGGGTCGCCGGGAGCGGCGGGGATTCTCACGACGGCGGGCGGGGCCGAGATCGGGTCGGCGAGGACCATGTTGCCCGGCGGCGGCGCCATCGGGTCGGCGAGGACCATGTTGCCCGGCGGCGGCGCCATCGGGTCGGCGAGGATCATATTGCCGGGCGGCGGCGACAGCTCCTCGGGCTGAGGGAGGGGGACGGGGTCGTCCTCCGGCGCGTTGACCGGCAGGGCGAGCATGCGCCGGAGCAGGGCGTCGAGGTCGTCGAGTTGTTGCCGTGTCGGGTGGGGCGGCGTCCTGGGTTGCGGCGCGGGGCTCGACATGACTGGTCCCATCCTTGGTCCATCAGGCGGACGCAGACTACCATCCCCGCCGCGCCCGTGCAACCCGGCTTACCGGCGAGAAAAAAAAGCGACGCGCACCCCCGGAACGACTCCAGCGTCAGGCCCGCAGGTACTCCCGCAGGCTCCCCCCCTCGCGCTCGCGCAGCGCCACGGCGACCCGCAGCTGCTCCAGGTACTGCTTCAGCGTCTTGCCGCCGAGGTCGACGTTCCGCCGCCGGACGAAGTCGTGGACCTGCTGCTCCCACTCCGGCCGCGCCAGGCCGATCACCCCCTCGCACAGCCGCCGCACACCCGTCGCCGGGAACGCCTTGGCCATCGCGTCCCAGTTGTCGCGCACGAAGTCCCACGTCCGGGCGCGGCTGGGCGGCGCCAACAACAGCGACCGCAGCAGCAGCGGCGCGTCCTGCGTGCGCACCTCGCCGTCGAGCGTGCGCGTCAGCGTTTGCGCGACCAGGTCGTCGTCGCGGAACGCCGCCAGCGCGTGCAGGTAACGCTGCTCCTCCTGCGGCGTCTTCGCGGAGCGGAAACGGGCGAGGAAGTCCTCGTAGCGGCGCGCGTCGCCGGCGTGGCCCAGCACCGCGACCGCCGCCGCCGCCACGTTGGCGTCGACCGCCGACGGGTCCGCCTGCTGACGCGCGAAGACCGCCGCCGCCCGCGCCTGCGTCGCCGCGTCGTCGCCCAGGGTGCCGAACGCCCGCAGCAGGTCGCCGCGCAGCTGCCGCGTCAGCTCCGCCTCGCCGGGCTTCGGCTCCCAGCCCAGGTCCGCCCACGCCGCGCCGAGGCGGTCGCGAACCAGCGCCGCCAGCGCCGGCCGCTCGCCGTCGTCGATGACGCGATTCAGCGCGTGCAGCGACGCGAGCAGCGCCGACCAGACGTTCTTGTCGCGCTCCCCCCGGAAGCGCGCCGTCAGGTCGAGGTACTCGCGCAACGGCGTCAGCCCCGCCAGCACGGCGGCCCAGGCGTCGTTCACGAGGTTAAAGCGCTCGATCGGCGCCAGCCCCTCCGGCACGCGCGCCAGTAGACTACTTAGAAGGTCAGTAGAGTAGCGTACTCGGTAGAAGCCGTGGCCGCCCTCGTTGACGAGGACCGCTTCGGCGCCGGGCGCCAGCGGCAGCCGCGCCTCCTCGTCCTTCAGCAGCAGGCGGTGCGTGACGTCCTGGCCGCCGGCCGTGACGCGGACCTGCACCGGCACCTGCCAAAGTTGCGGCGCCTCGGCGGCGGGGACGGCGCCGTCGGGCGGCGCCACCAGGTAGGTGAAGCGCTGCTGGCGCAGCACGAGCGCGTCGCCGTCGAGGCGGGCGCTGACGACCGGGTAGCCGGGGCGAAACACCCAGCCGTCCATGACTTCGGGGATCGGCTGGCCCGACGCCTCGCCCAGCGCCCGCCACAGGTCGCCCGTCTCGGTGTTGGCGAACTTGTGCCTCTCCAGGTACAGGCGCACGCCGGCGCGGAAGACGTCGGGGCCGAGGTACTGCTCCAGCATGCGCAGCACCGATGCTCCCTTTTCGTAGGTCAATACGTCGAACATGGCGTCGGCGTCGCGCGGCGCCGCCACGGGGAACTCGATGGGGCGCGTGGCGTGCAGCCCGTCGACGGTCATCGCCGCCGCGCGCGACACGCCGAACGTCGTCCAGCGGTGCCACTCCGGCTTCCAGGCGTCGACGGCGACCATTTCGAGGAAAGTCGCGAACGCCTCGTTCAGCCACAGGCCGTTCCACCAGGCCATCGTCACCAGGTCGCCGAACCACATGTGGGCGTTCTCGTGCGCCACCACGTCGGCGACGCGCTCCAACTCGGCGTGCGTCGCCGTCGCCTCGTCGACGAGCAGCGCCGTCTCGCGGAAGGTGATGGCGCCGAGGTTCTCCATCGCCCCGGCGGCGAAGTCGGGGATGGCGATCAGGTCGAGCTTGTCGCCGGGGTACGGCTGGCCGTAGTAGTCCTCGTACAGCTTCAGCGAGAAGGCGCCGATGGCCTGCCCGAACGGCGCCAACCGCTTCTTCCCCGGCGTACACCAGACGCGCAGCGGCGTGGACCCGACCAGGACCGGGTCCGTCGCCTCCAGTTCGCCGACGACAAAGGCGACCAGGTACGTCGACATCGGGACCGTGTCGGCGAAGCGCACCACTTTCTTGCCGCCGGCGACCTTCTCCTCGGCGACGGCGGTGTTCGAAAGCGCCGTCAGCGCGGAGTCGACGACGAGCGTGGAGCCGAAGACGGCCTTGAAGGCGGGCTCGTCCCAGCAGGGGAAGGCGCGGCGGGCGTCGGTCGCCTCGAACTGCGTGGCGGCCAGCGTGTGGCTTCGGCCGGCGGCGTCCTTATAGCTGCTGCGGTAGAAGCCGTGCAGCTTGTCGTTCAGCGTGCCGCGGAAGGTCAGGCGCAGCCGCCAGATACCCGGCTCGATGGGCGATGGCAGGGTGAGCCGACAGCGCTCGGCCGCCTCGTCGAGGGTGATCGCGGCGGGTTGCGGTGGGAGGCGGTCGTCGTACACTTCGGCGGTCTCGATTACCAGTTCGGCGGCGTTAAGGACGATCTCGTTCGTCGCCTCCGTGACGGCGAGCGTGACGACCACTTCGCCCGCGAAGGTGAAGTTGGTCAGGTCCGGCTCCAGGCGCAGGTCGTAGCGCCGCGGGACGACGTGGCGCGGCAGGCGGTAGGGGTCCATCGACTTTCCTCGTTGCAAGTGCGAAGCCGCGAGCGGCCCGGAAAAAGCCGGTGTCAGCGCGGGACGTCGACCGTGACGTGGGCGATCAGGCTGTGCCGCTCGTAGGACAGGAGGTAGACGTGCAGCCGGTCCGGGTCGTTCTCGTCGCGGTGCAGAACGGGGCCGTCGACGGCAAAGCTATGGTGGTCGACCCAGCGGCCGCGCTCGTCGAGTTGCAGGCAGAAGTACGGGCTCTTCTCGGGCGGGTTCCTTACGAGTTGCTCGTACCCCTGGAAAAAGGGCGGCGTGCCGACGCCCATCGGCATGTACAGCCCTTTCGGATAGTCCTTGACGGGCAATTGCGGCAGGGCGCCGAAGTCGAAGCCGCTGACGACGAAGCGACTCAATCCCGACCCCGCGCTGCCAGAGAAGACGAGTTCGAGTTCGGAGAGCGGCCGGTCGCCCGCCGGGGAGACGACGTCGCGCCAGACCGCCTTGTCAAAGCGGTCCATGCGGCGGTAACCGTTGTGCCACGGCTGGCGCAGGCTGTAGCGCCCCGGCGGGACGAACGAGGCGAAACAGAGCGGCCGGCCGTCGTAGAAGTCGCCCCAGGTCACAACGTCCTCGGCGACGGTGGTGCGCCGCTTGCGGACCTGCTCGCCCGACGAGATCACCGCCTCAGCGCGGTCGAACGTCGCCGCCGCCTCGCGCTCGCGCGTCACCCGGCGCAGCTTCTCCAGAGGGACCGGCGTCCCGGCCGGGTCGATCCAGTGTTCCAGGTAGTGCCAGTGGCGGGCGTAGGGCAGCCCGGTATTCTGCTCGAACAGATCGCGATAGTGGCCGAGTGGGAACGTGAACCAGCCCTGGTAGTAGAGCACCTTGTCGCCGTGTTCCTCGGTGAACAGCAGCACTTCCCAGAGGCCGGCGTTGAGACAGTTCTTGGCCAGCTCCGCGGAGACGAGGCGCTCGCGCTCGAAGCCGTCGCCGCCGGACAGTTCGACGTGCGGCGACTTCGGCCCGCCGAAGGCGACCTGCTGGCGGTTCCACTGCCGGTCGGTCAGGGCGACGCGGCGCAGGCCGTCGTCGTCCTGCGCCCAGGCGGGCAGACCAGGCGTCATGAGGCTGACGTCGACGTCGCGGAAGGTCACGCGGGCGACGTGCGGGTGCTGCGGCTCGAAGACGAAATCGAAGTGCGTCGCGTCCTTCTTGACCAGGACGAGCCGGCGGCCGTTGTACTGGCCGTGGTGGACGCTGCGCTCGGCGGGGTCTTCCGGGTACTCGTCGTTGCCGTATTCGAGGACGTTTATGTCCGTCGTGTCGGCCGTGTGGTAGCGGAAGTAGGTCCGCGCCGCGGCCGCGCCCGCGGTCAGGAGAAGCAGTACGCCCAGCGCGGCGACGACGGTCCGCCGACGCACGCGCCGCCAGACGACCAGGGTGAGGGCCAGGGCGGCCGCCGCCAACCCAGCGGCACCGAGCCGGCGCGGCGTGAGGAACTCGGGCCAGTCGCACGACGGGCGCAGGGTCAAGGCGACGACGGCCGCGGCCGCCAGCCCCGCGAGGAGGAGCCTGCGCCCCCACGACGCGGCGCCCGCCGCCGGCCTCGTCGAAGTCGAGTCGAGAGTCTGCATCTTATGCTCCCCTGAGATCAACACGGAGGGCGCGACGCCGTCATTTCGGCGACACCAACTCGTAGCGGTGCGTCGCCGGCACGCGGAGCTTGGCGATCTCCTTCTCCAACTCCGCGACCAGCGGCTCGAACAGCGGCACTTCACGGGCGTTTTGCCCCTGCTCGTGCTTGCGGAAGCCGAACAAATACGTCTCGTTTTGCGGGCGCCAGCGGTAAAAATACTCGCGGTTCTTCTCGACGATCTTCGCGCGCAGCCTCTCCGCCTGCTCGAACTCCGGCCCCTTCGTCAGCATCACGCCCTCGCCCCACTCCTTCGCCGTCGCGACGACGACCGGCTTGCCGTCGATGCGAAGCTCGTACTTTCCCTCCGGCAGGCCCTTGACACACAACTCGCGTTCCACGTCCGGGAGGGCGGCGGCGGGGGAACCTCGCGGCGCGGGCGGCGGCGGAAGGAACGTCTCCGTCACGTCGAAATGGAGCGGCGCGGCGCGCAGGCCGGCCACGCGGACGTTGCCGCACGCCGACGCCTCACCCTTGTCAATATCGACGCCCCAATCTCTCTTGCGGACGCCGAGCCCCGTCGTCAATGACCCCGCCGAGCGCCAGTAGCCGTAGGCCGTCAGGTGCATGCCGTTGTCGGTCAGGGGCGCCGCCTCCCGCGCCTCTTCGAAGAGGTCGTACAGGTTCACGAAGCCGTGCCCGCGCTTCGCCGCCACGGCGCCGACCGCCTCGCCGTAGAGGCGCAGGTCGCGGTTCCGCGCCGCCGGGTCGGGCAGCGGGTGGCCGAGATCCTCGTGGCACGGCGGCGCCAGCAGCACGACGCGCGCCTTCGCCGGCGCCAGGTCGTCCAACAGCTTCTCCAGCCCCTTGACGAACCGGGGCAGGCGGGCCGCGCCCTCGAACGACTCGTTGGCGCCGTAGGCGACGAGGAGGACCGTCGGCTTCAACGACAACGTCCCCTCGACAAGGCGCTTGTAGCCGACGGCCGGCGGGTCGAAGCTGGCCCGCGCCTCGCCGAAGACGGTGTCGCCGCTCCAGCCGAGATTGCGGAAGGTAACGCCGGGGAAGCGGGCCGTGAGGGCAGTCTCCCAGGTGCCGTACTTCTGCTCGCGCTCGACGAGCGTGCCGCCGATCAGCACGACGCGGTCGCCGGCGACGAGGCGGAACCGCTCGGCGGCGCGGGTGGCCGGCGACAGCGGCAGGGCGAGCAGGAGGAACGCGAGTGTGCGGGTCACGGCGGATCTCCGGGTACGAAACCGGGGCATCGACAGCGGGCACGGCGACAGGTATTGTAAGGCGCCTGCCCCGCGCCTCCCAACGAGAAAGCACCGTGAAACCGACCGACATTCGCATCGACGACGTCGCCTTCAGCTACGAAGACTTCCTGTACCGCACGCCCATCAAGTTCGGCGGCGTCGCCCTCGACCGCGTCACGCTCCTCAACGTCGACGTCGCCGTGACGACGCGGGCGGGCAAGGCGGCGCGCGGCTTCGGCTCGATGCCGCTCGGCAACGTCTGGTCGTTCCCGTCGCGCCTGCTGACTTACGACCAGACGCTCGCCGCCATGAAGGCCCTGAGCGAGCGCGTCGCCCGCCTCACCGCCGACCACAAGGAGTACGGCCATCCCATCGACCTGACGCACGCCCTGGAGCCGCGCTATCTCCGCGCTGCCGACGAGGTGTCGCGAGCGCTGGGATTGGCGGAAACGATTCCGGCCCTGTGTACCCTCGTCACCGCCAGTCCGTTCGACGCGGCGCTGCACGACGCCTTCGGCAAGGCCCACGGCGTCAGCGCCTACCACACCTACGCAGCCGATTTCCTCGAACACGACCTCGGCCACTACCTCGGCGACGAGTTCAAGGGTGAGCGGCTCGACCTCTACGTCAGCCGCGCGCCGAAGTCGCGCATGCCGCTGTATCACCTCGTCGGCGCCCTCGACCCCGTCGAAGCCGGGGACGTGGCGAAGCCCATCGGCGACGGGCTGCCGGAAACGCTCGAGGAGTGGGTCGGCTACAACGGGCTGACGCACCTGAAAATCAAGCTGAACGGCGACGACCTCGGCTGGGACGTCGGCCGCGTGTTGCGCGTCGACGCGGCGGCGGCGCGGGCGCAGGCGCGGCGCGGCGTCGGGCACTGGTTCTACTCGCTCGACTTCAACGAGCGCTGCCAGGACGTCGGCTACCTCCTCGACTTTCTGCGCCAGGTGCGGGGGCGGGCGCCCGAAGCCTTCGAGCGCGTCCAGTACGTCGAGCAGCCGACGGCACGCGACTTGCGGGCTAACCCGGCGAACGTGATGCACGAGGCGGCGAAGCTGCGGCCGGTGGTCATCGACGAGTCATTGATCGACCTCGAAAGTCTGAAGCTGGCGCGGGCGATGGGCTACACGGGGGCGGCGCTGAAGGCGTGCAAAGGACAGTCGCAGTCGCTGCTGATGGCGGCGGCGGCGCAAAAGTACGGGATGTTCCTGTGCGTGCAGGACTTGACCTGCGTGGGCGCGTCGCTGCTCCACTCGGCGAGCTTGGCGGCGCACGTGCCCGCCGTGGCGGCGGTCGAGGCGAACGGGCGCCAGTACTGCCCGGCGGCGAATGCGCCGTGGGAAGGCCGCTTTCCGGGGGTCTTCCGGGTGACCGACGGCACGATGCGGACCGACGCGCTGACGGGGCCGGGGCTGGGAGCGGTGCCGTGAGGTCAACGTAATGAGGGGGTGAGCCTGTGAAATCGCTACGCGGAGTTCTCCTGGACGTTGACGGCACACTCGTAGACAGTAACGACGCGCACGCCCGCGCCTGGGTGAAGGCGCTGTCCGAGCACGGCATCGAGGTGCCGTTCGCGGACGTGCGGCGTCGGATCGGCATGGGCGGAGACAAACTCCTCCCCGAAGTGGCGAACATCGAGGCGGACTCCCCCGACGGCAAGCGGATCGGCGGGCGGCGCGGGGAGATTTTCCGGGAGGAATTCTTGCCGTCGCTGCGGCCATTTCCGGGGGCGAAAGACCTGCTCCTGCACATGCGCCAAAAAGGGCTGCGGCTCGCCGTGGCGAGTTCCGCCAAGAAGGACGAGCTGAAAGCGTTACTCCGTGTCTGCGGGGTCGAGGATGTGATCGAGGAGGAGGCGTCGTCGGACGACGCGGACCACTCGAAGCCCGACCCCGACATCGTTCACGCGGCCCTGGCGCGTCTCGGCTTGCCTCCGGAACAGGCGGTGATGCTCGGCGATACGCCGTATGACGTCGAGGCGGCGACGCGGGCGGGCGTGGCCGTGGTGGCGCTCCGCTGCGGCGGTTGGGGCGACGCGGACCTCGCGGGGGCGGCGGCGGTCTACGACGACCCCGCCGACCTCCTGTCCCGCTACGAGTCCTCGCCCCTGGCGCGATAACGAGGTGCGACCGGGAAGGCCGCGGCAGCTGGCTGAACAGGGCGGAAATGGAGTTCAGCGTGCCGGGCCGGCAATGTCTGAATTGCCGGTTGGCGACATCTGTAGCCGTCGGCTTACCCTCTTTTCACCGGCGCGGCGTGGTCGGGTAAATGCGGTCGCGCGCGGTCGTAGTAGACCTTGCCGCCGACGATCGCCTTGTCCACATACGTCCGCTAGGCGAGCGGCGGGCCGTCGAGGATCAGGAGGTCGGCGTCCTTGCCCTCCTCGATGCTGCCGAGCCGGTCGCCTAGGCCCAGCATCTTCGCCTCTCTATTACCAACAAGTCCGCTGCTGGCTAAGACAACCCGAACGGGAGCCGCAGGAGCAAGAGCCGCAGGGACATCGTCATGGATGGTCTTCCCGACACCGGAGCGTGGGCCGAGCGGACCTTCGGTGAGGCCGCACGCGCCGGCGGAGCAAGTGGGGACGGCCGAGGAGATCGCGGTAGTGCGGAAGCTCCTCAGGCACGCGGGGTCCCTGTTGACGGTGAGCGACTTCGTGCGCGGGGTGGCGAAGTTGGGCGGGTTCCTCGGGTGTAAGGGCGACGGCGCCCCCGGGGGTCGCGCGTTGTGGCGCGGCTACCAACACCTTCAGGACATGGTGTTCGCGGTTCATCGGCTCGCCTCAGCCGCCGAGGACTCCGGTTGAGTTCAGCGACTTGTTGGTAATAGAGAGCCCTTGAGGGCGGGTCGGCGAGGCGGGTGGCGCCCCACCGCCTTCCCGACAACATCCCGGATTTTTTACGTCTTTACCGCTCTGGTAAAATGCAAGACACGCCACCCCCACCGATCCGCCGCGACGCACAGCGCCAGCGCCGGCGCCGCCGCCGCGACGACCAGGCCCCACTGCGGCCACGACAGCGCCGTCAGCGCGAAGAAGTGCGCCGCGCTCAGCGGCGTCCCGTCGTGCCAGTACGCGACCGGCGGCAGGTACATGACGGCGAGGTAAAGGGGCAGTGCCGCCGCGACCCAGCCGAGCAGCAGGCCGTCGCCCTTCGCCGCGCCGCCGGCGCGCCCCGCCACCAGCCGGAGCACGCTCCCGAGCCCGAGGACGACCAGCGTCGAGAGCAATAAGGTCCGTTGTGTCTCCACGTCGTCGTACCGCCGGGCCGCGACCAGGAAGGCCGCGAGGCCGGCGGCGCCCATCACGGCGCCGGTCGAGCCGGCGAACCAGGCGACGTCGGCGAGGAAGTCGCCGCGTATCGGCGCGCCGGACGGGTGCCGCCCCAGCATGATGAGGAACGCCGGCACGCCGATCGTCAGCGCGTTCAGCAGCGTCACCTGTTGCGGCAGGTACGGGAACGGCAGGTCGAAAACGCCGAGCGCCGCGACGATCAGCAGCAGCGTGTAGACGTTCTTCAACAGGAACAGCTTGGCGGCGCGGCGGACGTTGCGCACGATCGTCCGCCCCTCGTCGAGCGTCGCCGGCAGCAGGGCGAAGCTGTTGCTCTCAAGCACCAGCCCCGCGACGGTCTTCGTCGCCAGGCTGCCTTCGCCCATCGCGATGCCGAGGTCGGCCCTCTTGATCGGCAGGATATCGTTGATGCCGTCGCCGATCATGGCGACGCGGCGGCCTTGCGACTGGAGGACGCGGACGATTTCGAGCTTCTGTCGCGGGGCGACGCGGCCGAAGACGCCGCGGGCGGCGACCAGCGCGGCGCGGTCCGGCACCTTCTCCAATTCGTCGCCGGTGACGACGGGCTCGCGCGCCAGCGGCAGGCGCAGGGGACGGACCGTCGCGCGAACCGTCTCCGGATTGTCGCCGGAGAGGATCTTGAAGCCGATGCCCTGCGCCGCGAGGGATTCGAGGACGGCGCCGGCCTCGGGCCGCAGCTCGTCGCTCAGGGCCGCGAGGGCGAGCGGGCGGAGGCGAAACCCCTCCAGGGAACCGCCGAACGGCGCCGGCGTCGCGTCCGCCTCGGCGAACAGCAGAAGCCGCAGTCCCGTCGGCAGCAAGCTCTTCCAAAGGGCCTCCGCCTTGTCCGTTGTGGCCGCGTCGAGGAGGGGCCGCAGCGCCTCGAAGGCGCCGAGCGCGAGGACGCGCTCCTCCGTCCCGGAGCGGACGCGCGCGGCGCTGTAGCGGTTTTGCGACTTGAACGGCACCTGATCCGTCAAATCGAACGGCAGGTCGGCGGGGACGGGGCCGAGGGCGGCGCGCAAAGCCTGGACGCTTTTGTTGCGCCCGTCGGCCGACGCCCAGGCGAACAGGCGCAGGCGGCGGCCGACCTCTTCGTCCGTCTCGGCGAGGACGTGCAGTCGGTCGAGTGTCAGGCGGCCGGTCGTGAGCGTGCCGGTCTTGTCCATGCACAGGACGTCGACGGAGGCCATCGACTCGACGGCGTTGAGGCGCTGCACGACGGCGCCGCGGGCGCTCATGCGCACGGCGCCGAGGGTGAAGGCGAGCGTCGTCATCAGCACCAGGCCCTGCGGCACCATTGACGTGACCGTCGCGGCGATGCGCCGCCACAATTCGTCCTGCGCGCGCGCCCCGCCGAAGTAGAGGACGACGTAGAAGGCGCACAGGGCGAGGGCGAGCGCGGTGAGGAGGGTGATGAGCCGGTCGACGGTGCGCTGCAGCGGGCTGGCGTTGTGGCGATAGCGGCGCGCCTCGGCGGCCGTCCGTTGGGCGAAGGCTTCGCCGCCGACGTTCGTGGCCCGGTAAGCGCCCTCGCCGGCGACGCAGAAGCTGCCGGAGAGGAGGCAGTCGCCGGCGCGGCGCGGCACCGGGTCGGACTCGCCGGTGAGCAGCGCCTCGTCCACTTCGAGGAAGCGCCCGGCGAGGACGGCGCCGTCGGCGACGACCGGTTCCCCCGGCGCCAGGAGGACGTGGTCGTCGAGGACGACGTCGCCGGCGGGGACGGAGCGCGTCTCGCCGTCGCGGAGGACGCGGACTTGAGTCTCGCTGAGGATGGCAAGTTTGTCGAGGTGTCGTTTGGCGCGGACCTCCTGGGCGAGGCCGAGGGCG
This sequence comes from Gemmatales bacterium, assembly GCA_038229635.1. GTDB lineage: Bacteria > Planctomycetota > Planctomycetia > Gemmatales > Gemmataceae > DATFNV01. Next base: position 48,460 of record JBBROG010000010.1, read on the forward strand.
GTGTTGACGACGGCCATGCCGCTGACGGCCCAGGCGCCGCGGTAGTCGCCGAGGAGGAAGAGGGCGACGGCGGCGGGGACGACGAGGGCGTTGAAGAGGGTGAAGAGGTTGCGGGCGACGAGGGCGCGGTAGTCGGCCCAGTCGGAGCGCGGGGCGCGGTTGACGAGCCCGCGGGCGGCGCGGTCGGCGGCCTCGGCGGCGGTAAGGCCGCGGGCGGCGTAGGCGTCGGAGACGGCGGTCGGGGCGGGATGTTCGGTCACGGCGCGCTCTCCGGGGCGGGGAACCGACGAACCAGACACTCTCGGAATTGTCTTTTCCGACGGGGTCGAGTTCAATGGGAGGCGGGCGAGGCTCTTCCGCCTCGGCTCCCGCGGCCCGTCGGATGGGTGACGATCATGATACGCAGTGTCCACTTCAAGAACTTCAAGGCCCTGCGCGACGTGGCTCTGGACCTGGAGCCGCTGACGGTTATCGTCGGCCCGAACGCTTCGGGGAAAACAAGTATCCTCCAAGGTATCTACAACGTCGCGCATCTGGAGACGCCACGCCCGCCGGACACCTTGCAAGGTTACGGTCGGGCGCCGGGAGACGTTCGTACCAGCGGGGACGAAGGGGAAGTCACGGTCGTGGTCGAGGGCGACTTCGGGGAATGTCAAGTGCGCCTCGTCCCGGATTCGGCGAACAACACGGCCCCCGCCGCCGACCCGGCAAAAGTTGGCTGGAGGCTCGAGTACGCGAAGCGCGAGCCCCACGAAAAGGATACGCCCTGGGAAAAGATACCCGCTTGTGGGGCTCGGGGGGGAGCGCCGCTGACGGCGATCCTGCTCGATCTCGACTTCGATCGCCTCGTCGCCCCGTCTTACAGCGAGCAGTCCGAGCCGACGATGAGCGGGAGGGGCGAGGGACTGGCTTCGGCTCTGGTATTCATGAAGCTCAACCGCGAGGCCGAGTTCGTGGCCCTGTTCGAGGCTCTCCGCTCCGTCGTCCCTTCGGTAAGGCGCCTTCACTTCCGCAGAGAGCGCCTGACGCGCAGCGAGCCCGAGGTCCTCACGCTCGGCAACGACCGCATCACGCGCCAGGTTCAGCGGGACTATTGGGCCGACTCGCTGGTCTTCGACGTGCAGGGGGCAAACGACGTCCCGGCTCCGCAAATGAGTGAAGGGACTCTTTTCGTGCTCGGCTTGTTGGCCGTACTCATGGGCTCCTCCCCGCCGGACGTCGTGTTGATCGACGACCTGGAGCGGGGCGTGCATCCGAAGGCCCAGCGCGTCCTTGTAAGGCTCCTCCGACAGATACGCGAACGTAGGCCGGGGATGCAGATTGTCGCGACGACCCATTCGCCCTACATGCTCGACGACGTGAAGGCCCATGAAGTCCGTCTTACGTCTCTCGGGGATGACGGCTCCGTCGCGTGTGTCAGGCTCGACACGCACCCGGACTTTGAGAAGTGGCGGGAGGAAATGACGCCCGGTGAATTTTGGAGTATTGTGGGAGAAAATTGGGCCAACGACCGAGTCCCCGCGGGGGCCCTGTGATGCCCTTCTCTTTCGCCGTCGTCTGCGAGGCGCCGTCCGATAAAGAGATCGCTTGTGTCCTTGCCGACCGCGTCCTGTGCGAACGGGTGGGGTGGATCAGCGAAGAAGTCCTGGATGAGTACCGTAAGTGGCGAGGGCTGTCCGAGGGCGATTCGTTCTTGGCGTGGAAGGACATTCCCAAGCTGTCGAAGCAGGCGAACATTCGCATCCGCGGGCACTACGAAGGCAAGCCCGGTGAACCCGACGCCCGTGTCGCACACCGCGCCCTCACACTGCTACGGCGTCGGCAAGGAGATCTCCACGGGGTCTTGCTCATCCGCGACGACGACCGCGACCGAGACCGGCGGCGCGGCATGGAACAAGCACGGACGGCCGTCGGCCTCCGGGTTCCCGTCGTAATCGGCCTCTCCCACCTCAAGCGCGAGTGCTGGGTTCTCGCCGGCTTCGAGCCGGCCGACGAAGATGAAACGCGCCGCCTGGAGGAATTGCGACAAGAACTCGGCTTCGACCCGCGCACGCACGCCCACGAACTCACCGCCAAGCACGACCACGACAAGAGAAGTGCCAAGCGCGTCCTTGGCCTCCTTACCGGAGATAACCCCGAGCGCGAGTGTGCCTGTTGGCTGCAAGGCTCTCTGCATCTCCTCGAAGTCCGCGGCGAGGAAACCGGCCTTGCGGACTACCTCCGGGAAATTCGCACACGCCTCGTACCTCTCTTCACCGCATAAGGCGCCTGCGGCGCTTACGAGCCGGCCTTGCCCTTCTCTTCCAGTCTTCGCAACAGTCGCGAAAACTCCTCGTCCTGCCGAAGCGGCGCCAGGTCCGGCTCGCTTTTCAACACTTCCACGTCCTTGTATCCGTTGAAGATCGCCTCGCGCAGCGCGTCGAGGGCCTCGTCGGAATAGCGCTGGCGCTCCGCTCGTTCCGCCGCCGTCGGCTCGGTCTTGTCCTTTCCCGCCAACGGGGCGCACAGGGCCAACTCACGCGCCGTGCGGAACAGTTCGGCCGCGTCGTGCGGCCAGAGGCGCTTGCGCTCCAGGGCCGCCGCGACCGCCTCGGACGGACGTCCCGTCTCACGCCGCAAGCGCGTCTGGGTCGTCCAGTAGGCGTTCTGGAGACGGCGGAATTGCGTCAGTTCCGACGAAAGACGCAGCGCCGCTTTCCGCGCCTCCTCCGCCGCCGCGTCGGCCGCGAGGGCCTCGTCGCGCCGACCTCGCCGCGCCTGAGCCAGGCCCAGGTCGCTCCACGTCAACATTATTTCTCCGAGGTAATCGATCCGTCCTGGAGAGTGTATCGCCAGGTCGGCCTGAATGTCGCGAGCCTTCTCCAGCAGCGCGACGGCCGCGTCATTCCGCTTGGCGTCGCGCTCGACGACGCCGAGCGCGTGGTACGTCTGCGCCAGGGACCGTCGCGCGTCGGCGCGTCCTCCCTCGGCCGCTTTCTCGCGCACCGCCTTCGCCTTCTCCAGCAAGGTACGCGCCTCGTCGAGCGCCCCGCCCGCCGCTAGGAGGACGCCGAGGCTGTGGTGGGTGCGCGCCAGAAAGTGTTTGGCGTCGCGGTCGTCCGGCTTGGCGTCGACGAGGTCTTGCTGGATCTTCTCCGCCGCGCGGAGTCGGGCGAGCGCCTCGTCCCGGCGACCGCCGTCGCGCTCGAGTTGGCCGAAGTTGTGCAGCGTGTCGGCCAGGGCGCGCCGCGCCCCTCGGTCCTTGGAGTTCTCCTTGACCAGCGCGTCGCGGACCTCCCGCGCCCGCTCGTAAGCACGTCGGGCGCTTTCGCGGTCGCCGACGTCGCCGTACCACACCCCCAGGTTGTTGCACGCCTGGCCGAGGTCGCCGCGGAAGCGCGCCGCGCCGCGCGCCAACTCCTCGCGCAGCTCGACCGAGCGCTTCGTCGCTTCGATCGCCTTCGCCCACTGGCCGCGCTCGCGCGCCACCATGCCGATGTTGAGGCAGCAGTCGCCGAGTTGGCGGCGCAGCTCCACGACGGCGGGGTTGTCGCGTACCAGCGGCTCCAGCACGGCGCGGGCGCGCTCGTAAACCTCGGCGGCCTCCGGCGCCTGTCCTTGGCGGCGGCGGGCGTTGCCGAGGTTGAACGTCGACCGCGCCAGGTCGCCGCCCAGCGCGATGTCACGCGGCCGCTCGCGCGCCAGTTGCTCGCGCAGTGTCGCGGCGCGCCCGTACCACTCCGCCGCCACGTCGAAGCGGCTTTCGTCTTCGTGGACAAGACCGATGTTGCTATACGTCTGTGCCAGGTCGGCGCGGCGCTCGAAGTCGGCCGGGTCGTCCGCGCGCAGCGCCTCGCGCAGAGCCAGGGCCTTCTCGTGGGTCGCCAGGCCCTCGCCGCGCTCGCCGCGCCGCGCGAGGAGGACGGCGAGGCTGTTGTAGGCGTGGGCCAACTTCTGCCGGGAGCGCGGGTCGTCGGCGCGGGCCAGTTCCTCGCGAAGACGGCTCGCCTCCCGGAGACTGTCGCGCGCCTTGTCCCACTGCCCCTTCTCGCGCGCCAGGACGCCCAGGTGCTGGAGCGTCGCGGCCACCTCCCCGCGCAGACGTTCCTCGGAGGGCTGGGCGTCGGCGAGGCGGCGCTGCCGCGCCAGGGCTTCTTCATACGCAGTCGCCGCGTCGGGGCGGTCGAGGACGTGCTTGATCCGCGCCGCGCGGAAGTAGGCGGCCGCCAGTTCCTCTTGAAGCGCCGGGTCGTTGGCGTGTTCCTCGCCGAGGCGCCCGTAGAACTCCAGCGCGGCCTGCAAGAGGCTCTCGCGCAGCCCCTGCATACCGGGCTCGTTGAGGAGTTTGTCCTCGCTGACTTCGGTCGTGAAGCGGTCGACGGCCTGGCGCGCCAGGCGGAAGTTCTCCTCCGCGCGCGCCGCCTGGAGGTCGGCTTCACCCTTGGCCCGGACGAGGAGCACGCTCGCCGCCGCCAGGCTCAGCAGCACCGCCAGCGCCGCCGCCGCCGCCGCCGTCATCAGCGTGCGGTGCCGGCCCAGCCAGCGCCGCAGCCGCACCCGGACCGGCTCGCGCCAGGCGCCGACCGGCTCGTCGGCCAGCCAACTCTCCACATCGGCCGCGAGTGCCAGCGCCGTCCGGTAGCGCGCTTCCGGGTCAAAAGCCATCGCCTTCAGGCAGATTGCTTCCAGGGGGAGCGACACGGAGGCGTTCGCCTGACGCGGCTTCGGAAACTCGCCGCGCTGGACCTGCTCCAGAACGGCATGAACGTCGTCGCCCTCGAACGCCGGCCGGCCGACGAGGAGCGTGTACAGGGTGCCGCCGAGGCTGTAGACGTCGCTGGCCGGGCCGACGCGGTCCCAGCGCCCCGCCGCCTGCTCCGGGCTCATGTAGGCGGGCGTGCCGAGGGTGTGGCCGATCCGCGTGCCGCCCGCGCCCGCGCCGGCCGACGGGGCGGTTCCTTCCTCGCCCGCCGCGAACGGCTTGGCCAGGCCCCAGTCGACGACGAGCGTCTCGCCGTAGGGGCCGAGCATGACGTTGGCCGGCTTGAGGTCGCGGTGGATGATGCCGCGGCTGTGGGCGTAGGCGACCGTGTTGCAGACGGCGACGAAGCGGGTCAGCAGGTGGCGCAGGGCCAGGCGGCGCTCGCCGGGGTCGCGGCCGGGGTTGGCGTCGGCCGCGTGAAATCGCGCGCAAGCGTCGGCGAGGGTCTCGCCCTCGATGAAGCGCATGGCGTAGCACGGCGCGCCCTCGGCGTCGCGCACCAGGCCGTGGACCGGCACGACGCCGGGGTGTTCGAGGCGCGCCGTCACCTCGGCCTCGACGACGAAGCGCCGCCGACTCTCGCCGTCGTCGCGGTGTTCGGCGCGGATGCGCTTCAGCGCCACCTCGCGGCGCAGCTCGACGTCGTGGGCGACGAAGACCTCGCCGAGTCCGCCGCGCGCGTGGAAGCGCAGCCGCTGGTAGCGCGGCGCCTCGCCTTCGGCGTCGGGCGCGGGAACGCTGGCGCCGTCCACGACCGTCGGCTCGCCGGGGTGCGCCGGCGTCGACGGCAGGCCGGCCGCGCCGGGGCGAACCTCGGCCGTCGACGGCGGCAACGGCTCGCGGTCGCCGGATGCCATAATTTCGTCTCCGTTTTGTCAGGGAAGTCCCGCCCGCGACAGGCCCTGCACCGTCTCGCCGGCGCCGTGGTTGTTCGCGCTCTTCAGCGCCGCCTCCATGAAGCCGACCATCTCGACGGTCACCGCCGGGTCGAGCGGCGCCTTCTTGGTGCGGAACATCTCGACGATCTTCTTCAGCAACTCGCGGTAGATGTAAGCGGTGCCGATCGGCACCGGCTGCACGCCCTTGGCGGTGAAGGCCAGACAGCCGTAGTCGCTCTTGCCGGCGCGGATGCCGCGCACCGTCGCGACGCGGCCGTCCTTCCACTGGCCGGTGACGACATCGACGTCCTTCTCGTGCGCGCAGACGACGCGCTGGCAGCCCGGCCCCATGACCGTGTAGAGGATTTCGACGGCGTGGATGCCGTAGTGGAACAGGCCGGGGTTGCGCTTCGGGTCTTCGCTCAATGGCGACGGGCCGTAGGCGAGGGCGCCGAGAATCTTGCCGTGCTTCTCCTCGTCGGCGACGTACTGCGCCAACTCTGGGGCGTAGCGCAGCGACGAGGCGCTGAAGACCGGCACGCCCTTCTTGTCGGCGAGGCGGACGATTTCGCGCGCGTCGGCGAGACTGCACGTGAACGGCTTATCGATGAAGCAGGGGACGCCGGCCTCCAGGAAGGGGCGGGCGCGCTCCAGGTGCGGGCCGCCTTCGAGCGACTCGATCAACATGCCGTCGACCTTGCCGATCATCTGCTCCGGCTTGTCGACGAGCGGCACGCCGAGCTTTTCCAGGACCGGCGTGTACTCCTTGATGCGCTGCGGCGCCAGTTGGGACGTGCCGGGGCAGCCGACGACGACCTCGGCGCCGTCGACCCACTGGTCCTTGGCGATGTCCTTGTGGTTGAGCCGCTTGGTGAACTCGACGGCGTGCGACGTGTCGAAATCGAGAATGCCGAGCCTGATCACGGGGATGTCTCCTCAGCGGGTTGGGGTGTCCGCGCGAGGTCAACATACCGGAAGGGCGAGCGTTTCGCCAGCGGCTTGTGGGGACGTCGGTTCACGACCACTTGACTTGACGCAAGGGACAGGTTATAAATTTATTGATAAGGGTAAATTTATTAACATAGCTGACGAGAACTCACTATGGCCGCCAAGACGAATCAGGCATTTCCGAACCCGTTTCGGCCCGGTGCCGGGCACCGGCCGCCGTACCTGGCGGGGCGCAAGCAAGAGGTGGACGAGTTCAAGAGGCTGCTCGGCCAGACCGTCATCCTGGAAAACTTGGTGCTGACAGGCCTGCGCGGCGTCGGCAAGACGGTCCTCCTCGAGGAGTTCAAGCCGGTCGCCATCAAGGACGGCTGGCTCTGGGTCGGCACCGACCTCTCGGAAGCCGCCAGCCTGAGCGACGAAAGGATTGCCCTCCGTCTCCTGACCGACCTCGCCGTCGTCACGGAGACCTTCGTCGTCCGCGAAGAGAACGTGCCGAGCGGCTTCGGATTCCGGCAGGCCACGGAGACGGTGAAGGCCCGGCTGGACTTCGTCACCCTGAACAAGGTCTTCGCGGACACTCCCGGCCTCGTTTCGGACAAACTCAAGTCGGTCCTGGAACTGGTTTGGGGCGTCGTCCGGAGCCAGGTCAAGGGAATCGTCTTCGCCTACGACGAGGCCCAGAACCTGTCCGACCACGCCGGGGCGAAGGAGTATCCCCTCTCGCTGTTGCTCGACGTCTTCCAGTCGCTCCAGCGGAAGGAGGTCCGCTTCCTGCTCGCGCTGGTCGGCCTCCCCACCCTCTTTCCCAAGCTCGTCGAAGCGAGGACGTTCGCCGAGCGCATGTTCCGGGTCGTCACCTTGGACCGGCTCGGCGAGAAGGACAGCCGCGACGCCATCAGGAAGCCGGTCCAGGGCGCGGGGTGCCCCATCCGGCTGACCGACAAATCCGTCGACCTCATTACCAAAGAGTCCGCCGGCTATCCCTACTTCATCCAGTTCTTTTGCAGAGAGATCTTCGACGTCTTCCTCCAGCAGCTCGCCCGCGGCGAGACGGCGGTCGTCCCGGTGGCGGCCATCAACAAGAAGCTCAACACCGACTTCTTCGCCGGGCGCTGGGCGCGGATCACGGACCGCCAACGGGTTCTGCTGACCGTGGTCGCCAGCCTGGAGCATTGCGACGCCGAGTTCACCGTCCAGGAGATCGTCGAGACGTCGCGCGACGCCAAGGAGAAGGGAGCCATCGACAAGTCCTTCACCGCCAGTCACGTCAGTCAGATGCTGGCCGCGCTCAGTGAGATCGGGCTCGTCTACAAGAACCGGCACGGCAGGTATTCCCTCGCCGTGCCCCTCTTTCACCGCTTCATCCGCCGCCAGACCGGGCCGTAAGCGGGGCGGTCGATGCCGCCCCGTGGCCGCGGCGCCGGGCCGGAGAGTCAACGGGGTTGGTTCGCCGGGGCGGACTTGAGAGGCGGCTCGTGCCGCAGCAGGTCTTCGGCGAGTTCCTTCCAATTCACGTCCGCCAAGACGTCATAAAGAAGATCGCTCTGGGGGCCTTCGGCGCGCGGCTGGAGCCCGCGCAGGAACGACTCCTTCATCTGTCGCGCCAGGTCTTGCGCGGCCCGCTCTTCGGCGACGCCGGCGCCCTCCTTCGCGCCTGATATCGTCTTGCGCGTCTCGGCCGCGAGGTCGCGCCACTGCTTGGCCTCTTCCGATTTGGAGAAGGTCAGCCAATCGCCGACGAGCTTCGTGGCGCGACTGGTCTGCTCCGCCGCGGTGTGGGAGTAGCGGCCCTGCCCCATCGCGACGCGCTCCGACTGCGGCACGGTCCCCGACGTCGGCGAGTCGAACAAGGAGCCGGTGCGCTCGGGCTTCTTCGCCTGGCCGACGGGGTCCTTGAAGAAGTGGACCGGCGCGCTGAAGTAGTGCGCCACCTCGTCCCGGACTTTCTGGTCCTGCGCGCAAATCCACATGACCATGAAGAAGGCCATCATCGCGGTCACGAAGTCCGCGTAGGCCACTTTCCAGGCGCCGCCGCCGCCTTTTCCCGCCACGGCTCATCCTCCCTTCGCGTTCCGGATGCGGACGACGTCCGCAGTCGTCAGGGTGCCTCAAAGAACTAACCACAGAGAACACAGAGAACACAGAGAAAAGGCAAAAGAAAAACGCCCGATCTCGCGTGGGGGCTGCGACGTCGCTTCTTCTTCCCTTTCTGTCTTTTCTCTGTGTTCTCTGTGTTCTCTGTGGTTAGTTCTTTGAGGCATTCTTAGCCGATCTCGCCCGCCAAGAAGATCTGCTCCAACTCCGTCTGGTTGGGCCGGGTGTCGGTCCCGACGCCGCGGCGGGCGCGGAGGACGACTTCTTTAGGATTAACGCCCTCGGACATGGCCATGACCGCCGAGGCGATGGTGCGGTAGAACGCCAACTCCGCCTCGCCCAGGAACTCCATCCGGCCCGCCATCGGGGCGAAGAGCCCGTAGGACAACAAGATTCCGAGGAAGGTCCCCACTAATGCCGCACCGACCTTGTGGCCGACCTCGTCCACCGGGCCGCCGATCGACTGCATGGTGACGACGATGCCGAGCACGGCGGCGACGATGCCGAAGCCGGGCAGGGCGTCCGCCGTCTTCACCAGCGCCCCCGTGGCCGCGTGGTGCTCGCGCTCGATGACCTTGATCTCCTCCTCGAACGCGGAGGACAACTGCGAGGGCTCCACCTTGCCGTCGATGATCTGGGAGACGCCGTCGCAGAGGAAATCGCGCGCGTGATGGTCCTTGGCGATCCGTGGACACTTCTGAAAAATTATGCTCTCGCCGGGGCTCGCGACGTGCGAGTCGAGGGCGACCATGCCGTCGCGGCGGGCCAGGCGGGCGAGGGCGTACAGGAGCTTGAACAGGTCGGCGTACATCGCCTTGTTGTAGGGCGATCCCTTGGCGACCTGGAGGAGGCCGCGCACCAGGTCCAGGAGCACCTTCTTCGGCGACATGATGATGAGCGCGCCGAAGGAGGCCCCGCCGATGGTCACGATTTCGGACGGGTGGATGAGCGCGCCGACCTTGCCGCCCGCCATCGTGAACCCCACCATCACCGCGACGAAAACGACAATGGCACCGACGAAGACCATGATTCCTCCCTGCCGCGACGGGCGTGCTGATTCTCGGCTACCGCCTCGTTATCGAAGGGAAACAGATCCTCTTGCCCCTCCCGCGCCCGATTTCTCGCGCAGCGCTTCCGCGACCCGCGCGAAGACGCCGTCCCAGTCGCCGGGCCGCTCCTGGCGGAACAGTCGCATCGTCGGATACCACGGGCAGTCGTCGCGGCCGCGCAGCCAGCGCCAGTCGGACGAGGCGTGCAGCACGACCCACGCCGGCACGCCGAGTCCGCCCGCGAGGTGAGCCGGCGCCGTGTCGGAGGTGACGACCAGGTCGAGACAAGTCATCGCCGCGGCGGCGTCCGCGAACGAGTTGTCGTCGAAGCGGCCTGCGAGGTCCGTCAGCGGCAGCACTTCCGCCAGCGGCCCGATCTGCTCGCGGCCGTGTCCCTTTTGCAAGCCGTACAGGCGTAGGCCGGGGACGCGCGCCAGCGGGGCGAAGTGGGCCAGCGCCGGCGAGCGCTTGCGGTCGCCGGTGAACTTCGGGTTGCCCTGCCAGACGAGGCCGACCTTGAAACCGGGCTCGGCGGACAATTCGGAGCGCCAGCGCGCCACGCGCTCCGGGTCGGCGAACAGGTACGGCACGTTCGCGGGGAGCGTGGCGAGCGTCGTGCCGAAGACGGCCGGCAGGCTCAGCACCGCCGCGTGCGTGTCGAACGGCGGCAACGGGCTCCCCAGCGGAATGACGCGGTCAACGCCCGGCGTGCGCGTCAGCAATTCGACGAGGGCCGGCTGACACTCGACGACGACGGTCGCGCCGCGGGCCTTCAGGAGGGCCGCGTAGCGGAGGAATTGCAGCGTGTCGCCGTGCCCCTGCTCCGCGTAGACGAGGATCGTGCGTCCCGCCAACGGCTCGCCGCGCCAGCATGGCTGCGGGAACGGACGGGGCGTGTACTCGGGCGTGAACCAGCGCCACTCGTACTCGCGCCAGCCGGCCTCGAACTCGCCGAGCAGCAGCAGCGCTTGTCCGAGCGCCATGTGGACGGCGGGGTAGTCGGGCTTGAGGGCGACGGCCTGGCGCAGCAGGCCGCGCGCTTCCTCGACGTCGCCGCCCTCGAACGCCGCCGACGCCAGGTTTTGCAGGGCGCTGAAGTGATTCGGCTCGCGGCGCAGGCACTCGCGCAGGGCGGCCGACGCCTCGTCGAGTCGGTCCTGCATCACAAGGACGGCGCCGAGGCGGTTGAACGTCTCGGCGTTGTCCGGTTCGAGAACCAGGGCGGCGCGGAAGCACGCCTCCGCGTCGGCGAGCCGGCCGAGTTGTCGGTACGCCTCGCCGAGGTTGCTTTGGGCGCGGGCGAAGCCGGGATCGAGACGAAGAGCCTCCTGAAACGAGGAGACGGCCTCGTCGCGGCGGCCGAGCGCCAGCAGGTTCCAGCCGAGCGTGTCGAGCAGGCGAGTGTCGCCGGGCCGAAGCCGCAGCGCCTGGCGGAACGCGGCGACAGCCTCGCTCAGGGCTTCGAGCCGCGTCCGCGCCGCGGCCGACGGCGGCGGCGTCTGTCCGGCGGCGGCCTCGGCATGGCGGGTCTGACTGACCTGGACGAGGGCGTGGCCGAGGTGGGCGTGAGCGCCGGGGTTGGCGGGGTTGTGAGCCGCCGCCTTGCGGAAGGCGACGGCGGCCTCGTCGTAGCGGTGGAGGTGGGCGAAGGCGACGCCGAGGTTTTCGTGCGCCGCCGCGAAGGCGGGTTGCAGAGCGACCGCGCGGCGGAGGTAATCGATTCCTTCGTCGAGGCGGCGCAGCTGCACGCAGGCGGCGCCGAGGAGGTTCCACGCCTCGGCGTTCTCGGGCTGGACGCACAGCACCTTGCGGTACAGGGCCTCGGCCCGCGCGGCGTCGCCGCCCTGGTGGAACTGGAGGGCCTGTCGGAGGTTTTCGGATGGCGTCGGCATGAGGGTCGTCGGCTCAGCATCTCCCCTCTCCCCAAAGGGGAGAGGGGGGAATCAGGCGTGCCGCCGCGGCTTGGCGACGGCGAGGAGGAACGTCGGGTTGACGGCGTCGAAGCGCAGCGTCTCGAACTGCTCGACGCCGCGGGCGACGTTCACCATCAGCACCTCGACGCTCTCGGCCAGGGCCTTGAGGGCGGCGTGCGTGGCGCCCAGCGCTTCGAGCGAGGCGACGTTGACGACCATGCGCCCGCCCGGCCGCAGCGCCTTGTACGCCGCTTCCAGGAGGCGGCCGACTTCTTTGCCGGTGCCGCCGACGAAGACGGCGTCCGGCGCCGGCAGTCCCGCGAACACCGCCGGCGCCGTGCCGTGGACCGCCTTGACGTTGCGCACACCGAACGCCTCGGCGTTGGCTAGGATGAGGTGATAGTCGGCCGCGTCCTGCTCGACGGCGAAGACCATGCCCGGCTCGCTGAGCTGCGCCGCCTCGACGGCGACCGAGCCGGAGCCGGCGCCGATGTCCCACACAACCGACCCGCTTTGGAGGTCGAGTTGCGCCAGGGCGAGGGCGCGCACCTCGGCCTGGGTGACGAGGCCGCTCTTGGGCCGCGACTGGGCGAAGACATCGTCGGGATTGCCGAAGCGGCGGTGGCGCCCGGCGGCGCGCGGCTGGTCCGGGCGCCCCGGCTTGCGCTTGAGGATCATGACGTTGAGCGGGGCGAACTCCATCTCGGCGATCTCGCTCAACTCGCCCTGGGTAACGCGCTCGTCCGGCCCGCCGAGGTTCTCGCAGACGTAGGCGCTGAAGTAGTCGAGGCCGCGCGTCAGCAGGGCGCGGGCGACGGCCGGCGGGCTCTCCTGTTCGCTGGTGAACAGGCCGACTACCTCGGCGACGCGGACGCGGTCGAGGACGGCGTCGAGCGGGTGGCTATCGAGATTCGTGAGATACGCTTCGTCCCAGCTTTCCTTGACGCGGGCGAAGGCCATCTGCATGCTGCTGACGTGTGGCAGCACCTCGAAGCGCTCCTTGCCGAGGCGGTCGCAGAGGTAGCGGGCGATGCCGTAGAAGAGCGGGTCGCCGCCAGCGACGACGACCATGCGCTTCTTGCCGAGGTTCGCTTCGAGGAGGCGCACGGCGTCGTGCAGGTCGGGGCCGACGCGGAAGCGCTCGGCCTTGACGTCGGGGACGAGGCTGAGGGCGTGGTCGCTGCCGAGGAGGAGCTGGGCCGAGGCGAGCAGGTCGCGGGCGCGGGCGGTCAGGCCGGCGGCGCCGTCGCCGCCTATGCCGATGACGTGGACCTTCGGTTCGGGGGTACTCACGGGTGTTCCTCGGGGGCGGCGTTCGCCGGTCGTCGGCAGGTGATTGTATGCGCGGCCGGCGCGCGGCGAAAGAGGACGAATCCGTAGGGGGTGGTGTACGGGTGTGTGCGTAGATTGGGGCGTTAGTCTTTCAGCCCCGTTCAGAGATCGTCCCGCTTTGGGAGCCTTGTCTGTCAATGGTTTACGTCGTCAGGGGTGGACAAAATGGGGGAAGCCGCTGCAATGACCGTGTTCTCTACGCCTTGTCCTCCGCGGGAGTTCCCCTGTGTCCCTCTTACCCCCCCTCCCCGGGGCGACGATATTTCCCCTGTCCGCTTCCTCTCCCCGCCCTGGCACGACGACCCGCCCCAACGCCTGGACATTCCGCAACGCCTCCCGCACGATCCCCTCGCGCGGCACATCGCGCAGGCCGTCGCCCGACTCGACCTGCGACCCTTGCGCGCTTGCTACCACGGC
>JBBROG010000011.1:0-61345 GCA_038229635.1 Gemmatales bacterium
CCCCCGGCCCTCTTTGCTCGGGGCGCCCCGTTCCCCCCCGGTTATTTTTTTCCGTTTTGTTGCCAACCCCCCCCCCCCTGTGGGTGTGGGGGGGGGGGGGGGGGGGGTTAGAGCCTTTAGCGGGTTCGCCCCTCACCCCCAACCCCTCTCCCCAAAGGGGAGAGGGGCTTACGCAACTGACGCTAATTCCCTTCCGGGGAGGAAAGCGGACCGCCTTCTCAGACGTCGTCGAGGGAGTCGACGCGAACGCCGTCCTCGGCGGCCTCCCAGGCGGAAAGGATGCCCTCGGCGTGGCTCCGGTCGCGCGCGGCGAGGGCGACGAAATGGACGCCGTCCTCCGGCGGCGGCGCGACGTCGTGCTCCTCGTGCGGCCGGCCCTCGCTGCACGCCTTGCAGAGTACCTGGATCGACGTACTCCAGTCCTCGGCGCACGCCCCCGCCTCCTCCGCCATCTCCGTGAGCTTCGCCACCGGAGCCGCGTCGGGCGGCACGGCGACGCGCGCGACGAACGTGGCAAACGGGCTCGGCTCCAACCGGGCGAGGGCGTTGAAGACGGGGACGTCGCGACCGTCGAGTTTGCGGTAGCCGATGGGCTCCCCGTCGTTCAGCACGACGTCCTTCCAGCGGTGCCCGGACTCGGGGAACGGGATGCTGGCGAGGACGGCCCGCGCCGGGTCGATGCGCCGCGCCCAGACGACCTCGGCGTTACCGTCGGGGTCGAGCCGGATGGGACAGACGCCGCACGGGAAATCGACCGGGCCGTCTCCGTCCGGCACGACGATGCCGTAGCCGCGCCAGGCGGCGCGGGCCACGTCCCAGCGCCCCAGCGCCGACGCCGCGATGCCGAGGTTCCACCACGCCGCCTCGTTCCCGGCGTCGAGCCGCGTCGCCCGCTGGTTGCAGTCGAGCGACCGCTCCCAGTCGCGCATCGTCTTGAAAAGGAGTCCCAGGTTGTAGAGCGGCGTCGCCCAGGACGTGTCGAGGGCGGCGGCCTCTCGGTAGAGAGGGATCGCCCCGTCGAGGTCGCCGCGGTCCTGGAGTTTGCGGGCCTTCTCATTGAGGGCCGCGGCCTTTTTTCGCTTGAACATGAGAGCCCTCCTCGGCGAGCCAACGCCCCCCTGAGACTTCGGGGCCGCCTCGATGATACCGGACGGCCGCGCCCGCGCCCAGCACACCGAAGCCGCCGCGCGAACGGCGCCCTAGAATAAGCCGATCCGCCCGAGGACGTCCGGGCACCGACTGGCCACGGGGGCTCCCTTGTCTCTCAGCCTGCCTCACCCTCCACCCGACGGGCGACGCCGTCCGGTCGTCGTCCTTGGCGCGACCGGGTCCATCGGCACAAGCACCCTCGACGTGCTGAGCCACCTTTCCGGCCGGCTGTGCGCCGCCGGCCTCAGCGCCCACTCCGGCTGGCGTTCCCTCTTCGAGCAGGCCAACAGGCACCGGCCGCGCTGGGTGACCGTCACCGACCCGTCCGCCGCCGACCAGATTGACCACTCCCTCCTCGATCCCGGCATCGAGCTGTTGCACGGCCGCGACGGCGTGGCGCGCATGGTCACCGACCCCGAGGTCGAGATCGTCGTCAGCGCCATCGTCGGCGCCGCCGGGCTGGAAGGGACGTGGGCCGCGCTGGAGGCCGGCAAGACGGTCGGCGTCGCCAACAAGGAAACGCTCGTCATGGCCGGGCCGCTGGTCATGGAGTTGGCGGAGAAGCGTCACGCCCGTCTGCTGCCGGTCGACAGCGAACACAGCGCCATCTTTCAGGCCCTCCAGGGGAGTCGTGTCGACGAGGTCGAGCGCGTCGTCCTGACGGCCAGCGGCGGGCCGTTCCGCGGCAAGAGGGCGGCCGACCTCGCCGACGTCACCCCCGCTCAGGCGCTGAAGCACCCGACCTGGCGCATGGGGCCGAAGATCACCGTCGACTCGGCCACGCTCATGAACAAAGCCCTGGAGGTGATCGAGGCGCGCTGGCTGTTCGGCCTGCCGGCGGAGCGCATCGAGGTGATTATCCACCCCGAGTCGATCGTCCACTCGTTCGTGGAGTTCAAGGACGGCTCGGTGCTGGCGCAGCTGTCGCCGCCGGACATGAGGCTGCCGATCCAGTACGCGCTGACCTACCCGGAGCGCCTGCCGGGGCCGGCGCGGAAGCTGAACTGGCGCGAGCTTTCGACGCTGCGTTTTGAGCAGCCCGATCACGACACCTTCCCGGCGATACAATTAGGGTATGAGGTCGCCCGCCGCGGCGGAACCTGCGGGGCGGTGCTGAACGCCGCCAACGAAGCCGCCGTCGGCCGTTTTTTGGCCGGCGGGCTCAGCTTCCTCGACATCCCGCGAGCCTGCCGCGCCGTCCTGGAGAGTCATCACTACAGCGCCCGGCCGACGCTCGCCGAGTTGGCCGCCCTCGACCGCTGGGCCCGTGAGGAGGTCGTTCGTTGGATCAGCAGCACACCCCGGACCGCCCCGACGCCGTGAAGCCGCCCGACGGACCGGACGCCGCGGTCGACGACGCCCAGCTCCCAGTCGGCGCCTGGGCGGCGCGCA
Source organism: Gemmatales bacterium (assembly GCA_038229635.1). Classification (GTDB taxonomy): domain Bacteria; phylum Planctomycetota; class Planctomycetia; order Gemmatales; family Gemmataceae; genus DATFNV01. The sequence goes on from JBBROG010000011.1 coordinate 2,542, forward strand.
ACGGCCCCGCCGTCCTCATGGTCGCCGCCGTCGTCGCCCTCGTCTGGTACTACCTCGGCACCCAAGGAATGTGGAACGTCGCCCTCGTCGTCTTCGGCCTGGGGCTGGTCATCTTCATCCACGAGTTGGGCCACTTCCTCGTCGCCAAGTGGTGCGACGTCCACGTCCAGACCTTCAGCCTCGGCTTCGGCCCCGCCCTGCCGGGCTGCAGCTTCCGCAAGGGCGAGACGACTTACAAGATCGCGCTCCTGCCCCTGGGCGGCTACGTCAAGATGGTCGGCGAGGGGGACGAGAGCAGCGAGGAGGACGGCGACCCGCGCTCGTACAAGAACAAGACGGTCGGCCAGCGCATGGCGATCATCTCCGCCGGCGTGGTGATGAACGTCTTGCTCGGCGCCGCCTGCTTCGTCGTGGCGTTCCGGCTGGGCGTCCCCCAAAGAGCGCCGGTGATCGGGATGGTCGAGGCGGGCGGGCCGGCCTGGACCAAGGGCGTGCGCAGCGGCGACGTCGTCGAGAAGGCGGGCGACATCGCCAATCCTTACTTTGAAGACCTTCAAATGCACGTCATGCTGTCTCGCGAGGGCGAGGCCGTGCCGTTCGTCTTTCGGGCGCCGGGGGAGGCGGAGCGAGCGGTCAGCGTGGTGCCGCGGAAGGGCCGGAACGATTCCAACCCGGTGATCGGCGTGCGCTGGCCGGGCGAGATGAAGACGCCGGGGCGGCGCGACGCCGACGGCATGAGGGTTCCGGCGCTGCGCGGCACGGCCGCCGAGGCAGCGCGCGACCTCGGCCTCAAGCCCGGCGACGTCGTCCTGGCGGCCACCGACCCCGACGGCGGCGCCGGCCTCGCGGACGTCAAGGCCGGCGACTTCGGCGAACTGGCGAAGCGCGTGCGCCGCCTCGCCGGCAAGCCGATGACTCTGCGCGTCCGCCGCGCGGGCGGAGCCGAGGAGATTGTCACGGCGGAGCCGGTCGGCTTCGACTGGGACGATGAGGTCATCGGCATGACCGACCCGGAGGGCGACGGCCCGTACGCGGTGACGGAGATCCCCTTCGACCCGAGAGACCCGCAGGGACGCCACCGCGACGTCTTCGAGTTCCTGCGGCGCTCCAAGGAGATGACCGACCGGCCCGTAGTCGTCCGCGTGCGCCGTAAGGGCGGCGCCACCGCCGACGTCTTCGTGCCGCCGGCCTATCACCGGGTCTTGCCCGGCGTGCGCATGGCGATCGGCCCCATCAGCGGCGTCCGCGAGGGCTCGCCGGCGGAGGAAAAGGGCGTCAAGGCGAAGGACGTTCTCGTGAAGGTGACGCTGAGCGACGGCAAGGAGAGTCAGTCGTTCGCCGTCCACCCCAAGGCCAAAGAGCCGCTGACCGACCCGCTGCGCCTTCCCTTCGAGCTGAGCCGCTGGGCGCGCGGCCGCGCGAACGTGACGGCGACGCTGACGGTGAGCCGCGAGCAGGGCGAGGACGCCGACAAGGAGCGCGTGCTGAGCGGCTTGCGCTGGGAGTCGTCCTGGCGCTCCGACGAAGAGCTGCCGCTGGGGACCGGCGCGCCGCTGCCGATCCCCGAGTTGGGGCTGGCGTATCAGGTGAAGGCGACGGTGGAGTACGTCGAGCCCGGCTCGCCGGCGGAGAAGGTGCTGAGCGCGGGCGACATGATTTTGGCGGTCACCTTCCGCCGGGATCCGAAGAAAGGGGAGGACGCGCCGCCGTGGAACACCAAGCCGGCGATCAACCTGCGCCAGAGCAAGGACGTCTCCCCCGACCCGCTGCCGGGCCTGGCGGGCGCCGCGCTGCAAATGCAACTCCTGGAGTACCCGGAGGTGAAACTGCTTGTGGCCGGTTCGGGGACCGACGCCTCGGAAAGGGAGGTCGAGTTGGGCCTCGCCGAGGACGAGACCTGGCCGCTTCACAACCCGTTCGCGGTGCGCGGCCTGAGACTGCTGCCCGTGCAGGACCGCATCGCCCGCGCCGACGGCCTGCTCGGCGCCTTGCGCATGGGCGGCCGGCACACGCTGCGGACGATCGGGCAGATCTACCTGAGCCTGCGCAGCCTGGTGACGGGGCGCGTGTCGGTGACGGAGAACCTGCAAGGCCCTATCGACATCGCGGTCATCGCCTACCGGACGGCGGAGCGCGGCTGGGCCGAGTTCGCGCTGCTGATCGGCATCATCAGCGTGAACCTGGCGGTAGTCAACTTTCTGCCGATCCCGGTGCTCGACGGCGGGCACATGGTCTTCCTGCTGTACGAGAAATTGCGCGGTCGTCGGCCGCCGGAGCGGGTCCACAACACGGCGACGGTCGTGGGGTTCGTGCTGCTGGTGTCGCTCATGGTGTTCGTCATCTACCTCGGGGTGCGGCGCTACATTTTCTGACCCGCGCCGCTCGCGGCTTCGCACCCGCGCCTCCGCGGCGCGGGCGCGAAACCGCAAGCGGCGGCACCGAGGAACGACATCATGTCGCGCACCGACCCGCGGCGCCCGTCGCCGACTCAGGAAGCGAAGCCCGAGCCGTTGCCGGAGCCGTCGGCGCGCGACGCTCGCCGCCGGGGCTGGAACCTCGCCTTCCTCATCTGGATGATGGGCTTCCTGTTCCTGGCGGTGCTGATGCTCTTCGACCTGATCGCCGGCCTCTTCGGCCGCTGAGCCGCGTTACGGACGTGCTTTCCCTTCGAGGCGCCGCAGCGTCGTTTTCGCTTCTTCGGTGAGCCACGCGCCGGGGGCGCCGTCCGCGAGGCGCCGCAGCAGGTCGCGCGCGTCGCGGTTGCCGACCCGTTCCAGAACCTCGACCGCCCGCAGCGTCCGCGTCCGCTCGGGGGAGCCGGCCGCGCCACTCATCGCGTCGAGAACCTCCTTCACCCGGCGTCGAATCTCGGGGGAGAGCGTGCCCTCCAGAACCTTGCGTAGCGCCGGCTCGGCCCCGTCGCCGAGTTTCTTCAACGCCCGCGTCGCATCCTCGCGCTCGGCGAACTGCTCGCCGTCCAGCGCCTTGACCAGGGTGGAGATTCTCTCCGCGTCGGCCGACGCGAGCGGCTTCACCGGCTTGACTTGCCCGCCGAGGAAGCGGACCGTCTGCGCGGGAGCCGAGGACAGCGTGACGACCGCGTGGTACGCCTCGCCGACGTCGCCGCGCAAGGCGGACCAGGCCGTTTGAAGGTCTTTGTCTTTCAACGATGCGGCCGCCGCCGGCGTTACCTGCCCGGCCACGTCCCACAGAAGGACGGTCGTGTCGCGTCCCCCCGAGGCGAGCGTCTTGCCGCCGGGCGCAAAGCTCAGGCAGCCGACCCCGCCGAAATGGCCGGCGAAGCGGTGAATCACCTTCCCGTCGGCGGTGCTGACGAGGCGGACTTCCTCGCGCTGCTCGATCTCGCGGCGCACGCCTCCCCCTCCGTGGAGACTGTGCGTACCGTTGTTCGCCAGCGCCAGGAAGCGGCCGTCCGGCGAGAAGACGACCGAGGTCGCGTAGCCCGCGTCCTTCACCGCCAGACGTGCCTGCCCGGTGGCCGCCTCCCACAGGTACAGCGTGCTGCCCATCGACACGGACGCCAGCGAGCGGCCGTCCGGGGACAAGGCGACGTCGTTCACGCCGCCATCGTGCTTGCCGAGGAGGAGCGGCCCGGCGCCGGTGGCGACGTCCCAGCGCAGCAGGGCGAGGTGATTGCCGCTGGCTGCGTGGAGGGTCTTGCCGTCGGCGGAGAAGCGCAGCGCGTGCAAGAACCCTCGGACGCCGGGCGTCTCCGGCGTCACGTCCAGCGTGCGAATTTCTTTCCCCGTCCGCACGTCCCACAGGCCGATCACCAGCACGTTGTCGTGCCCCCAGCCGGCGAGGGTCGTCCCGTCCGGGGAGAGGGCCGTCAGTTGGACGCGCCCTTTCAGCCCCGGCACGCGGCGCGATTCCTTTCCTGAAGCGAGGTCCCAAAAGTAAACAGTTCCGTCCAGGCCGGACGCGAGGACGGACTTACCGTCCGGCGCGAACGCCGCGGCGGAGACGTTGCCGGGGTGGTCCTCGAACTTGCGCACCACTTTCCCCGTCGCCGCCTCCCAGACCCAGACGACGTTCCACGACGCCGCGGTGACGAGACGCCCGTCCGGCGAATAGGCGACGGAAGCGATCGCGCTGTGCGGCCCGTCGGCCGGCGGGCGCTCGCGCCCCGAGGCCGCGTCCCACAGGCGCACGTGGTTCTCGAAGCCGCGCGAGAAGAGCGTCTTGCCGTCCCGGCTGAATCCCAGTTGATAGACGGGCGTGACCGTGCGCCGGGCTTCGCCGCGCGGCTTGCGCGAGCCGAGATCCCAGAGGCGGAGGGTATGGTCGTACCCCCCGGAGGCCAGCGTCTTGCCGTCGGGCGAAAAGGCCAGGGCGAAGACGCCGGCCTCGTGACCGCTCAGCATACCGATTTCTTTACCACTTTCACGGTCCCAGAGGACGATCTTGCCCGGCGTCTCGGTGGCGCCCGTCGCGACGGCGAGCGTCTTCCCGTCCGCCGAGAAGGCCACGCGGCCGATGGCGTCCGCGTGGTTCAGCCGGCGGACCTCCTTGCCCGTCTCCGGTTCGAGCAGAAGAAGCGTCTTGTCCGCTCCCTTCGCGGTGACGGCGAGGATCTTGCCGTCGGGAGAAACGCCCTCGACGCTCTGATCTTTGACCGGGAGTTGGCGCAACTCCTTCCCGGAGCGCACGCCCCAGGTGCGGACGACTTTGTCGCTGCCCCAAGTGATGAAGGTTTCGCCGTCGGGCGCGAAGGCGATGCCCCAGATTCCCCGGCTGAAGGGGTCCTTCTTCTCGTCGAGAGGGCTGACGAATTTGCGCGTCTCCTTGCCCGTGGCCAGGTCGAAGAGGGTCACGACCCAGTTCTCGTCGCCGAGTGCCACGGACTTGCCGTCGGGCGTGAACGTGAACGAGTGAAGTCGCGCGTCGGAGTTGATCCGGCGTAGCGGCCGCCCCTCCGCGTCCCAGACGGTAAGAGCGTTGTCCGCGACGGCGGCGAGCGTGCGGCCGTCGGGCGACACGGCGAACTGTCCCGCGAGGTCGCTCTGGCGGAAGCGCACGGTGCCGAGGCGGGCGACGGCGCCGGGCGGCAGCGCGTCGCCGTCGCGGTCAACCTTTGCCATCTCCGTTTTATCGCTATCTCTCTCGTCGGACACCGCCTCTGTCGGAGAGGGAACGGCGGACCCCGGCCGCGCCGCCCACGCGGCCCCGATCACCGCGAGCCCCAGGACGCACACGACCGCCGCGGCCTTGAGCTTCGCCAGTCCCATCGACGCCACGCCTACCCGGAGAAGTTCCGTGACGCGAGGCGTGACCTCCGCGAGGGCCGTTCCTCCCGCGGCCAAGGCGAGCGTGGTCTGCGTCAGCGGACCGGGGACGGGGCAGGCGGCCGCGCCGGCGGCGCACGCCAGGAGAGCCGTCCCCGTCGCCCCGGTGGAGAGGGCGACGCCGCGCCGCGCGAGGCGCTTGCGCAGCATCTCTCGCCCTCGGGCGATGCGGCTGCGCACCGTCCCGAGCGGCGCCCCGAGCAGCCGCGCCACCTCCTCCTGCGTCCGCCCCTCCAGGTAGCAAGACACCAGCGGTCCGCGGTAGCGCTCGGGCAGGGCGGCGAGGGCGTCGTCGAGGACGCCTTCCAGTTCGCCCCACGCGGGGGACGTTGGCGATTGCTCCGGCCGCGCCGCGGCGGCGCGCCGCTCCTTCGCCCGGCGGCGGGCGGCGTCGGCGCGCGCGTGCAGCGCCAGGCGATGAGCCGCGCCGTGGAGCCAACTGGCGAGCGAGGCGCCTTTGCGCACCGAGCCGGCCTTGCGGGCGAGCAGAAGGAAGGTCGCCTGGAAGACGTCCTCGGCGTCGGGCTCGCTGCCGAGGACGCGCCGGGCGACGCGCAGCACCATCGGGCCGTGGCGCCGCAGCAGCGCCTCGAAGGCGCCCTCGTCGCACCGAGAAAGGAACCGCTGAAGCAACTCCGGGTCGCTCGGCCCCGCCGACGCGGAGGCCAGCGAACGGAGGTGTCGCACGACGGGGTGGGGTGATGCCTGGCTCATCGGCCGGTCGCTCCGGGAGGAAAGGGCTCACCCTGGTAGTGCCCCGAGAGGCGTGAACCTATGCACGATTTTCCCGCGGCCTCTGAACCTCGCTACGGCCGCGCCTTCCCTTCGAGGCGCCGCAGCGTCGTCTTCGCCTCTTCCGTAAGCCACGCGCCGGGGGTCCCGCCCGCGAGGCGTCGCAGCAACGCGCGCGCGTCCCGGTCGCCGACCCGTTCGAGGACCTCGACCGCCCGCAGCACCCGGAGCCTCTCGCTTGAGTCAGCTACTCCGCTCAGCGAATCCAAAATATCCTTAACACGTCGCCGAGTCTCGGGAGAGGGTGTTCCCTCCAGGACCTTGCGCAGCGCCGGCTCGGCCGCGTCGCCGAGGTTCTGCAACGCGCGGGTCGCGTCCTCGCGCTCGCTGAACTGATCGTCGTCCAGGGCTTTGACGAGGGCGGGGATTCTCTCCGCGTCGGTCAGAGTCAGCGGCCTCACCGGCTTGATTCGTTCCCCCAGGAAGCGGACCGTTTGTGCGGGAGCCGAGGACAGGGCGACGACAGCATGGTACGCTTCGACGGCGTCGCCGCGCAAGGCGGACCAAGCTGTTTGAAGATCTTTGTCTTTCAACGGCGCGGCCGGAGCCGGCTTGACTTGCCCGGCGACGTCCCAGAGAAGAACGGTTGTGTCGTGTCCCCCCGAAGCGAGCGCCTTGCCGTCGGGCGCGAAGCTCAGGCAACCGATCCCGCCGGCATGGCCGACGAAGCGGTGAATCACCCTCCCGTCGGCCGTGCTGACGAGGCGGACCTCCTCGCGATACTCGACCAGGCGGCGATAGGCTCCTACTCCGCTGTGACTGTGCGTGCCGTCGTTCGCCAGCACCAGGAAGCGGCCGTCCGGCGAGAAGGCGGCCGAAGTGGCGTAGCCCGCGTCCTTGACGGTGAGACGTACCTGCCCGGTGGCCGCCTCCCACAGGCAGAGCGTGCCTCCTCTCGACACGGAGGCGAGGGAACGGCCGTCTGGGGCCAGCGCGACGTGATTCACACCACCGTCGTGCCTGCCGAGAGGCGACAGTCCGTTGCCGGTGGCGACGTCCCAACGTAACAGGACGGGGTAATTGCTGCTCGCCGCGACGAGGGTTTTGCCGTCAGTTGATAAGCGCAAGGAGTGGACGACGGGCATCTCCGGCGTCACTTCCAGCGTGCGGATTTCCTTACCCGTCCGGACGTCCCACAGGCCGATCACCACCAAGACGTTGTCGCGCCCCCACACGGCGTAGGTCGTCCCGTCCGGGGAGAGGGCGGTATTTCTCTTCCGGCCCTGCAACCCCAACGGGTGACGCAATTCTTTCCCCGAAGCGAGGTCCCAAACATGAAGCATCCCGCCCTGACTGGTCGCGACCAGCGATTTGCCGTCGGCGGCAAACGCGACGGCCGACACCGAATCCGGGTGGTCCTCCAGTTTGCGCACGACCTCACCCGTGACCGCGTCCCAGACCCAGACGATCTCCTCGGACGCCGAGGCGATCAGGCGGCCGTCCGGGGAATACGCGACGGACACGATCGCGCCGCGAGGCCCGTCGGTCGGGCGCTCGCCCCAGGAGGCGACGTCCCACCGGCGTATGTGATTCTCGATGTCGCACAAGAAGAGCGCTTTACCGTCTCGGCTGAATCTCAGTTGATAGATGGTCCCGTCCGAGCACCGGGCCTTGTGGAGTTCCTTCCGCGTGCCGAGGTCCCAGAGACGGAGAGTCACGGCGGATTCTCCGGAAGCCAGGAATTCTCCGGAAGCCAGGTATTTGCCGTCGGGGGAGAACGCCAGGGCGAACACGGCGGCTTCGTGGCTGGTCAGCGTGCCGAGTTCCTTGCCGCCGTCGCGCTCCCAGAGGACGATCTTGACTGATGTTTCGGGGGCGTCCGTCGAGACGGCAAGCGTCTTCCCGTCCGCCGAGAAAACCGCCCTGAAGACGATGCCCGCGTGGTTCAAACGGCCGATCTGCCGGCCCGTCGCGACGTCCAACAACAGGATCGCCTTGTCCGCCTCCTTCGCCGTCACCGCGAGGGTCCTGCCGTCCGGGGAAACGTCCTCGACTGTCAGATCCTTGAGGGGGAGTTGGCGCAGTTCCTTCCCGGCACGCACGCCCCAGGTGCGAACAACCTTGTCACTCCCCCAGGTGATAAAGGTCTCGCCGTCGGCCGCGAAGGCGATGCTCCAGATTTCGTGTTGCGAGCGAGGTCCCTTTGCCGGGGAAGGGACGAACTTGCGAGTCTCCCTCCCCGTAGCCAGGTCGTGGAGGGTGACGCCACAGTTCTCGTCGCCCACGGCCACGGACTTGCCGTCCGGAGTGAACGCAACCGAAAGGAGTCGCGATTCGGAGACGATCCGGCGTATCGGCCGCCCTTCCTTGTCCCAGAGAGTAAGAGCGTCGTCCGCGACGGCGGCGACCGTTTGACCGTCGGGCGACACCGCGATCTGACCCGCGGGGAGGAGCGTGCGGAAGCGCGCCGTGCGGAAGCGCACCGTGCCGAGGCGGGCGACGGCCTCCGGGGGCAGCGGGTCGCCGTGGAGATCGACCCGTGCTTTTTCTCCCTTTCCCGCTTCGGCCGGCTTGTCGGCCCAGGCCGTCCCGACGACCAAGAGCCCGAGAACGCACGGAAGAGCGGGCATCAAGACCAGCGAACGGAGGTGTCGCACGACGGGGTGAGGTGATGCCTGGGTCATTGAACGGTCGCTCCGGGAGGAAAGGGCTCACTGTGGAGCGCAACTCGGGGAATTCATCCGGGGACATAGGAATTGTATGGAACCCGCGTAGCGGGTGACGGATCGTAGCCCCGGGTGGAGCGCAACCCGCGTAGCGGGTGGAGCGCAACCCGGGGAACACGACCGGGGCGCGCGATTATTGTGATTTGGAACCCCCGGAGGGGGTGACGGAAGCGCGGACGGTCACGACTCCGTCACCCGCTCCGCGGGTTCAACATATCGACACGTCCCCGTTATGATCCCCGGGTTGCGCTTCACCCGCTACGCGGGTTGCTCTCCACCCGGGGCTACGATCCGTCACCCGCTACGCGGGTTCCATACATCAACACGTCCCCGATGGATTCCCCCGGGTTGCGCTCCACCCGCTGCGCGGGTTGCGCTCCACCCGGGGCTACGATCCGTCACCCGCTACGCGGGTTCAACGAACGCAGGACGCCATTCTCTTCCAACACGCTCCACAGCTGGTCCCACACTTCCTCCGCGCTCGGCCGCTGCTCACCGCGCGCCCACGCCCCCCGCGCTGCGCCCAGGCACGTCAGCGCCTCGGCCCGCACCGCCTCGCGCAGCGGACCCGACGCCTTCGTCCCGGCCGCCTTCTTCTTCTTCGCCGGCGTCTTCCCCCCCGGCCCGCGCCGCCCGTCGAGGGCTTCGTTGCACAGCTCGTCGGCGCGTTTGTTCTTCTCGCGGCGGACGTGCTGGAACGTGACCGAGGCGAAGCGGCCGCTCAGTTTCTTCGCTTGCTGATAGAGGTCGATTAAATCCTCGCTCTTGACGCGGTATTCGCCCTTCATCTGCTTGACCATCAGTTCGCTGTCGCTGTGGATCGCGACGGCGAACTGCGTGCCGAGGCGCTCGGCGTGCTCGAGGGCGCGGACGAGGGCGGTATACTCGGCGACGTTGTTGGTCGTCGCGCCCATGCAGGCGGCCTCCTCAATGGGCGGCGCCCCGTCGCGGGCGATGACGTAGGCGAACGCCGCCGGGCCGGGGTTGCCGCGGGCGGCGCCGTCGGTGTGGATGGTCAGCACGGCAGGCGGGTTCATCGCTGTCCTCGGGGGTGCAGGGTCGTCAGGGAGACGGGATTGTAGGCCGCGCCCGACGGGCCGGTCAACGGCGGTTGGCTCGGGACGCGCGAGCCCCTATCAAGACAGGAGGAGGGGCGAGGCGATGGCGACCTGGGCGCGGCGACTCGGGGCGATCCTGCGGCAGCGCTGCCCGCGCTGCCTCGAAGGCAAGGTCTTCCGCACGCTCGTCGTGATGTACGAGACGTGCCCGCTGTGCGGCTACCACTTCGAGCGCGAGCAGGGTTACTTCCTCGGCGCCATGTACGCCAGCTACTTCCTGGCGGTGCCGGCGGTCGGCCTGCTCACCTTGGCGATCAACGCCTGGGTCGTCCCCGACTGGACGCTCGAACAAGCCATCTTCCTGGCGGCGGTGCCGTTCCTGCTCCTGGTGCCGCTCCTCTTCCGCACCTCGCGCGTCATCTGGATGCACCTCGACCCCCCGGAGGTGTGACCGCCCATGCCCCTCTACTTCCTCCTCCACGACGCCGGCCGCTTCCGCCGCGAGGTTCGCCCCGCCCTGTCCGAGGCGTGGCGGCGACGAAGCTTCGAGCCGTGCCGCGCCCTGTGCGCGGCGCTCGCCCCCGCCGCCGCCGACTTCGCCGCCCGCTACCACACCGGCGCCGACGAACCCCTGCTGGCTCGGGCGGCGCGCGGCGACGTGCCGTTCGACCGCGATCTCTGGCGCCTCCTCGTCGGCGAAGCGCTGCTCTACGCAGCGACGGCGGTGCCTGAGGTGCCGACCGCCGTCGACGCCCTGCGCTGCCTCCTCGCCCCGAGCCACGCACCCGCGCGGCGCGAGGAGTTCGACGATCTCGCGCGAGTTCATTACGGCTCTCGCGACCTCGTCTTCGCCGGCGCGTACTACCGCCCGGAGTCGGCGGGGTACAGCGACGCCGACGACGTCGGCCGCCTGGCGGGATGGCTGCAAGGGGTCGACGTCACGCGCTGGCGCCTGTCCGACCTGTCCGGGATGGCCGAGTTCGACGACGGCGAGCGCGCCGAGGAGCTGGAGTTCGCCCGCGACGTGGCGTTTCCCGCGCTGCGCGACCTCTACCGGCAGGCGCGCGACGCGGGGCAGGTCGTCGTTTGCGAAATCGTCTGAACGTGTAACAAGCTCGCCAACTCCGCCAACACGTCCGTACCTCGCCGGTTATACTCACGGACGCCCGCGCCTTTCCCTCGAACATCGTCCCTCGACGAAGGAGCAGCCTTCATGCCCCGAGCCCCCCGGTCCCGCTCGTCACCCCTGCCGCGTTACGGCCTTCTCGGAGTGGCCCTCGCCGTCCTCCTCCCCGCGGCGCTGCTCTTACGACTGCCGCCGACGGCGGACGCCGCCGTCCTCGCGCCCGGCGGCGCCGCCGCCTACCAGACGAAAGACAGCCTGCGCGTGTCCGTCACTCTCGCCGTCCCTCCCGGCGGCAAGGTCAGCGACACGCTGCGCGTCGAACTGATCGGCCCGAACGGCCGCGTCCTCGCCGCCCGCGAGAAGAAGGTGGAACAGACCGCCGCCTCCGACGCGCACGGCGTCGAGTTCCCCGCCGCCCACCTGAAACCCGACGGACACAAGGTCCGCTGCACCTTCGGCAAGGAGCGGTTCGATTTCGACCTGACGAAGATCCTCGTCGTCCGCGCCCACGAAACCTCGTTGGTCGCCGGCCAGGAGTTCCACGCCGGCAGCACCAGCGCCCTGCGATGCGACGTCCGCGCCGTCAGATCGGCCACCGAGACGACGCCCCTGCCCGGCGCGACGGTGGACGTGCGGCTGCGGACGAAGGACGGCAAGGTCCACGAGCTGTACAAGGGCCGCACCGGCGACGACGGCGTGGCGCGGGCGGACTTCCGGGTGCCGGCGCTGCCCGCCGGCGACTACCGACTCGAAGTCGTCACGGCGTCGGCCCTGGGCGAGGAGAAGCTCGAACGCGACGTCAAGATCCGCGCCGACGCGAAGATCCTCCTCGTCACCGACAAACCGCTCTACCAGCCGGGTCAGCTCATCCACGTCCGCGCCCTGTGCTTGCACCCCTTCGACTTGACGCCCGTCGCCGGCAACGACATCGTCTTCGAGGTCGAAGACCCGAAGGGGAACAAGGTCTTCAAGCGGTCGCACAAGACGTCGGACTTCGGCGTCGCCTCCGTCGACTTCCAACTCGCCGACGAATTGAACATGGGCGCTTATCAGGTGCGCGCCCAGGTCGGCAAGGAACTGGCGCACAAGACTGTCGAGGTGAAGCGCTACGTCCTGCCGAAGTTCAAGGTCGCCGTCACGGCCGACAAGACGTTCTACCTGCCGAAGGAGACGATCGCGGTCGACGTGCGGGCCGACTACTTCTTCGGCAAGCCGGTCGCCCACGGCAAGCTGAAGGTGACGGCCAGCACCTTCGACGTCCAGTTCCGCGACTTCCAGACGGTCGAGACGAAGACCGACGCCGACGGCCACGCCAAAGTCGAAGTGAAGCTGCCCGATTCCTTCGTCGGCCAGCCGCTCCAGAAAGGGGACGCGCTGGTCAAGCTGGAGGTCAAGCTGACCGACACCGCCGACCATGCCGAGACGGTGACGCGCACCTACCCGGTGAGCGACCAGCCGATCCGCGTCAGCCTGCTCCCCGAGGGCGGGCGGCTCGTCGCGGGCCTGGAGAATCGCGTGTTCGTCGCCGCCCTCTACCCCGACGGCAGCCCCGCCGTTGGCTGCGCGGTCACGCTCCGCAAGGGCACCGACTTCGCCGCCAAGCCGCACACCGTCGTCACGACGAATGACGCCGGCCTCGCCGAGTTCCGGCTGACGCCGAAGGCCGAAGAGTTTCGCCAGGGCGAATGGGTCCAGCGCAACGTCGAGACGCTCGGCGCAACGATCGTGCGCATGGAGGCGCGGAGCCTGCTCGACGTCACCGCCGAGGCGAAGGACGCCAAGGGCAACGGCGCCCGCACCGTCGCCGCGCTGAACGGCGACCCGTTCGGGGCCAACGTCCTGCTGCGCCTCGACAAGGCCATTTACCGCTCCGGTGATTCTCTGAAGGTGGACGTACTGACCTCGGCCGGCCTGCCGACGGCGTACCTCGACGTGGTCAAGGGCGGTCAGACGCTGCTGACGCGCTGGCTCGACGTGAAGGACGGCAAGGCGAGCCATAAACTCGACCTGCCGCAGGGCCTCTTCGGCACGCTGGAGGTCCACGCCTATCAGCAACTCGCGTCCGGCGAGATCGTCCGCGACAGCCGCGTCGTCTACGTGAATTCGCGCGACGATTTGAAGGTCGAGGCGAAGGCGGACCGCGACGTCTACCTGCCGGGGCAGCCGGGCACGATCGCCTTCCAGGTGACCGACGCCGCCGGCAAGCCGACCGCCGCGGCGCTGGGCGTCCTCGTCGTCGACGAGGCGGTCTACGCCCTTCAGGAGATGCAGCCCGGTCTCGAAAAGGTTTACTTCACGCTGCAAGAGGAGCTGCTGAAACCGCAGGCGCAGCTCGCGGCGCCCGGCTTCCGGCCCGGAACGTCGGTCGACGTCCTGGTGCGTCAGGGAGATACGCCGCCGGAAAAGCAGCAAATCGCCGAGGCGCTGCTGACCGCCGTCCGCCCGACGCCGCCGCCGCGCTGGGCGGTCGACCCGGCTCAGGACCGCCGCAATAAGATCGAGGCGCAATTGCAGCAGGTCGGCGGGGCACTGTTCCAACTCGCCGCCGTCGGCAACGACGCGATCGCCTTCGACGCCAAGGCGCGGCGCTGGGGCTACAAGCCGGGGGTCGCCGACGAACTCCAGCGCCTCGGCTGGATCACGCCCGAGACGCTCAAGGACCCGTTCGGCAAGAAGCTGACGCTCGACGACCTGGCGAGGTTCGACGCCAACTTCACCCCCGAGCGGCTGGGGCGGGCGCTCACGTTTTCCCGGATCCACAACCTCGCCGCGGCCCTGGTCCAGTACACGAACAGCGAGCCGAAAAAGTGGCAGAAGGACGGCCAGTGGAACTTGCCGTCCTCGATCCTCGCCGACGCCGCCAAGAACTTGTGGGGGAACGACCCGCGCTGGTTGAAAGACGCCTGGGGCACGCCGCTGAAGCTGGTCATGCGGGCCAAGAAGCTCGACCACGACATGGGGAGCAGTCACTTCGACTATCACGAGATCGTGTCCGCCGGGCCGGACGGCAAGTTCGACACCGCCGACGACGTCACCTCGTCCGTCAAGGGTCAGCGACACCTCGCCTGGGGAATGTGGCTCGACGACGCGATGGGGGCGCGGCAGGGTCTGGGAGCCTGGGGGAGGAACGAGGGGTTCCGCGGCTTCGGCATGGGGCCGGGCGGGATGGCCTGGGGGGGCGGCATGGCGTTCGGCAGGGGCGGAGGCGGGGGAGGCGGCCCGCCGGGCATGAAGCTTCCGGCCGGCGCCGCGGGGCTGGCACCGATGATGGCGGACGGCGCTCCCCGGCCCGAATCCGCCGCGAAGGGCAAGGACGGCGGCGGGGCGACGCCGACGCGCCTGCGCGAGTTCTTCCCTGAAACGATGCTCTGGCAGCCGGCCCTCATCACCGACGACAAGGGCCGCGCCGAACTGCCGCTCGCCTTCGCCGACTCCATCACGACCTGGCGCCTCAGCGCCTCGGCGTCGTCGAAGGGCGGCGCCCTCGGCGGCGTCACGGCGCCCCTGCGCGTCTTCCAGGACTTCTTCGTCGACATCGACCTGCCCGTCAGCCTGACGCAGAACGACGAGGTCGCCTTCCCCGTCGCGGTCTACAACTACCTCAAAACGCCGCAATCGCTGCGGTTGGAGTTGCAAGACGAACCGTGGTTCCGCCTGGTCGACGGCGGCGGCCTGGTCCGCGCGCTCGACTTGAAGCCGAACGAGGTCACGTCCGTCACGTTCCGCATCAAGGCGGCCAAGATCGGCCTGCACCCGCTGACGGTCAAGGCGACCGGCTCGAAGATGTCCGACGCCGTCAAGCGCTCCGTCGAGGTCGTCCCCGACGGCCAGAAAGTCGAGCAGGTGGTCGGCGACAAGCTCGGCGGCAAGGTGAAGCAGACGTTGACGATCCCGGAGAACGCCATTCCGGATTCGTCGAAGCTGATCGTGAAGCTGTATCCGGGGGTGTTCAGCCAGGTCCTGGAGGGGGTGGACGGCATGTTACGCATGCCGGGTGGCTGAATGGAGCAGACGTCGTCCTCGGCCTACCCGAACATCCTGGTCGTGGACTATGTCAAGAAGGCCCGTGTGGCCTCCCCCGAATTGCTGATGAAGTCCGAGCAGTACCTGAACGTCGGCTACCAGAAGCTTCTCACGTTCGAGCGCCCCGGCGGCGGCTTCGACTGGTGGGGCAGCGGCCCGCCGCTCGTCTGGCTGAGCGCCTACGGCCTGCAAGAGTTCAGCGACATGGCCAAGGTCTACCCGATCGACCGCGGCGTCATCAAGCGGACGCAGGACTGGCTCGTGAGCCAACAGGCGGCCGACGGCACCTGGTCGAACATCGGCGCCACGCACGGCGTCACCCTCGAGCAAATGGGCGACCCGAAATTGCTGCTGACCAGCTACGTCGCCTGGTCGCTACTGGAGAGCGGCCTGCGGACGCCGCGGCTGGAGAAGGCGATCCAGTACGTCCGCGACCACGTCAAGGACGCCAAGGACAACGCCTACATCCTGGCCCTCGCCGCGAACGCCCTGGCGGCGTGGGACGCCGACGACGACAGCACCCTGGTGGTCCTCAAGAAGCTCGAAAGCCTCAAAAAGGACAAGCCGGAGTGGAAGGCCGCGTCGTTCCGCTGCGGGGGGATGTCGCTGGCCTACTCGCACGGCGACAGCGCCACCGTCGAGGCGACGGCGCTGACGGCGCTGGCGATGCTCAAGACGAAGCAGTTCACCGCCAGCGCCAACGCCGCCCTGATGTATCTGGTGAAGAGCAAGGACGGCTCCGGCACCTGGGGCAGCACGCAGGCGACGATCCTTTCCCTGAAGGCACTGGTCGCCGGCCTGGGCGGCGCGGCGCAAAAGGGCAAGGCCGAGTTCGTCATCCGCGTCGGCGGCAAGGAAGCCGGCAAGGGCGAAGTCACCGAGGACAACGCCGACGTGCTGCAACTTTTCGACTTGAAGGATTTCGCCAAGGTCGGTCCGAATGAGGTCGAGATCGACACGAAGGGCGAGTCGAACATGATGTACCAGATGGTCGCGCGGCACTTCGCGCCGTGGGACAAGAAGCCGCAAAGCAAGCCGGTACTGGAGGTCGCGGTCGACTACGACCGGACGACGCTGTCGACGGCGGACCTGCTGCGGGCAAAGGCGACGCTGCGCTACCACGCGGCGACGCCGACGTACATGGTCATCGTCGACCTAGGCATCCCGCCGGGCTTCACGGCCGACGCGGGCGACTTCGCGGAGATGTTCGCCCAAAAGAAGGTCGAGAAGTTCGGCATGACGGCGCGGCAGGTGACGCTCTACCTGGGCGACGTCAAGCCGGGCGACGTCAAGACCTTCGAGTACGGGCTGAAGCCGAAGTACCCGGTGCGGGCGAAGACGCCTGCGACAGTTGCCTACGAGTACTACACCCCGGTGAATCGGGCGGCGGCGGCGCCGGTCGAGTTGACCGTGGAGAAGTAAGAATCGGCGGTTCCCTTGATGGCTCCGGAGGCCGCGTGTGCGACTTCCGGAGCCGTTTTCTTTTCCGCCTCCGCTGCCGCAAAACGGGCTCCTCCCTCTTGACGAGTCAATTCGCGTTCGCTAACCTTGTTTGTTAGCTTGGCCTAATATCGTATTTTCGTGCCAGCTAATCGTGCGCCTTCGCGGCCGTCCCCAGAGGAGACGGACATTCACCAGGAAAGGACCGAACGATGGGGAAAGGTCAAGGACAGCCTTCGGTTTCGCGGGCGGGTCGCCGCCGTACCGGCTTCACGCTCATCGAATTGCTGGTGGTCATCGCCGTCATCGGCGTCTTGATCGGGCTGTTGCTGCCCGCCGTGCAAAAGGTCCGGGAAGTGGCCAGCCGCGCGAAGTGCGTGAACAACCTCAAGCAGCTCGGCCTGGCCCTGCACCTCTACGAGGGGACCAACGGCCGGTTCCCGCCCGCTTACGTCCGGACGTCCGGGCGGCAGTCCGGCACCGCCTACGGCGTCAGCTACCCGGACGACAACTGGAACGGCCTGACCGGCTGGGGGTGGGGCACCCTGCTCCTTCCGTTCATCGAACAGGACAACTTGTACAAGAGCCTGCGACTCGACCTGCCGTGCTGGGCGCCGGAGAACGCGCCGTTCGTCAAGGCGCGGCTGTCGATCTTCTTGTGCCCTTCGGCCACGGGCGGCAGCGACGGGTTCGCCGTGGGGCGCGACTCGGGCGACGGCCGGCACGGCGTCCCGTTCGGCCCGGAGATCTTTTTCGCCCATTCGCACTACGTCACGAACGCCGGCGTCAATCAGCCGTGGGGGCGCGCGCCGGCGTATGCGTTCGATTTCACCGTCCCCGAGCCGATTCCCGGACCCGGCGGGGGGTTGATCGACGTCATCAACGGCCCGTTCTACCGCGACTCCCGGACGCGCGTGGCCGACGTGACGGACGGGCTGTCGAACACGGTCTTTCTCGGGGAACACAGTTCGGTCTTGAGCAACAAGACCTGGGTCGGCGTGGTGCCGGGCGCGTCCACCTGCCCGCGCCTCGACCTGCGGCCGTGGCCCTCCGACTGCAACGGCGCGGGCTGCCTGGTCGGGGTCCACAGCGGCCCGGACGTCCACGACCACCCGCAGGTCATCATCCACGCCCCGAACAACCCGTTCGGGCACACCGACGAGATGTGGGGCGAGCACGGGGCGCCCGGCTGTAACGTGCTGTTCGGCGACGGGTCGGCGCGATTCGTCAGTGCGTTCATCAACCCGAAGAGTTGGGTGGCCCTGTCCACCAGGAATCAGGGCGACGTCCCGCAAGGAGAGGATTGAGTGGCCGGCGAAACGATGTCGACGACGAGGCGGGCGGCGCTGGGGGCGGGCGCGGTCGGGCTGGCGGTCCTTCTCGGCGCGGGGTTCCTCGGCTGCGGCCGCCCGCCGCAGATGGGGGCGGACGAGGAGGTCTTTCACGCCGTGGACGCCTTGTTCACGGCGACGACGGCCCGCGACGCGAACCTGCTCGGTCAGTGCGAGCGGCGGCTCCAGACGCTCGCGGGGGCCGGGAAGTTACCGCCGGCGGCGTCGGCTTACCTCGACAGCGTCATCGGCAAGGCCCGTGAGGGCCGCTGGGAGTCGGCGGCGGAAACGCTCTACGATTTCATGAAGGCCCAACGGCGTGAGGGCGCGTCCGACCACCACCCCGCGAAGAAGGAGAAAGGGCGCCGCAATCCGGGGACGAAATGAGCCGCACCAGACCCCGCCGGGCGGCGCGACGTCTTCCCCTTTCCCGCGCGCGGCGAGCGGCGTAACATTCCAGAGTCGTCCTCGGACGGGCCGGGCGAGAAGCGGTGCCCGGCGCGTCCTGTTGCCCAAGAGGGTTCGTCAGGCTTTTTCCAGGGAGATGGGACGTCCATGTCAACGACCGAGACACGACCGAAGCGCGGCCGGCGCCGCCCTTACGTCATGGCGATGGTCCTCGGCACGGCCCTGACCGCGATGGGGGCGCCTGCCGCCGCCGTGGCCGGGCAGACCCCGGAGGTCACGAACCGCGCCGTCAACGACCTCAGCCGCTACTGCACGACCTGTTGGAAGAACGCGCGCCTTCACCCGGATTGCTGGACCGACTGTACGCAGGAAGTGCTCACGCGCCTCCTCGAGCGCGTGACGCCCGCCGCCTGGGGGCGCGTTCTGAAGGACGAGGGCGAGGAGCGGCGCGAGTTCCTGCGGGCCATCGATACGGTGAAGAAGCGCTCGCAGCGCGGCAAGAAGTGGCTGCCGGAGCCGCCGGAAGGCGTCGCCGACCGCCGCGACCTGTCCCGTCGCCGCCTCGCGGACGAGCGCGAGGCCGTCGACCGCGCCGCCGACGAAATGCTCAGCGCGCGCCAGAAGCGCATCGTGCAACTCAGCTTCGAGGGCTGGAGCGTCCAGGAGATCGCGGACGAACTCCGCGCCGCCCCGGAGCGTGTCAGCGACGAGAAGTACAAGGCCATCCGCAAATTGCGCGCGCGGCTGAGTTGAACGCCTCCGTGCCGCTTGCGGCTTCGCAGTGCGAAGCCGCAAGCGGCACGGAGGAGCCTCACTTCCGCCGCAATTCCTCCGCGCGCTCCTGCACCTTTTTCACTTCCTGGAACAGATCCGCCAGCACGTCCGGCCGCGGCATACCGCGATAGCGGCGGGCGTCGATGGGCTTGCCGACCGACACGGCCAGGGTCGACTTCCCCGGCGCCAAAAAGATCGGCGACGGCGTCGGGATCGGCAGGTGGCGGCCGCGCGGCAGCGCCTCGTGGGCGCCGGCGATGCCGACCGGGATGATGGGCGCCTCCGTCTTCTTGATGAGCAGGTGGACGCCGGGCCGAAACTCCTGCAGTACGCCGTCGAAGGAGCGCTGCCCCTCGGGGAAGATCAGCACCGGCTTGCCCGCGTGGAGCAGCGCGAGCATCGACTTCAGCCCTTCCTTGGCGACGCCCTCCTGGTCGACGGGGTAGGTGTTCACGGTCGGCAGGAACCGGCCGAGCAGGCCCTTGAAGATGGTCTTGCGCGCCAGGTAGTAGAGGTGGCGCGGCGAGACGAGGCCGACGAGGACCGGGTCGATGTAGCTCTCGTGGTTGGCGATCAGCAGGGCGGGGCCGTCCTTGGGGATGTTGCGCCGCCCTTCCATGCGGTAGCTGAAGCCGATGGTGCAGGTGCCCAGCACCACGCCGTACCAGAACTCGTACCAGAGGTAGTGGAGGGTCGACTCCGGCTGTAACGGGTCCGGCATTGGGGCGCTTCCCTTGATTCGTGCCGGCTGGGGGGAGGGGAGAAGGCGGGGCGGTGGATTCATCAGCTCAAGCATTGGCGAACGTTCCCTTCCATGAGGTCCACGACTCGCTCCAAGTCGAACCGCGTACTGTCGAGGATAACAGCGTCCGCCGCCGGCACCATCGGGCCGAGGTCTCGGGCGGCGTCACGCCGGTCGCGCTCCTCCTGAGCATGCAACACCTCCGCCAGTGTGCCCATCTCGCCGCGTGCCGTCAACTCGAGATGGCGGCGGCGGGCGCGTTCCGCCGGGTCGGCGACCAGGAAGAATTTACAGCGGGCGTCGGGAAAAACCATCGTCCCCTGGTCGCGGCCCTCGCACACCATGTCGCGCCCCGCCGCGATGGCCCGCTGCCGGCCGACGAGGTGCCGGCGCACGACCTTGCTGTCGGCCGCCGGGCCGGACGCCGCCGTCACCTCCGGCGTGCGGATCGCGTCGGTCACGTCGTCGCCGTCGAGCAGCACTCGCCCCGGCGGCATTTCCAGCCTCATGCCGACGACCAAGGCGGCGAGGGCGGCTTGGTCGCGCAAGTCGAGGCCGGCGCGCAGGGCGGCGAGGGCGACGGCGCGGTACATCGCCCCGGTGTCGAGGACCTCGAAGCCGAGGCGCCGCGCCAACTCCCGCGCGGCACTGCTCTTTCCCGCCCCGGCGGGGCCGTCGATCGTCACGATCATCGCACCGGAGCCTCCGGCTCTACTTCGTGAAGACGGAGATCGTCACGTCCTCGCCGGGGTCGAGCGGCCGCGTCTGCTTCGCCTGGATGCCGAGGACTTCGTAGGTGAACGTCCCCGCCGGCTGCGGCTCCAGGACGAGCGTTTCGCCGACGCGCACGCGGTACGAGCGGCCGTTGACGACGACGCTGACCGGCTGTGAGTAGGTGTTGCTGACGCGCAAATTGCCCGTGCCGAGGCGCGTGTCGGGCAGGACGCTCAACTGCTCGCGCTTGCGCGCCTGGCCGTTGAGCTTGCTCATTTCGCCGAACAGCCCGTCGGTCTTGCTCAACTGCTTGCGCATCTCCTCTTCGAGCGTGCCCATGCGCAGCCGCAGGCGTTCGACCTCGTCGCGGGCGTCCTTGTACTGCTGCCGCGTCTCGGCGTGGGCCTGCTCCAGGACTTTCGCGTCGCCCTGGAGCCGCTCCGCCTGGCGGCGCAGCCCCTCGATCTCCTTGCGCAGGTCGCCGTTGGGGCCGACGGAGGTTTCGACGTCTTTGCGGAGTTCGCGTAGCTCCTTCATTTGGGCGGCCGCCTGCTCGCGGATCAGCTTTTCGAGGCCGGCGGCGTCGACGGCGGCGGATTTCGCCTTGCCGTCCGAAGTTTTTTCGTCGTCGGCGTGCGTGGGGGCCGCGGCGAGGGCGGCGGCGAGGGCGACGGGCAGTCCGAGGGTCTTCAGGGGGGTCATGAGGCTCTCTCCTCGAAGTGCGTCCAGGTCGATCCCGCGCGGGGCCGCGATCGGGTCGGGCTCCGCGCCGGCGTTAACGACATCGACATTAGAGGAGGAGGTTTCGTCACGCAAGTCAAATTCGGCGGGGTCGGGCCTGTGCCGCATCCCCCAACCCGCAAGGACGGCACAGAGGGCGGTCAGGAAGACGGCGGCGGCCACGAAGGCGGCGGGACGAGGCGGCGGCCGCAGCAACGGCGGCAGGCCGGGACGGGGCGCCAGCCAGCGCCGCCAGGCGGCGCGCGCGGACGCCCGGTCCGGCGGCTCCCCCGCGTCGCCGGGCCGGGCGTCCGTGGGGTCAGTTCTCCTCGTACTGGGCGATCCGGTTGACGATTTCATCCGGTTCCTCGCCGGTGTCGCTGTCGAGGCGATAGTCCATCTGAAAGGCGTCCTCGCCGCTGTCCTCATAGTAGCCGCGCAGCACGCGCATGGCCTTGAAATCCTGCCTGCGGAAGAAGAGCTGTGCCGCCAGGTTCGTCTCGCGCACCTCCAGCGTGATGCGCGTGCGGCGGTGGCCGGAGAGTTTGCTGATGAGCTTGGCGACCATCTGCGTGCCGACGCCGCGCCGCCGGTAGGAGGGGTGGACGGCGAAGTTGAGGACGTGCAGCTTGATCTTGTGCAGCTCGTAAATCATGAAGCCGACGACGCGCTCGCCCTGCTCGGCGACCATGCCGATGCAGTTGCGCTGGCGCAGGCAGCGGAGAAAGTCCTCCTCGGCCCAGGCGAACTCGAAGCTCTGCTGTTCGCCGGCGAGGACTTCGGGCATGTCGCGGCGAATCATCCAGCGGATATGCACCCGCGTCATCTCCTTCTCAGTCCGACTCGTGCTTTCGTGCCTCATGACGGACACCTCCCCTCGCCCCGGCGCGCGAAGCCCCCTCCGTGGGTGAGCCACGCTTCCGCCCCTGTTCCGGCTGTGACTGGCTCAAGTTGAGAAGAATGGCCCCGGCGGGATGCCTTGGGTACGGACTCGCCTCCCCCGCATCTCGGCCGGATCTTAACAACCCCCTCCCGACGGCTCAAGGTCAAGAACCCCCCTCACAACTCCCGCTTGCGGCTTCGCAATGGCGCAGCCGTGAGCGGTCGGAAAAGCGGGGGGATTCCTTTCCCCCCTTTCCGCGGCCTTCCTGGCCGCGCGAGGCAACGTGGTCGGTCGAGTTGGCTTCGCAAGGGAATGCGGAGAAGCTTACCGACCTCGCCCCCCGATAGCAAACGGATTCTTCTCGCGGCGCCCACAATTAACGCTTGTTGCCTTCTTTGCGCGACGCCTTGTCCGGCTCGCGGTCGCTGTAGACGCGCGTGCTGACCTCCTTGTACTCGGGCCGAGCGAACTGGGCGCAGCGGACGTAGACCTTGAAGCGCCAGTCGCCCGCCCGCAGCCCCTTGGCGCGGACGCGGTAGACGACGCGGCCGCGCGCGTCGAGCTGGGCCGCGGGCTCGAACGCGACCTGCGGGCCGTTGATGTAGCGCTGCCCCGGCCCCTCGGCCGACAGCAGCGCCAGGCCGTCCGGCAGCGACGCGCTCACTTGCAGGTCGCGCGCGGCGGCCGCCCCCTGGTTGGCGACGCGGATCTCATACGTCGTTTCGGCGCCCACCTCCAGCGGGTCGTCTTGACAGACGACCTCCACCGTCAGCGCGGGCATCGGGGCGAGCCCGCCTCCCGCGTCGCGGGCGAACACTTCCTTGCGCCCCGCCGGCTCGACGAGACTGGGCATCTGCCGCGGCCGCGCCGGCGCCCCGCCGGTCTGCTTCACCTCCGCCGGACTCTCGGGCAGCGGCGAGCGGGCGGCCAGCGACGGGGAGACCGGAGGCAGCATCCCGCCCGGCCCCGGCGTCGGCAGCGCCAGCGGCGACACGTCGTGGAGCCGGGCCGGCAGCGCGGCGGGCGCCAGCGCGGGCGGTTCGCCCACCGTGACCGCGTAGAGGGCCTTCACCTCGTCGATGCCCTCGGCGCTGGCGGCGGCCTCGACGACCTGACGGCCGACGGCGACGGCCGTCGCCGTCAACGGCAGGGTCGCCCTGTCGCCGGGCGCCGGGCCGGGCACCTCGGCTTCGATGGCGTCGCCCGCGGGGTGCCGCAAGCCCGCCGGGAGATGGACGCGGACGATCAGGCGCCGCGGTTTCGCCACCCCGTGATTGACCACTTCGATGCGGAAGCTGACCGCCTCGCCGACGCGCGCCGCCGCCGGCGACCCCGTCACGCTCACCGCCAACCCTGGTGCCGGGCGCTCGGCCGGGCGCGCCGGCGAGCCGGGATCGGCGATCGCGATGGGAGGATTCACAACCTTGGGGGCCGGCGCGGGGGGCGTCACCTGCGTGCGCAGGACGCACGTCGTGGACGTGCTGACCGTCGCGACGCTGGAATAGACGCCTTCGGCGGACGGATCGACCTGGAGTTTCAATCGGGTTTCGGCCCCGGCGGCGAGCGTGCCGAGATCCCAGAGGAGCGCCGCCCCGCGCGCCTCCGGGCGCGGCTCGCCGCCGACCCAGCGGGCTCCGGGCGGCAGCGCCTCCTCGACGCGGACACCGTGGGCGGACGCCGAGCCGCGGTTGCGGACGACGATCTCGTAACTGAGCGGTTTCCCCAGCACGACGACGGTCGGGGCGACCTTTTCCACGACCAGGTTGGCGCCCGGCGCGGACGGCGTCGCCGGCGGCGGCGGACTCGCGGGGGTCGGCCCGAGCGAAGGCAGCACGGGAGGATCTTTGATCGGCGTGCCGAGCGTGGGAGGGGCGGATTTCAAGGGCGGCGGCGGCGCCTGCACGGCGGCGGCGACGGGGACGACCTCGTTCGCCGGCCGCGCCGTGGCGATGACCTGCGGCGCCCAGCGGCCGCGGCTGGAGGCGTCTCCCGGCCGCGCTCGCGTCTCTTGCGGCGTGCCGCTGGTGACGACGACCGGGGCCGGGGCTTGCTGCCCTTCGGCCCGCGGCGGGCCGGCGAGGGCGCCAAGGAGCGCGGCCGCCGGGAGGAGCCCCACGGCGGTGAGTGTGTACGGACGCACGGCGTTCCCCCCCATCCCTGAACCCCCGAACCTTCCCCCGGCAGTCGCCGAGGCTCACTCTTCCACGCGATAGCGGCCGCGACTCGTCTCGACCGGATACTTCAGGGCCGTCTTCGCGAGCTTCCCCAGGATCGCCTCGCTCAGGTCGACGCCGAGCGTGTTGCTCAGCGCCAGCAAGTAGCAGGCGACGTCGGCCATTTCGTCGGCGACTTCGCCGAGCTTCTTCGGGTCTTGCGCCGCCAGCCGCGACGCCTCGTTATCGACCCAGAGGAAGTGTTCCATCAACTCCGCCGCCTCGACCGACAGACCCATGACGAGGTTCTTCGGGCTGTGGAACTGCTCCCAGTCGCGTTCGCGGACGAAGCGGGCCATCGCCTCCCGAAGTTCTGTCAGCGTCGTCGTGGTGTCGGGCATGGCCTGGCACGCACCCCGGGATCAAGGGCGAAAGCCGACCGACCCCCCGTCGGTCGGGCCGCCGCCCGATGTCGCACCGCTTTCCTGCCGTGAAGGAGAGGCGGACTATAGCGGGGCGCGCGCGCCTGTCAACGCCGGTTGGGCGTGGCTGCGCGGCACCCACGCCCCGCGTGTCACGCCGGCTTGCCGATTGCATGGGGTGGGATTTCAGGGTAACATTCATCCGTCGCCCGAATCCCGCCGGACGTCTCACCTTCGTCTCACCTTGGGGGCCTTCTCATGTTCACGTTGCTCGGGAGCCGCCAGCAATTCTGCGACGGCGTCAGCCGCCGCGGCTTCCTCAAAATCGGTGCGTTCGGCGCCGGCCTCACGCTCGCCGGTATGCTCCGCGCCCGCGCCGCCGCCAAGGGCGCGTCCGGGTCGGCCAAGTCGGCCATCATGATCTACCTGCCGGGCGGGCCGTCGCACATGGACATGTATGACCTCAAGCCCGACGCCCCCAAGGAGTTTCGCGGCGAATTCAACCCCATCGCCACGAACGTCGCCGGCGTGCAAATCTGCGAACACTTCCCGCTCCAGGCGAAGATGTGGGACAAGCTCGCCGTCGTCCGCTCGGTCGTCTCCGTCGACGA
The DNA here is from genome assembly GCA_038229635.1 of Gemmatales bacterium. Lineage (GTDB taxonomy): Bacteria > Planctomycetota > Planctomycetia > Gemmatales > Gemmataceae > DATFNV01. The sequence goes on from JBBROG010000011.1 coordinate 27,711, forward strand.
ACACTCCGACTCGGCGGTGATGACCGGCTACAGCGAGAACGTCAACCGCGTCGCCAACCACCCGTCGTTCGGCTCGGTCGTCTCGAAGCTGCGCGGCTCCGGCAAGAGCGACGTGCCGCCGTTCGTCAGCCTGCGCGGCATGTCGCGCGGCACCGAGCCCGGCTACCTCGGCGTGGCGCACCGGCCGTTCACGCCGAGCGGGCAGGGGATGCAGAACCTGCGCCTGCCGGGCAGCGTGAACGCCGACCGCCTCGACCAGCGCAAGGCGCTGCTCGAAGGCTTCGACGACGTCCGCCGCGACATCGACGCCTCCGGCACGATGGCCGGCCTCGACGCCTTCACCGGCCGCGCCTTCGACATGGTCACGTCCGGCACCGTCCGCAACGCCCTCGATCTGAATAAGGCCGACGCCGCGACGCGGGCGCGCTACAAGGGCGTCGAGCAGTTCCTGACGGCGCGGCGCCTCATCGAGGCCGGCGTCGGCTGCGTGACGCTGTCCATCGGCGGCTGGGACACGCACGGGCAGAACTTTACGACCCTCAAGAAGCAGCTGCCGCAGGTCGACCGCGGCGTCGCCAACCTCATTCAAGACCTTCACGATCTCGGAATGGCGGACGACGTGGCGACGGTCATGTGGGGCGAGTTCGGCCGCACCCCGAAGATCAACGGCGGCGCCGGCCGCGACCACTGGGCGCCGGTCATGTCGGCGCTCGTCGCCGGCGGCGGGCTGAAGATGGGGCAAGCAGTCGGCGCCAGCACGGCGCGCGGCGAACGCCCGAAGGACCGGCCGTACACGGTGTCGCAGGTACTCGGCACGGTCTACCGCACCCTCGGCATCGACCCGGCGATGACGTTCCCCAACGGCAGCGGGCGGCCGATGTACGTCCTCGACGACCGCGAGGCAGTCGCGGAGTTGGTGTAATCGCCGCCGCTTGCGGCTTCGCACTTGCGAAGCCGCAAGCGGCCCGTACGATCCGGCCTCCCCCCCCCGAGAGTTTCCCCCATGACCGCTCTGCATCGCTGTCTCCTTCTCGTCGTCCTCGCCGCGGCGACTCTCAGCGACGCCTCCCTGCGAGCCGCGGAGGCCGACGTCCGCTCCCTGAGCGTTTTCCCCCCCGCGATCACTCTGAAAGGGCGCGACGCGACTCAACAACTCGTCGTCAGCGCCACGCTCGGGAGCGGTCAATTCGCCGACCTCACCGCCGACGTCGCCTTCAGCGCCGCCGACGCGAAGGTCGTCCGCGTGCAGCCCGGTGGCCGCGTCGTGCCCGTCGCCAGCGGCCGCACCGAGATCATCGCCCAATACGGCGCCCACACGGCCCGCGTCTCGGTCATCGCCGAGAGCGTCGAGGACGACTTGCCGATCAATTTCGGCAATCAGGTTGTGCCGGTGTTCACGAAGCTCGGCTGCAACTCGGGCGGCTGCCACGGCAAGGCGAGCGGGCAGAACGGCTTCAGGCTGTCGCTGCTCGGCTTCGAGCCGGAGGTCGATTACGCCTCCCTCGTCAAGGAAGCGCGCGGCCGTCGCGTCTTCCCCGCCGCGCCCGACGCCAGCCTGCTGCTCATGAAGGCCACCGGCGCCGCGCCCCACGGCGGCGGCAAGAAGATAGAAAAGGACTCCGACGAGTACAAACTCATCCGCCGCTGGGTCGCGTCCGGGCTGCCGGTCGGCAAGGCCGACGACCCGGTGGTGACGCGAATCAGCGTCTTCCCCGAGGGGCGCGTCCTGCCGCGTCAGGCGCGGCAGCAGATCGCCGTCCGCGCCCATTACAGCGACGGCAGTTCCGAGGACATCACCCGCCGCGCCCAGTTCGAGAGCAACGACGGCGAGGTGGCGTCCGTCGACGGCAACGGCCTGGTGCGCACGCTGGCCCTCAGCGGCGAGGCGGCGGTCATGGCCCGCTACCAGGGGCAGGTCGCCGTCTTCCGCGCCACCGTGCCGCTCGGCCTGCCGACGCCGTCCTACGCCTTCGAGCCGAAGACCGTCGTCGACCGGCACACGCTGGCCAAGTGGAAGCAGCTCGGCGTCGTGCCGTCGGCGACGTGCCCCGACGCGCAGTTCCTCCGCCGGGCGTCGCTCGACCTGACCGGCACGCTGCCGACGCCGGCCCAGGTGTCCGCCTTCGTCAACGACGCCGACCCGGCGAAGCGCGACAAGTTGATCGACCGCCTCGTGGAGACGCCGGAGTATTCCTTCTATTTCGCGGGTAAATGGGCGGACATCCTCCGCGTCAAGCGCGGCAACCAGGCGAACCGGGCGCAGGGGACGTTCCTGTTCCACAACTGGATCCGCGAGGCGATGGCGTCGGACAAGCCTTACGACGAGTTCGCCCGCGAGATCGTCGGCGCGGTCGGCGACGAGTCGAAGTGCCCGCCGACGGTCTGGTACAAGGACCTCCGCACGGCCGACCAGTTCGCCGACAACCTGACGCAGGTGTTCCTCGGCACGCGCATCCAGTGCGCCCAGTGCCACCACCACCCCTACGAGAAGTGGGGCCAGGACGACTACTGGGGCCTCGCCGCCTTCTACGACCGCCTCGGGACGAAGACGATCCCGGTCCCCGGAGTCTCGAATCAGAACCAGCAGAACCAGCGCCTGGTGCTGTTCGTCCGCCCGACGGGCAACGGCGTCACCAACAAGCGGACCGGCCAGCGCGCCGTCGTCAAGCCGCTCGACGGCGCGCCGGTGAAGGCCGAGGCGGACGTCGACCCGCGCCAGGTCCTCGCCGACTGGATGGTCGACCCGAAGAATCCGTTTTTCGCGAAGGCGGTGGCGAACCGCTACTGGGCACACTTCTTCGGCCGCGGCGTCGTCGACCCCATCGACGACATGCGGGTCACCAACCCGCCGTCGAACCCCGAATTGCTCGACGCCCTCGCCGACGAGTTCGTCAAGCACGGCTACAGCCTCAAGCACCTCGTCAAGACGATCGCCAAGAGCCGGACCTACGGCCTCGACTCGACGCCGAACGAGTTCAACGGGAACGACCGGCAGGCGTACAGCCGCTACTACCCGAGGCGGATGAGCGCCGAGGTGCTGTACGACGCGGTGAGCCAGGTGACCGGCGGCGAGATGGCGTTCCAGGGGCTGCCGAAGGACACGCACGCGCCGCGGCGGGCGATCATGCTGCCGGACGAGTCGTTCGCGTCGTACTTCCTCGACGTATTCGGCCGGCCGCAGCGGATCAGCGCCTGCGAGTGCGAGCGCGTCAGCGAGGCGAACCTGGCCCAGGCCTTACACCTTCTGAACTCCGAGGAAGTGCATGGGAAGATCGGCCGGGCGGGCGGGCGCGCCGAAGTGCTGGCGAAGGACGCGCGGCCGGACGCCGAGAAAGTGGAGGAACTATTCCTTTGGGCGCTCGCCCGCAGGCCGACCGAGAAGCAGTTGAGCCTCGCCCTAGAGAACGTCCGGCTGAACGCAAAGAACAAGAAACTCGCCTACGAGAACATCCTGTGGGCGCTCTTGAACACGAAGGAGTTCCTCTTCAACCGCTGAGGCTTCGTTCACGCGCCCGCTTCCGGCTCGGCGTCCGGCTCGCCGTTCCCCGGCGGAGTCGGCGGCTGATCGAAGATCTCTTGAAGCGGCAGGCGAAAACCGGGGAGGATCGGTTCCGCGTCGAGTTCGTCGGCCAGGGTGAAGCCGCGCATCCGCTGGGCCGACTCGTAGGCGACGACCCACGCCAGCTGGGGGTAGACCAGCCAGACCAGCTGCACGCCCGCGACGAAGTACTCCTTCACCTTCGCGTGTGTACCCTCCGCCAGGTCGCTCGGGCTGACGACTTCGACGATCATTTCGGGGACGACGGGCCACGGGTCCGTGGTCGGCAGGGGTTGGTTCTTGGGCCAGCGCTTGTAGGACACGAAGGCAATGTCGGGCCGGCGCATGCGCCGGGAGCGCGGGGTCAGGCCGAAGAGCGTCTCGCTCGCCACTTCGCCCAGGCGCTCCACCTTGGCGAAGATGCCCAGTTCTCTCACCAGGCGTGAGGCGACGATCGATGCCTGCGTACTCATGGGCGGCAACTCCACATACTTGCCATCGAGGAACTCGTAGAGACTGTCCGACGAGGGTAACTCAGCCGACAGCGCCGGTTCCGGAAGCGTCAGAGTGGACATGGCCGCTCTTCTCCTTTCAGGGGCGAGACTGGCGCGGCCATTTTACCCGAGGAAGACGCGGGGACGCCAGCGGCTTCGCGCGTCGGTCCCCGAAGACGCGCCTACAATCGAAGCCCCGGGCGTAAGTTCCTCGGGCTCGCCTCAGGAGCCGCATTCCCGCCCGAACGCCGCGACGCCCCGCCGAGGTTTCTCCCGGAGATCCCGCATGAGCCGCGCACCCGTTTCGACTTCGCTTTTCTCCGTTCTTCTCGCCTTTTCGGCCGCGCTGGCCGCGCCGGGAGTCGCCATGTCTCAATCTCGTTTTCCCGAGCCGGAAACGCTCCCCTCGCGCCCCGACTTCCCCGACCCGCTCGTGATGCTCGACGGCACGAAGGTAATGACGAAAGAGCAGTGGGAGACGAAGCGCCGTCCCGAGCTGCTCGCCCTCTTCCAGCACTACATGTACGGCCGGATGCCCCCGGCGCCGGCCGAGGTGCGCTGGACGGTCCTGCACCAGGACGACAAAGCCTTCGGCGGCAAGGCGACGCTCAAGGAAGTGGCGATCACCGTCGGCCCCGGCGCGGCGCCCCCCATCCACGTCCTCCTCGTCGTGCCGAGGAACGCCCGCAAGGGGCCGGCGCCGGTGTTCGTCGGCCTCAACTTCTGCGGCAACCACGCCCTCGTCGACGACCCGAAGGTCCGCGTCCCGGCCTCGTGGGTCTACCCCAACCAGCCGGGCGTGACGAATAACCGCGCCGGCGACGCCGGCCGCGGCAAGCAGGCCGACGTGTGGAACCTGGAGCAGACCCTCGCGCGCGGCTACGCCGTCGCCACGGTGTACAACGGCGACATCGACCCCGACCGGATCGATAAACGCGAAGGGCTGCGTCCTTTCCTGGCGTCGTTGAAGGGCGACGCCCCCGCCGGCGCCGAGACGGCGACGGTCGCCGCCTGGGCCTGGGGAATCCACCGCGTCGTCGACTTCCTGGTGAAGCAGGAGAAGGAGATCGACGCGAAGCGGATCATCTGTGTCGGCCATTCGCGGTTGGGGAAGGCGGCGATTGTGGCGGCGGCGTTCGACGAGCGCATCGCCCTGGCGATCCCGCACCAGGCCGGCTGCGGCGGCACGGCGCCGGACCGCTGCAAGAGCGCGAAGGCGGAGACGGTCAAGCGCATCAACACGAGCTTCCCGCACTGGTTCTGCGGCAACTTCAAGAAGTTCAACGACGACACGTCGCGCCTGCCGTTCGACCAGCACGGCCTGGCGGCGCTGGTGGCTCCGCGGCCGCTGCTGTTCACCAACGCCGTCGAGGACCCGTGGGCCAACCCCGAAGGACAGTTCGAGGTGCTCAAGGCGGCGGAGCCGGTGTACAAGCTGCTCGGCGCCGGCGGACTCGACGCGGCGACGATGCCGGACGTGGGCAAGCTGATCGACAGCCGCCTCGGTTACTTCATTCGCGGCGGCAAGCACGCGATGACGCGCGAGGACTGGAAGGTGTTCCTCGACTACGCGGATAAGCAACTCGGCAAGCCGTAAGCCCGACCCGGCAGGAATGCCGGGCCGAAACCGCTGCGCGGAAAGCCGCGTGAACGGGACTCAAGAACCAACTCCCAAAACCAGTCGCACACGCGCCGGTCAGGGAATGCCCCGGACGATGGCCGGGCCGAGGAGGCGCGTCAGCCGCAGCGGCAGGCGCTGCCAGACGCGGATCAAGCGCTGATACTTCGGGTTGTCGGGCCGCATCTCCGACGGGCTGCCGGTGCGGACGACGTACTGCCACGTCGCCGCTTCGGGCTCGGCGCCCCACTGCTTCTTGAAGCGGAAGGTCGTACTGTCCGGCGACGAGCGACCGAAGTCGAAGACGGATTGGCCCCGGAGCGCCGCCCGCTCTAACAGGCCCCAGTACAGGAGCATGTTCGCCGACGTGTGGTTGAAGCGGCGCAGCGACGAGGCGCTCGGCACCTCGGTCACGCCCCAGCCGTGCAGCAGCAGGGCGCCCGCGACCGCGTCGGCGCCGAGCCGCGCCACGCACAGCTCGGCCCGGTCGGGGAAGGCGTCGAGGACGGCGGCGAACAGCCCGCGGCCGTAGACCGGCGTTCCCAGGTCGCGCATGTTCTCGCTAAAGACGTCGTAAAACTCCGGCAATAGCTCGTGCCGCCCCCAGGCGAGGGCCAGGCCGCTTTTCTGTCCTTTGCGGACCTGATTGCGCACCTTATCCTTGAGCGACTTGAACAGCGCGTCGGGGTCGGCCGGCAGGGCGAGGCGCATGTGGACCTTGCCGTTCGCCTGAGACGTGAGGCGCGGGTGATCGACGGGGGCGACGTGGCGCAGCTCGAGGAAGCGGACGCGCAGCTCGTCGGCCAGCGCCGCGGCGCGGTCGATCAGAAGGCCGGCCGTGGCCGCGTCCTCGGCGATCACGCCGCCGTAGTTGAGGTACGGCAGGCTCGCCAGGAAGCGGCCGAAGAGCAGACTCCGCACGAAGGCCAGCGGGAGGAAGCCGCGCGTCTTGTCGTCCTCGACGACTTCGAGGGCGTAGGGGACGTGGCCCAGGCCGCGGGCGCAGACGGTCAGCCAGGCGGGGTGGCGGCTCAGCGGCGTGCCGGGCCGGGCGACGAACGCCGTCAGCCGCTCCAGCTGCGCGTCGAGGCCGCCGCCGTGGTGAGTTCGGACCTCGGGAGAGGCGGTCGTTATCAAGGGCGATCTCCTTGGTGCCATTCCCACTGTCGCGCCAGGCCCTCGTCGAGGGTCGTGAGCGGTTGCCAGCCGAGGTGGGCGCGCAACCGGCCCGTGTCGGCGAACGTGTGGCGCTGGTCGCCGGGGCGTTCCGGCTTACGGCGGACCTCGAAGCGACGGCCGGCGATCGCCTCGATTTTGCGGAGGACGTCCCACACGGAAGCGGCCTCGCCGCCGCCGATGTTGTAGACCTCGCCGGGGCGCGCCTCGACCGCCGCCACAGTCGCCGCCACGCAGTCGTCGACGTAGGTGTTGCCGCGCACCTGCTGGCCGTCGCCGAAGACGTCAATGGGTGTGTTGTCGCGCAGCGCCGCCATGAACTTGTGGTAGCCCATGTCGGGGCGCTGCCGCGGCCCGTAGACGCTGAAGTAGCGCAGGACGACGACGGGCAGGCCGAAGGCGTCGGCGTAGGCGCGGCACAGGTGTTCGCCGGCGAGCTTCGTCACGCCGTAGGGCGAGATGGGGCGCGTCGGCAACGCCTCGTCGCCCGAGGCGAAGCGGCCGTAGACCGACGACGTCGAGGCGTACACCAGGCGGCGCAGGCTGCCGGCCGCGGGGCGCAGCGCTTCGAGGAGGCGCTGCGTGGCGACGACGTTGCAACTCTGGTACAGGTCAAAATCGGTCCAACTCGCGGTGAGGCCGGGCATCGCGCCGACGTGGAAGACGACCTCGGCGCCGGCCAGCGCCGGGGTGAGGTCGGCGGCGCGCAGGTCGAGCGTGGCGAGGCGGAAGGCGGGGTGAGCCAGGCAGGTCGTCAGGTTGCGCCGCTTGGCCTCCGGCGCGTAGTACGCGATGAAGGCGTCGATGCCGGTCACTTCGTGGCCCTGGCGCAGCAGCGCCTCGCACAGGTGCGAGCCGATGAACCCGGCGGCGCCGGTGACGACGCATTTCATGGAGGCGACTCCTCGGATTGCCGCTTGCGGCTTCGCACTTGCCAAGCCGCAAGCGGCTCGGACGGTCACACCGCGGCGCCCAGTCGCCGCGCCGCCGTCGCGTTGTCGACCTCGTCGGACGACTTCGCGAGGAACGGCCCCAGCGCCAGGTAATCGAGCCGCCCGTCGAGGAAGCCGCGCACCGCGTCGTCCGGCGAGCAGATGATCGGCTCCTCGTGCATGTTGAAGCTCGTGTTGATGACGCTCGGGATCCCGGTCAGCTTCTTGTACTCACTCAAAAGGCGGTGGTAGCTGGGGTTGGTCTCCGCCGTCACCAGCTGCGGCCGCGCCGTGCCGTCGACGTGGACCGCCGCCGGGCAGTGTTCCTGCATCCACGGCGTGACGTCGAAGGTGACGGTCATGAACTTCGCCGTGTGTTCCGCCCCTTCGACGTTCCGGTAGCAGAGGTGTCGGTCTTCGTAGAGCGTCGAAGGGGCGAATGGCATGAACTCGGTCCGCTTGAGGCGGGCGTTGAGCCACTGGTTCACTTCCGGGTTCTTCGCCTGGTAGAGGATCGAGCGGTTGCCGAGGGCGCGCGGGCCGTACTCCATCCGCCCCTGGAAGCGGGCCACGACTTTGTCGTTCGCGACGAGCCGCGCCACCTCCGCCTCGACGTCGCCGGCGCGGGTGTACGCGACGCCGGCGGCGCGGAGGGCGGCTTCCATCTCCGCCTCGGTGTATTCGGGTCCGTAATAAACGTGTTGCGGCACTTCCGGCCGCACGCCCCGCTTGACGAACTCGACGAGTGCCGCCCCGGTGCCGCAGCCGCCGTCGCCCATGTTCGGGTGGACGTAGATACGACGCACTCCGGGGATCTCGTAGATCCGCTGATTCAGCTTGACGTTGGCCGCCACGCCGCCGGAGAGGACGACGGTGTCGACCTTGTGGCGGTCGACGTGAATCTTGACGTAGCGCGTCGCCACCTCTTCGAGGACGCGCTGGTACGCCGCCGCCAGGTCGATCTTCGGGAACTGCGCCGCCAGGCGGCGCGCCAGAGTGACGTCGCTGCTCCGCCGGATCTTGAAGCCGTCGTCGTCCCAGGCGAAGAGGTCGTGCAGGACCGGGCCGAGGACCGCCGGGTCGCCCCAGGCGGCGAGGCCGACGACCTTGCCGGCGTGGCGGTCCGGCCGCATCCCCAGAGCCGACGTCACCGTCTCGTAAAAGGTGCCGAGCGAGTAAGGGAAGTCGAGGTTGTGCAGCCGGCGTATGCTCGTCCCCTCGGCGAGACTGACCGTGCCGGCGAGGCCGGAGCCGTAGCCGTCGAGCGTCACGACCAGGGCGCGGTCGAAGCCGCTGGGGAAGTAGGCGTTGGCCTCGTGCGTCTCGTGGTGCGGCACGCGGACCAGCTTCGTCTCCAATCCGAACTCGCGTAAGCCGCTCAGGAGTTCCGCCTGATACTTCTCGTGCGCCGCGACGGCCTCGCGCACCCACGTCTCGTACTGGCGCCGGTTCAGGGCGGCGCCAAACGCACCGTCGCCGGAACAGAGGGCATAGCCGAGGTCTTTCCACCACGGCTTGGTCATGCGGTCCATCGCGCTCTTGAGGCCGTGGACGCCGAAGTCGCGTTGCGTGACGCGGCCGAGCGCCTCGCGGATCAGGCCGGCGGTCTTCCGCGGCTTGGGGGAGCGGTTGAAGGCGGTGTCGGCGGCGAGGTTCTTGCGCATCAGCGCCGCCTCGTCGGCGGCGGCGAGAAAGCCGTAGGCGACGCGGTCGACTTCGGCGGCCTTCACGCCGGCGCGGGCCAGCACCATTGCCAGCGCCCGCCGCGGAAACCCGTCCTGCATTTTTTGGCGGCTCAGGCGCTCCTCCGCCACGGCGGCGACGACACGGCCGTCCGCCATCAGAGTCACCGTGGCGTCCTTGTCCAGCGGAGAGATGCCGACGACGATCATGCCGCGTGGTCCTTTCGGTAGAGGGAGCGGTACTCGCCAAGCGTCAGGGGCCGCGCCCCGAGGTCGTTCACGGCGAAGGCGAGGACGCCGCGCAGGGTGGCGAGAAACTTTCTCAGATCTTCTTCGTCTCGCACATACGGGGTGTTCCCCGGCACGACTGACGGGCTGTGCAGCGTCACGTTCAGCACCGCGTCCGGCGAGCGTTCCGCCACGCGGCGCATCAGGGCGCGCAGGTCGTCCAACTCGAACCCTTCCGGGCTGAGGACGACCTTGCGCAGGACGCCGAGGCGCCACAGCACGCCGACGGGGCGTAAGAGGCGCCAGGGGGCGCGCGACAAACGGCGGTGGACGCCCGCCCAAAAGCGGAACGCGCGCCGGTTGAAGCCCGCCGTGCAGGGGATTTCCAGGGGGGATTCCGCGCCGAGGAGGGCCGGCGCCAGGGGGGGACGAAGGAGAAACGGCTCCGGCCCGAAGCGGCCGAAGTCGGGTCCTTCCTCGTCCTTGAAACTGTAGTAGGCGAGGACGCTGGAATCAACCGTGTAGCCGAGTTCTTGCAAAACCGGCGTCAGGCCGAAGTCGAGGCCGTAGCGCCCCGCCTTGAAGCTCGTCGGCGCGACGCCAAAGGCGGCGCGGATCGCCAGCGTCAGTTCCTCGACCTTCGCGCGCTGCAGCGCCGGCGGCAGGTTGCCCAGGAACGTGTTGCGCGGACAAATTTCCTCGTCGAAGGGCGGATTGACCCAGGGGTGGACGTGGGCGCCGATCTCGCAGGCGCCGCGCTTGAGGACGGGCGTCAGCGCCTCGACGCTCGTCTCGCTGCTGGCGATGGGGTAGTCCACCAAATAGGTCGGGCGGGCGCCGGCGGCGTCGAAGACTTCCTGCAAGCGCGACAGGTGACGCATGTGTGTCACATAGCGGTTCGCCGGCGAGACGGGGGCGCTCCAGTTGAACTCCTCCTCCGTGTCAACCGAAACGAGCAGGCTGAGCGCCATGAACGACTCCGTTCAACTTCCTCCCCTCTCCCCTTTGGGGAGAGGGGTTGGGGGTGAGGGGTTGGGCCTCCCGCGGGTTCGCCCCTCACCCCCAATCCCTCTCCCCAAAGGGGAGAGGGGAGGAGTCAAGAGCGCGCCCGAGCATCTCGTCGTACAGCGCCGCCATCTTGGCCATGCGAGCCGCGAAGCTGTACTTCGTCTCGACCGTGGCGCGGCCGGCGTCGGCGAGGCTCTCGCGCCGCCGCGGGTCGCGGAGCAGGCCGCCGAGTGCCGTCGTCAGCCCCGCGAGGTCGCCGGCCTCAACGAGCAACCCGTTGACGCCGTCCTCGACGAGGCGCGGCACGCCGGCGACGCGCGTCGCCACCACGGGCACGCGCAGCGCCATCGCCTCCAGGACGACGTTGGGCAGCCCCTCGCGGAAACTGCTCAGGGCGAAGGCGTCCATCGCCTGGTAAAGCAAAGGTACGTCAGAACGGTAGCCGAGGAGTTGCACCCGCGCGCCGAGGCCCAACGCCCCGACCAGCGCCTCCAGGCGCGGCCGGTCGTCGCCCTCGCCGACGACCAGCAGGTGCAAATCGAGGCCGCTCTTGAGGAGGGCGTCCGCCGCGCGAATGAGGATGTCGAAGCCTTTCTCTTCGGAGAGGCGGCCGACGGCGCCGACGACGAGGCGCTCCGGCGGCAGGCCGAGCCGAGCCTTCGCTTCGGCGGCGGACAGGCTCCGCGTGTACTCCCGCGTGTCGATGCCGTTCTCCAGGAGAACACAGCGTTCCGGCGCGACGCCGCAGGCAAGACTCTCCTGATAAAGGTCTTCGGAGACGCAAATAACTTTTTCGTAGCGTGGCAGACAAAAGCGGTCGACGCGGTAGTAGAGCGGCGTGCGGCGGGTGTGCTTCACCCAGCCGTGGACGGTCGTGACGAGGCGCATCGGCCACAGGCGGGCGAGGAGCAGGCCGAGGGCGTTGCTCTTGTAGTCGTGGCCGTGGTAGACGGCGACGCGCTCGCGGCGGCACAGGCCGAGGAGTTGCCCGATCACGCGGACGTCCCACGGGCCGCGGTCGGGGACCGAGACGAGCGGCGCGTCGCGCTCCCGGGCGCGGCGGCGCAGCTCGTCGAAGCCGGGGTCGCCGGGCGGGTGCATGTAGGCGCAGATCATGCGGTAGCCGGCCGGCGCCAGGAAGCGCGGCGAGTTGAGGATCGTCTTCTCGGGTCCGCCGCCCACCCCTGTGACGACACGAGCGTCGAGGACCACGGCCGGGGGTGAACTGCCGCGCGGCGACTTCAACCTGTGCCTCCCCGTTCGCGTGTCGTCCCCGCGCCGAGCATTTCTCGAAACAGAGCGACATACTCCGCCATCATGCGCTCCTCGGTGAAGCGCGCCTCGGCGCGGCGCCGCCCGGCCTCGCCCAGGCGCCGCCGCAGGTCGCCGTCCTCGGCGAGCCGCAGGACGTGGCTCGCCAGGGCCTCGGCATCGCCGGACGGTGCGAGCAGGCCGGTGACGCCGTCCTCGACCACCTCGGCCACGCCGCCGACGTCGGTGGACACGACCGGCAGCCGCCGCGCCATCGCCTCCAGCAGCGTGAGCGGAATTCCCTCGCTGACGCTCGTCAGCAACGCGACGTCGGCGCCCGCGAGGAGGCGTGCGGCGTCGGTGCGCAGCCCGAGAAAGCGGACGCGCGGTTCGAGCCCGCGTTCGTGGACGAGTCGCTGAATCCGAGACAATTCCGGCCCTTCGCCGACAAGCACCAGGCGAACGTCGGGCCGGCGGTTTGCCACGGCTTCGAGAGTGCGGACGGCCGTGGCGTGGTCTTTCAGGGCGTCGAGGCGAGCGACCTGGAGCAGGACGAAGTCGCCGTCTTCGACGTCCATCTCGCGCCGCGCCGCGGCGCGGTCGTCGGCCGACGGCGCGTCGGCGGGCACGGCAATCCCATTATAGATCACGTCGATCCGCGGCGCCGGGATGCCCTCGTTGACGATGAGCGCCCGCCGCACCGCCTCGCCGACGGCGACGACGCGGTCGCGCCGCCCCAGCAGAACGCGGTTGGCGAGCTTACGCTTCGGCCGCGGATAGTCGGGGAAGGCGCGGCCGTGCTCGGTAAAAAGCATCGGCGGACGGCGGTAGAGAAAGCGCGCCGTGACGCCGTAGAAGAACGGCGTGTACTGGTGGGCGTGAATCAGATCGACGTTGTGGCGGCGCAAGGCGCGGGCGAGGCGCCAGGGACAGCGGAGGTCGATGCCCTCGCGGCGGCCGATCACTTCGACGGGGAAGCCCTCTTCGCGGAGTTGTTCGCCGAGGGGGCCGAGGTCGTCGAGGCAGAAGAAGGCGAAGCGGAACTGGCCGCGCAAGGCGCGGGCGAAGCGCGCCGCCAGGACCTCGGCGCCGCCGACGTGGAGGGTGTGGGTAAGTTCGGCGACGGTGTATGTCGGCGGCTTCACGGAGCGTCCTCGGGCCGCTTGCGGCTGCGCGGTCGTGCCGCCCCGAGGCGGCCGCTCCTCGATCATAGGATGGGAACGTCACCCCACGCGCGGGCCGCCCGGAGGTGTCTCTAACAACCCTTTCAGCGCGGCGGGAAATAGGCCCCAGGTCGTCTGATAAGTTGCTTCCAGAGGAATCAGGGCGTAGAACTCCGGCTTGAGGAACAGCGGCGAGTCCGGGAGCGCGTCGCCGACGCCGACGAAGTCGACATACGCGACGCGAGGCGGCCCCGCGTCGTAGGACGCGAGCGTCAGCGGCTTGTCGGCCGGCGGGCGGTCGTCTTCTTCCGCGAACTGGTCCCAAATGGCCTTGTGAATCCCGCCGGGGTCGCGCTGGCCGGGCGGAAACAGGTCGATCGCGAGGAGGTGGATTCCCTGGCGGATCAGGTCAGCTGACTTGCGCACGAAGGCGCGGAACTCCGCCCGGCTCGCCTTGTTACCGGGCGAGACGAGTTCGACGACGGCGACGACGTCGCCGTGCCTGTGCCTCACGGTGATGCGGCTGGCCTTACGCGCGTAAATGCCGGACTCGTCGCGCCGGACCAGGCGCGTCCGCAGGGGGGGCATTGCGACGTCCAAGCCGCCGTCGTCGTCCGCCTCGTCAGCTGGCGCGGAGAGATTAAGAGTCAGGACATCCGGGATCGGGCCGCGGGTTTTCCATTCTATCAGGGCGAAGTAGCCGGGGGGCAGCGTGCCGCCGTTCAGGGCGTCGCACAACGCATCGGTCCAGCGGTGGTGGAAGTGGTGAAACAGACCCGCGTCGACCCGCGTCCAATCGTGAATCGGCATGACGATTCCTCCTTGCCTGCGGCGCGTGAAGGCCACGGCAACATGATACCGTACCACGCAGGTCAGGGCCGTTTCCAGCGGCGCAGGTCGAGCAAGCACAGCGCCGCGCGGAGAAGACCCGCCGGGCTTTTGAGCATCGCCTTGACGCGCTGCTTCTGCGGCACGAAGACGTGCGGCGAGCCGAAGTCGTACTCTCCTTGCGGCACCGGCGCTGGCGTGACGGGACGTGTCCTCAGCCAGGCGTCCACCGGCCCTTCGCGCATCAAGAGCGTCTGGGCGCGTGTGACGTGTTGGGACGAAAAGCCCAGAAAGTCGGCCCACGCCCGCCGCGCGAACGTCCCCCCTCGCTCCAAAAGCTTTGACCGCAGCGGCTCATCGGCGTAGCGCGCCGCGAGGCGCATGACGTTCGCCTTGCGCAGCTCCTGCAACGCCCACGTCTCGGTGGGGTATTGTAGCTCTTTCGGTCGGTCGAAGTAGGGTCGCTCATTATTGACCATCCACGCGGCGTAATGGAGGAGGCTCGCCCGCGCGTAGGCGTAGGGTTCGTCGATCTCGCCGGCCTCCGCCTTGAGCGACAGGTAGCGGTCCAGCACGCTGAGGAAGACCGTGTACGACCAGCGCGCCTCGACGTTGAGCAGGTCGCGGGCGGCGACGTCGTCGGCGGGGTGGACGACGCGGCGGATCAACGCTTCGGCCTTGTCGAGGTAGGCGCGGTTCGTCGTCAGTAGCCAACCGTCGAGGAGGGCGTTGACCGAGTTGCCGGCGCCGCGGCCGGGGCCGTGGTAGGACGGCTCGTAGGTGGCGCTCGCCAGGCCGGTCGGTCCGTCGTCGAGGAGGCGGAAGATTGTGAGCCGCCCGTCGTCCATCGCGACGACCCAGTCGGCGAGGCTGAGGACGGCGTCGCGCGCGTCGGGGTTGCCGGTGAGGCAGTAATAATGGAGCAATCCCGTCGTGTAATTGTGCTCGTTGCCGGGTCCGCCGCCGTAGGGGCGTCCGTCCTTCGGCTTGTTGTGGCGCGAGTAGGCGCGGTGCGTCGCGGTGTGGGCGGTCTTGTAGTGGTCGGTGTGCCAGAACAGGCCGCCGTTGTACGCCGCTTTATCTTCTTTGGTGTGGTAAATGTCGATGTCGATGACGTGCCGGGCGAGCGGGTCGAGCAGGTCGAACCAGCGCGGGTCGCCGGTGCGCAGGTACTGGAAGATCAGTCCGTACAGGCCGTCGTACTGGTTGTTGTAGTGCGAAATGATGGGCTTCGGGCCATCGAAATAGGCGTTTTCGTGGTCGGCGTAGACCTCGCCGAAATTGCGCCAGCCGTACTCGTCGATGATCTCGCGCTTGGCGAACCAGCTGTGCGGGCCGTCGATAATGCCGTGCAGGAGAGTATCGAGAGGTGTCGAGTTGTCGCGGAGCGAAAGGTCGAAGAACGGCAGGACTCCGCAGGCAGCGACCCACGCGGGCGCGACGCGGACGCGGGCCGACTCGTGGACCCAGGCGAGGGGCAGTTCGGGCGCGTCGTCAGGCGGGCCGAAGTGGAGCCAGACGGTGTGCGTCTTCTGCTCGCCGCCTTGTAGCTCGTAGGGAGTTTCGCCTCCCGTCGGAAAGAGTTCGAGGCAGAGGGAGTTAGCCGCCGCCGCCGCGCGCAAACGCTTAGGGAATTGCTGCCAGAATTCCGGCAGCGCGGCCGTGACTTCGCCCGCGGCGGAAGACTCGCTCTCGACAAAGCGCAGCGAAACGACGGGGCAGAGCCTGCTTGTCCCTTTTCCCGCGACGGCTTCCTCCGGAAAGGGCCGCGGCCCCTCGTTCGGCCCTCCCTGCCAGCGCTTTTCGCCCGGAGAATCTCCGAGGGTCCAAATGAGGACCTCGGACCCCTGAAAAAAGAGCGATCCGCGGTCGCCGAGATCCCAGCAGCCTCCCGGGTGGCGGGCTCGGGCCGGATTGTGCAGGGCGAAGCGCACCCGGACGAGTCCCATACCCGCGAAGAAGCAGAAGCGAGCCGCGAAGCGCCCGGCGCCCCATCCGTGGACCGGCCCGGCGCTGTAGATGGTGGCGCGCACAGGACCCTGGCTCTCGATCGCTTCCGACTCGCTTCGCCAGGTGTGACATCTCCCCGCGGCGTCCGTGACGTGCGCCACGACAATCGCGCCGAGGTATTTCCCGGAACGAGGCGTCGAAGCGATCACGTTGAGCGTGCCCTTCTTGCGACAGCCGAATCGAAAAGAGGCCGCGCCCGTCTCGACGAACAGCGCAGGAGGGAGTTCCTGAACCGCCAGGGCCGTCGCTAGGGGCGGATTGTTACTGACGGATTCGAGACGCCATATTACCTCTGCTTCCGGCCTTGGCGGCAGTACGAAGTCGAGCAGCAGCCACTTCACGCTACCGTCGGCCCAGCGCGCCAGCACCTCCGTCTGGAGCAACACCGGCTTCCCGTCCGGGTCGGTGAGCGTCAACGTCGTGGGGTCGGTCAGCGCCCCGCGCGGGAACGGCACGCCGACGGTTACGGGCTGCGGCCAGGCGCTGGCGCGGGGGCTCGTCACGAGGATGGGGATCGCCTCAAAGGCGCGAGGTAAGGGCATGGGTGGGTCCGCGGTACGAGGAAAGTCCGAGAGGGTTATAGGACACGAACCGCGGAAAGGTTAGCCGATCACGATTCTCCCGCCTGCTGGGAGTGCGAAGCCGCGAGCGGCGTCAGCGCGCGTCCGGCCCCATCAGCCGCGCCGGCGACCGGCCGACCATGACCGCGCACATGCCGCCGCGCTGCGCCACGTTGACGACCTGCTTCTGCGACGCCCGCCCCAGGATCGCCAGGCCGTACTTGCTCGGCGCGAAGCCCATCACCGTGTAGAACGGCTCGATATGGACCGTTCCGTCCGGGCCGACCACCGGAAACTCGTACACCGGGATGTGCGCCAGCTGCTGCACGACCCAGCGGTCCTTATCGGCCAGCGCCTTGTCCAGGGCCGCGTCCCACTCCGCCTGCGACAGCGCCGGGCCGAGGACGACGCCCTCGCCGCCGAAGGAGCGGTTCGGCTTCAGCACCAGCGACTCGCGCTCGTCGCGCGCGTACTCCAACAGGCCGCCGACCTTGCCGTGCGGCAGTTCCGTGCGCCGGTCCGACAGGAGGCGCGTCCACAGGATATGGCGGCGGAACACCTGGCGCTCGTCGGCGCTGAAGTACTTCGTCGTGAACTGCGGGTCGGTCAGTACCTCCCAGCAACTCTTCTGGTCCAGCTCCGCCGCGATCGACGACACGACGCGGTTCTGCCGGAACAGCGCCCGCATCGGCTCGACGTCGACGCCCCCGCGCTCCAGGGCGACGAGGTCGTAAACGGCGTAATCGCGATACGCCAGGTCGACGACCACGTCCTGGTAATAGACGTCGTCGCCCTTCCGCGTCAGTTCCGCGGGGTCGGCGTGCATGACGCGGAGGCCGTGGCGGTCGTGGAAATACTGCGCCAGCGCCTCCTGTTCGTCCGGCCCGCTGCCGGCGTACTTCGGCTCGACGAAGCAGACGTTATGCCCCTTGCGGCCGAGCGCCTCCAGGTGGTCGAGCAGGTCCTGCATGAGCAGCTCGCGGATGTCCTTGCCGACTTCGAGCTGGAGTTGCGGGTCGACCTGCCGCAAGGCCGGCACGACGACGTCGCCGACGATGGCCTCGCACGTCGGCACCAGGTGCAGGCCGCCGATGCCGCTCATGTTCGGCTCGACGTAGCGCAGCGTGTCCTTCCACATGGGGCTGGTGAAGTCGATCATGGCGTCGAGCCGGCCGAACACCGGGTTGTTCTCGCGCACGGCCGGCGTCCAGTACTTCCCCAGCCACTCGTCCTCTTCCGGCAGCAGCCGCAGCAGCTCGCGCACGGCGACGTCCTGCGTGTAGAGGTCGGGCAGGCGCTTGAGGGCGTTGTGGATCGTCAGCGACACGAAATGGATGTAGGCGAGTTGGTCGGGCAGGACGGTGAGCGGGCACGGGAGGACGTTGACGGCGTCGGGGGCGCCGTCGCGCAGGTAGACGAGGCGGCGGCGGAACGCCTCCTCGCGTATGCGGCCGACGAGGGCCACGACGGACGCCTCCGGGAGCTTGTGGAACGCTTTGCGCACGCGGCTGGCGAGGCCGAGGCCGCTCAGCCCGAGTTCTTCCGCCGGGGTCAACATGGCAGGCTCGTCGTCGGGAGGATGGGACCACTGCCCTTACTATCGCACGGCCCGAGCCGCCGTGCAACGGGGACGGCCGCCGGCCGCTACTTGACGACTAGGATTTCGTACCGCCGGCGCTCCTCCTCGGTGAAGGCGCGAGGCCGACGCACGCGCGGCGGCGCGGACTTCGTCGGTCGTCTCCCGGCCTCGCTAGAATAAACGGCGGGGAGGCCGTTTCCGAGTTGTCGAGCGACCGGGGCCGATGCGAGCCGAAGCCGCCTATGCCGAGTTGATCCGCCGCACGCGCGAGGAAGCGCTGCTGGCGTCGTGCGCCGAACTGCTGGCGTGGGACGAGGACACGTACATGCCGCCGGCGGGCGTCGGCCACCGCGCGCGGCAACAGGCCCTCCTCGCCGGCCTGCTCCACGAGAGGGCGGCCGACCCGCGCCTCGGCGGCCTGCTCGCCGCCGTCGAGAGCTCGGCGCTGGTCGGCGATCCCGATTCTCCCGAGGCGGTCAACGTCCGCGAGGTCCGTCGCCTCCACGACCGACAAGTCCGCCTGCCGCGCGTCCTCGTCGAGGAGACCGCGCGGGTGACGACGCTCGCCGAGCAGGAGTGGGCCGCCGCCCGCCGCGCGTCCGACTTCGCCCGCTTCCGCCCCTGGCTGGAGCGAGTTGTCGTCCTCTGCCGGCGCTACGCCGAGGCGCTCGGCTGCGGCGCCAACCCCTACGACGCCCTGCTCGACCAGTACGAGCCGGGGCTGAAGGGCGAGCAGGTGACGGACCTGTTCGACGCCCTGCGCCGCGACCTCATCCCGCTCGCCAACGCCCTGACGCACGCGCCGCGCCGGCCGAACCCGTCGCTGTTGAAGGGGACATTTCCGGTCGAGCAACAACGGGCGTTCGCCGAGGCGACGGCGGCGGCTCTCGGCTTCGACTTCCGCCGCGGCCGCCTCGACACGACGACGCACCCGTTCTTCAGCGCCGTCGGCCCCGGCGACGTGCGCCTGGCGACGCGCTTCAACCCGGACGGCTTCGGCGACGGCTTCTTCGCGACGCTGCACGAGGCGGGGCACGGGCTCTACGAGCAGGGGCTGCCGGCGGAACACCACGGCACGCCGCCGGGCGAGGTCCCGTCGCTGGGGCTGCACGAGTCGCAGGCGCGGTTGTGGGAGAACACCGTCGGCCGTTCTCACTCCTTCTGGCGCTACTTCTTTCCGCGGGCGCAACAAGCTTTTCCGGCGGCGCTCGGCGGCGTCGCCTTCGACGACTTCCACTTCGCCGTCAACAATGTCGAGGCGACGCTGATCCGCGTGCAGGCGGACGAGGTGACGTACAACCTTCACGTCCTGATCCGCTTCGAGCTGGAGCGGGCTCTCGTCGAGGGCGAACTCCCCGTCGCGGACTTGCCGGGCGCGTGGGACGAGGCGTACCGCCACCACCTCGGCCTGACGCCGCCCGACGACGCGCGCGGCTGCTTGCAGGACGGCCACTGGGGCGCGGGGATGATCGGCTATTTCCCGACTTACACGCTCGGCAACGTCTTCGCGGCGCAACTCTTCGACCGGGCGCGGATCGAGTTGGGCGACATGGGGGAGGCGTTCGCGCGGGGAGACTTCGGCGGCCTCCTCGGCTGGTTGAGCGACAAGGTGTATCGTCAAGGGGGTCGTTACGCGGCGGCGCGGCTGATCGAGCGCGTGACGGGCGCGCCGCCGGACCACCGGCCGCTCGTGGCGTCGCTGCGGCGGAAGTACGGGGCGCTGTACGGGATTTGACCCGGTGGTGACGCAGCGGCTGTACGGGCGGTTCGCGACGTTCTTCCGCAAGCACCTGGGGGAGCCGAAGTGACGGGCGGTAACCGCCCGGAGAGGCCGGCATGGCGAAAAAGACACAATGGCACCCGGTATTTGCCGAGCTGCTGCGGCCGGCCGTGGAGAGTCACTATGAAGTGGCGACGAATGTGCCGGTCAGCGACGTGCCGCGCGAGGCCGATTTCGTCCTGCTGCGGCGCACCCGCGCCGGGCCGCTGCCGTTCACCGGCCTGTGGCGCCACCTGACGGGGTGGAACGTCCTCGAGTTCAAGGGGCCGACGGTCAAGCCAAGGGCGGGGGACCTCCACCTCTTGATTGAGGTGGGGCTGGGCATCTTTCGGCGGAAGAACGAGGAGCGTGCCAAGCAGGGTGAAGCGCTTCTGGCACCGGAAGAAGTGTCGTTCTGGTATCTCGCCCGTCGGCTGGGGCCGCGGTTACGCCGCGTCTGGGGCCGACGCGGCGGCGGCCTGTCGGAGTTGGGTCCGGGCGTGTGGCGCTGTGCGGTGCTGGGCCATCTGGTATTCTTGCTCAGTGGGGCGGAACTGCCCGTGGAGGAGGACAGTCTCCCGCTGCACATCGTCGGGCCGGAGGCACAGAAGATCGACGAAGCGATGGCGCGGCTGGTGACGGAGAGGCCGGCGCTGTGGGAGCGCTATCGCGGTTGGCTGGCGACACTTCACCCGGACGCCTACGAGGAGATCCTAAGTATGGACAAGACGAAACGCCGTCGCACGGAGCCTTCCTTGGATTACTTGATCCGGACGCTGGGCCTGGATTGGCTCATTCGGCAGGCGGGGGCCAAGCACATCATCGAGCACATGGGTGCCAAGCGAGTCATCAGCGAACTGGGTGTCAAGAGGTTCATCGCGGAGGGCGGACTCGACGCGCTTCTCGCGAGCCTGACGCCGGCCCAGCGGCGCGAGCTGAAGGAGCGCCTGGAGTGACAGCCGCGGAGTGAACTGCCCCGCGCTGGCGGAAGAAGTCGTCAGGCGTCGATGTCCTTCCGCGACGTCTCCGCCAGCAGCCAGACGCACGCCAGCGAGATCACCGCCAGCACGATGACGTATTCCGCCAGCGGCCACGACTGGCCGGGGTACGAGTTCACCAGCCACGCCGCCACGAGCGGCGCCAGTCCCCCGGCCAGCGGCGAGGCGAGCTGGTAGCCGAGCGACGCCCCGCTGTAGCGCAGACGCGTGCCGAACAGTTCGGGGATCAGCGACGCCTGCACGCTGTACAGCAGGGCGTGGCCCCCCGCCAGCGACAGCACCACCGCCACCGTGACCCACAGCGGGTCGCGCGTTTCCAGCAGGGCGTAATAGGGCAGCGCGAACGCCGCCACGAACAGGCAGCCCGCCGCGTACAGCCCGCGCCGCGACCAGACGTCCGACAGGAAGCCGTAGGCCGGAATGGCGAAGAACTCGACCGCCGCCGCCACGTTCACGGCCCGCAGCAGCACGCCGGTGTCGATGGCGAGCGCCGTCTTGCCGTAGGCGATGGCGTAAGCCGTGAACAGGTAGAAGCACGAGTTCTCGACCAGGCGCGAGCCCGCCGCCAGGACGATCTCGCGCCAGTGCGCGCGGATTGCCTCGCTCACCGGCGCGCGGGCCACCTCTCCCCGGGCGCGCAGCTTGGCGAACAGCGGCGACTCGGCGACGCGCGCCCGGATCAGCAGGCCGACGCCGATGAGCAGGGCGCTCAGGAGGAACGGCACGCGCCAGCCCCACGCCAGAAACTCTTCTTCCGACAGGGCGCCCTGGAAGACGGACAGCACGAGCGTCGACGTCAGCAGCCCGAGCGGCACGCCGGCCTGGGGCCAGCTGGCGTGGAAGCCGCGCCGGCCGCGGCTGCCCGCCTCCAGCGCCAGCAGCACCGCCCCGCCCCACTCGCCGCCGACGCCGAGGCCCTGGGCGAAGCGCAGCGCCGTCAGGAGCACCGCCGCCGCCGGGCCGAGGGCGGCGTAGGTCGGCAGGAAGCCGATCAGCAGCGTGCTGACGCCCATGAGCAGCAGCGTCGCCACGAGCGTCGATTTACGCCCCAGGCGGTCGCCCAGGTAGCCGAAGACGACGCCGCCCACCGGCCGGGCGACGAAGCCGATCGTGAACGTCCCGAACGACAGCACCTGGCCGAGGAACGGGTCGTGGCCGGGGAAGAAGAGGCGCGGGAAGACCAGCGCCGCGGCCGTGCCGTACAGGAAGAAGTCGTACCATTCGATGGTCGTGCCGACGGTGCTGGCGACGATCGCCTCGACCAGCACGCGCGTTTCCGACGGGACCTTCGCCGGGGTGGAAGACGGGTTCATCGTGAGCCGCCAAGACGTTAATCCGCCCAAAGGGGGTGCGGGATGGGCTCGCCCGCGCTTCGGGGGATGTCGGAGTACGGTCGACGACCGCCGATTATGCCTCCCGGCTCACCGCGACGCAACACGCCCGCCGTGCGAAAAGGTAACACGCGAAGGAAAGCCTCTTGACAAAGGCTCGCCAAGGGGGTTCAATAGCCTAAGTCTTTAGGCTTTAGTTATTCGGTGAGGAGTGCCGGGCCGTGAGTCACGTACTGCCGACGCCGACGGGGCGTGAGTTGGAGATCCTGAAAGTGCTGTGGGAGCACGGCCCGAGCAGCGTCAAGGCGGTTCACCTGCGCCTCGACGAGCCGGACCTGGCTTACAACACGGTACAGACGCTGCTGCGGATAATGGAGACGAAGCAACTCGTCGAACACCACGCGGTGGGGCGGACGTTCGTCTACACCCCGCGCTACAGCCGCGACGAGAGTGCCTCGCGCTTCCTGGACCGGGTGTTCGACGGGGCGGCGGCGGAGATGGTGCTGAGCCTGCTGCGGTCCGAGCGCATCTCGGACGCGGAGCTGGCGCGGATGCAGGCGATGATCGGCGAGGCGCGGCGGCGGAAGCAGGCGCCGGGGTCTAGCGAGGATTTGCCATGAGCGTGGCGGCGACGATCGCGGGCGGCAGTCTCCTCCCCCACGCGGCGGGGGGCGGCCTGCTGCTGTTGCTCACCTGGGGGCTGGCGCGCGGCGTGGACGACCCACCGCGCCGCCAGCGCCTCGGGCTGTGGGGGATGGCGGCGGCGCTGCTCGCCGTCGCCCTCAGCTTCGGACCCGCCTGGCTGAGCGTGCCGCTGCCGGCGCGGGCGCCGGAGCCGGCCGTCGCCGAGCCGACTCCGCCGGAGGCCGACGACGGCCTCGTGCCCGTCGCGGCGGCCGAGGAAGTCGACGCCGTCGCCGACGCCCCGCCCGAGCCGCTCGCGGCCCCCGTCACGACGACACCGATGAACCTGACCGCGTGGCTGGGCGCGGCTCACGCGGCGGGGGCGCTGGCGCTGCTCCTGCGCCTGCTGCTGGGGCACGTCGCCCTGGGGCGGCTGTTGCGCGACGCGCGGCCGGCGCCCGAGGAGATCGTCCAAGTCTGCGCCGCGCTGGCGCCGGGGCGCGGGGTGCCGCGGCTGCTGCGCTCGCGCCGGCTGTGCGTGCCCGTGAGTTGCGGCCTGCTGCGGCCCACGATCGTCTTGCCGGTGGCTCTGTGCGGCCGCCCCGACGCGCCGGAGCTGCGCTGGGCGCTGGCCCACGAACTGACGCACCTGGAGCGGCGCGACCCGTGGGCGGCCCTGCTGTTCGGGCTGGGCGCGGCGGTCTTTTTCCCGCTGCCGTGGTTCTGGGCGCTGCGCCGTCAGGTGCGGCTGAGCCAGGAGCACGTCGCCGACGCGGCGGCGGCGCGGCAGGGGCCTGCCGAGGACTACGCGGCATTCTTGCTCTCGCTGACGGGGACGCCGGCCGTCCCGGCCGGGGCGCTCGGCGTTCTGGGACATACATCGGACCTGTTTAGGAGGATTGCCATGTTGCTGCACGACGAAACGCCCTCGGCCCAGCGGCCGCCGCGCCTGTGGTCGCTGGGGGCCGCCGGCGCCCTGTTGGCGCTGGCCGTGATCGTCGCCGGCGTCGGTCTGCGTGCCGACGCCGCCCCGGCGCTGCCCGAAGACGTCGTCGCCCGCGGGGACGACACCCCAAAGGAGGACGCCAAGAAAGACCGGGCGAAGAAGGAAGACGCCGGCAAAAACCGCCGCGATGCCGCCTCCGCCGACCTCGAGAAGCTGCTCCAGAGCCTGGAGCGGATGCCGGCGCTCGACGAAGAGAAGATGAAGGAGGTCCGTCAACGGCTGGAGGAGGCGCTGAAGCGCTTCCCCCAGGTCGGGCAGGAGTGGAAGTTCGACGCCAAGGACTTCGGCAACGTCGAGGGGCTTCGAGCCCTGGCCGGCGCCGCGGCGCAGCCGCAGCAGGGCCGGCTGGGCGTCCACGCCGAGAAGCCGAGCGACGCCCTCGCCGACCAACTCGACCTGCCGAAGGGCCAGGGGCTGGTCGTGGTCCAGGTCGTGGCCGGGTCCGCCGCGGCGAAGGCGGGGCTGAAGCCGAACGACGTGCTGCTGGAGTTGGCCGGCAAGACGGTGCCGAACGAGCCCGCCGGGTTGGCCAAGATCGTCGCCGCCCTGAAGACGAAGGAGCCGGTCGAGGCGGTCGTGCTGCGCAAGGGCAAGAAGGAGACGCTCAAGGGCCTGGCGCTGCCGGAGGTCAAGACGGCTCGCGCGGGCGGTGGCTCGGCGGTCGGCAGGCAAGGGCTCAACCCGCTCGGGGGCGGCGGTGGCTTGGGTAGCGGCGGCGGCTTCGGGGGCGGCGGCTTCGCCGGCGGCCAAGGTGGGGGCGGCGGCTTCGGCGGCGGCGGCCCAGGCGTCTTCGGCAACGCGGGCGGCGTAATGACGACGCTGTTCCGCACCGACAACCGCTTCACCGGCCGCCATCAGGAAGGCACGCTTGTCATCAGCGTCACCGGCACCGTCGACGACGGCAAGGCCAAGGTGAGCGAGATCAGCGTCAACGACGGCGGCACCAAACACAAGTACGAGAGCGCCGGCAAGGTGCCCGCCGAGTACCGCGACAAGGTGAAGAACCTCGTCGAGATGAGCGAGAAGGGGAGCGTCAAGGTCGAGATTCGCAAGCAGTGAACGCTCGCCGACTGACACGCGCGGGGCGCCGGAGACTTCCGGCGCCCCGGCTCGTTTGCGGGATCACGTTCGGCGTTGACGGCGGTTCGCGAAGCGGGCAGAATGTCAGCGTTGGTTCCCTCGGCAGGTGAGGAGTAGGCTTATGGCGACCGTTTCACTCCCGGATCCGACGCTCGAAGGTGTCCCCGTCCTGGAGAACGGCGCGCGCATGACCCAGAAGGAGTTCCACCGGCTGTATGAAGAGACACCGGAGAACTTCAAGGCGGAACTCATCGGGGGGATCGTCTACGTGGCTTCACCTCTGAAGTGGCGGCACGGCGCCAATCACCTGCCCCTCGGGAGCCTCTTGTATACTTACGAAGCTCACACCCCAGGCACCGAGGCCGGGGACAACGTCACGGTCATTCTCGGCCAGGAAGGGGAGCTACAGCCGGACCTGTGCCTCCGCATCCTTGCCGAGCATGGCGGCCAGTCGCGCCTTACGGAGGACGATTACGTCGAAGGTGGTCCCGAATTGCTCGCCGAGATCGCGAACACGAGCAGGTCGCTCGACTTGCACAACAAGCGGAAGGACTACACGCGCTACGGCGTCAAGGATTACCTGGTCTTGTGCCTTGGCGAGCGGCTGCGCTGGTTCGATCTGGCGCGGGACGAGGAATTGTCCCCGGACCCGGATGGCGTCTATCGCATGCGCGCGTTCCCGGGGTTATGGATCCACGGCGAGGCCCTCCTGGCGAAGGACCACCTGCGCCTCATGGCAACCCTTCAGGAAGGGCTGGCGACTCCCGAACACGCGGCCTTCGTCGCCCGGCTCGCCGCGGCCAAAGACGCCCAGGCCCCCAAGAAACCCCGCCGCCGGAAACGCTGAGCCGCGAGCGGCTCACATCGTCAGCACCCGGTCGCGGCCCGCGATCTCCCACGTCCCCGTCACCTGCCCGTCTTCGATGACATAAGCGCTCTTGTGCAGCGCGCACGTCGGGCAAATGTGCGTCGGCACCGCGTAGACCTCGTCGCCGGGGGCGAAGCGCTCGGCGGCCGGCGTCTCGACGACGAAGTGTTCCTCGTTCTGCAGCACCGCCTCGTAGTCGGGCACGTTCAGCAGCGCGCAGCGCTTGCCCGGCGGCGGGTCGCTGGCGACGGCCTTGTAACCGAGGTCGAGCGTCAGCCGCGTCGGTGTCGGCCGGCTCATGACGCGCGTCAGCAACAGGGCGGCGTGCTTGAACCCGGCCAGGTCGGCGAACTTCGAGCCGTAGCTGTGGTCGTGCAGGACGCAGGTGCCGGGCGAGCACTCCAGGCCCGGCAGGTCGAGGCGGGCGTAGACGGAGAACGTCGGCGTGCCACCGCAGACGACGCGCGGCACCGGCAGCCCCTTCTTGTCCAGGGCGGCGCGCAGTGCCAGCACCGGCTCCAGGCCGCGCAGGGCCGCGGCCTCGCGGTCGTGGAAGCTCTCCTGGTGGTTGTGGCCGTCGTAGACGTGCAGCCCGCCGGGGCGCAGGCCGGGCAGGCGCGCGAACGACTCGTACAGCGCCGCCGCCGCCTCGCCGGGCGCGACGCCGGTGCGGTGCTGGCCGACGTCGAGGTCGAGCAGCACCTCGACCTCGACCCCCGCCGCCGCCAGCGCGTCGGAGAGCTGCCTTGTCGCGCCGGGGTGGTCGGCGAGGACGGAAAACGCCGTTTTCGGATAGGTTTTTATCAGCCTCCCGAGGCGGGCGCAGTTGGGGCCGACCATGTTGTAGGCGAGCAGCACGTCGGCGGCGCCGGCCTGGGCGAGCAGTTCGGCCTCGGCGAGGGTGGCGCACTTGTGCTTGGTGATGCCGGCGTCGAGTTCCATGCGGGCGACTTCGCGCGTCTTGTGCGTCTTGAGGTGCGGCCGCAGCCGTCGGGGGCCGCCGGCGATCTCCAGTGCCAGCGCGATATTCTGGCGGATCAGATCCTTATAGAAGAGGAGTGCCGGCGTAAAAATCGCCGAGGTGTCGCGAATTAGGTAGTGTGGGTTCATGAGGGAAGGAGGTTAAAGGCCCTGAAAGAGGTCGCCGACGCGGTAGATGAAGCCGGGCAGGACGTTTTCGCCGCTCAATTCTCCGGACTCGGTCAGGCGGGCGGCGCTGCCGTCGGCTCGGATCACGTAGGCCGAGCGCGCCTCCGGGTAGACGACCCAGACGAGTTCGACGCCGGCGCGCAAGAAGTCGCTGACGCGTGCCTCGACGACCTCGGCTTCGTCCGTCGGCGAGACGACCTCGACGGCGAGGGCGGGCACGAAAGTGCAGTAGCCGCTTTTGGGGATGCGGCCGTCGGGGAAGAAGTCGCGGCGGACGAAGGAGACGTCCGGATAGCGGAGACTCCGCGGGTTGTCCGGGAAGAGCTTGTAGCCGAGGTCCGTCGCGAACGCATAGCCGAGGCCGTGGCTGTCGGCGAACGCGCCAACGCGCACGACCAACCGCGTCGCGACCAGGCTAGATCCCACGCTCATCGTTCGCTCCAGGGGGACGCCATCGACCAGCTCGTACCGGTGTTCCTTATCCAGATCGTACATCTCCTCGGCGGTGTACGTCGTTTCGATCATCAGCGGTGCATTCATCGTTCGACCTCCTCGGGGTGTTACGGCGCGGCCGGCGGGTTGAGCCGCGCCACGAACGCCGCGTGTTCCGGGCTGGCGGTCCCTTCGTTCAGCACCGCGAGCACGCGGGCCAGGTCGCCGGCCACCAGCGCCGCCGGGTCGAGCCACAGGCCCGGAAACACCTCGCTCTTCAGCACGCCGCGCTCGTCCGGCGCGAGCCGCTCGTACTGTCCTTCGCGCCACACGAACCAGTCCACCTTCCGATTCTGCACGCGCCAGACGACGTACTCGCGGACCCCGTTGCGGCGGTAGACGTTCAGCTTGGTGCCCAGGTCGATGCTGACGCTGCTCGCCGCCACCTCGGCCACCAGCTCCGGCGCCGACTCGAGGTAGTCGTCGGCGCTGACGCGCGCCTGCCCGCCGCGTGCCGGGTCGATGAGCAACAGCGCGTCGGGCTGCGGTTCGTTGTCCGTATCCAGCCGGGTCGTGGTGTTGTCCCCCATCATGGCCCCCGGCGTGGCGGCTTCGTAGTTGCCCAGCCAGGTCACGAGATGCCCGTGGGGAAGGCCATGACGCCGCCAGCGCGTGGGTGAAGGCACGTAAACAACTCCTTCGATGAGTTCCGCCTTTTTCAGGTGCGGCATCGCCTCGTAGCGGCGCTCGAACTCGGCGCGCGTCAGGCGGTCGCCGCTCTCCAGCGACGGGGTGTCGTCGTCGGGCGTGCGGCGGGGGGCTGCCGAAGCCATGTGCGTCGTCTCCTGCGGGAAGGGGTCTTCTCCAAGGCGAAGGTAACAGAGGCGCCGCCGCGGTTCAAGGCGCGCCGGGCCGCGACGTTGCCGACCGACCGGACGCGGGCCATAATACCCGCTGTGTAGCCAAATCGCGCGCCGCACGGCGCGCGAGCGGGGGAACCAGCGGGGCGGCGACGTGCCGTCCCAGGGGCTCAGGTCCGGACGCCCGGACCGGGGGACTTTCATCCCCTCGCCCGTCAGCTAACCTCGCCGGCACGCCGCGGCACGGCGCCGCGGCCGGTTTGAAAGGGCACTCTCGTCTCTCCCGACCGTCCGGACGAAGAACCCGATCCTCACCTCCAAAGGGATCTCGTATGTCTACACCCAGCGGGACGACGCCGTCCGCGTCCAACCTCGCGAGCCGCCTCGCGCGCCCGGCCCAGGTCATCATCGTCAGCAGCGTGATGTTCACCTTCATCAGTTACTGGCGCACCGCCGCCGTCGTCCTCTGCGACCTCGCCAGCACCTCCTACTACATCGGCGGCATCGTCGAGACCGCCATCGGGCCGGCGGCGCCGTGGTTCATCCTCGGCGTCATGCTCTTCAGCTACGCCGTCCGCTCCGTCTACATCGAGAGCTGCTCCCTCTTCACGCGCGGCGGCGTCTACAAGGTCGTTAAAGAGGCGATGGGCGGCTTCCTCGCCAAGCTCTCCGTCAGCGCCCTCATGTTCGATTACATCCTCACCGGACCCATCAGCGGCGTCTCCGCCGGGCAGTACCTCGTCGGCCTCCTCCTCGAAACCCTCGAAACCTTCGGCAACGTCACCTTCGACGCCGCCGCCAAGAAGAGCCTCACCAACGCCGGCTCGGTACTCATCGCCACGCTCATCACGCTGTACTTCTTCCGACAGAACGTCCGCGGTCTGCACGAGTCGAGCGACAAGGCGCTCAAGATCATGATCGCCACGACGGTCATGGCCGTCCTCGTCCTCGGCTGGTGCGGCTACACCCTCGCCGTCCGGGGGGCGGTGAACGGCGTCCCGCCGGCACCCGACCTGAACCCGCACGTCAACTTCGCCATCGACGTTCCGGAGGGCACACCGCCGGTGATGCAAGACCCGCTCGGCTTCCTCGGGCACACGTCGGTCGGCGCGTCGCTGCGCAACGCCGGCGGCGGCCTGCTGTCGCTCGTCGGCCTCCTCGGCATCGCCATCGCCTTCGGCCACTCCATCCTCGCCATGAGCGGCGAGGAGACGCTGGCCCAGGTCTACCGCGAAGTCGAGTCGCCGAAGTTGAAAAACTTCAAGAAGGCGGCGTTCATCGTCTTCCTCTACAGCCTGTTCCTGACGGCGAGCATCAGCTTCCTGGCGGTGATGCTCATCCCCGACGCCGAGCGCATGCCGAAGTACAACAGCAACCTCATCAGCGGCGTCGTCATGAACCTCGCCGGCCCGAAGCAGGCGCTGCTGCTGCTCAACGCCTTCGTCGTGGTCGTCGGCTTCCTGATCCTTGCGGGGGCGGTGAACACGGCGATCATCGGCAGCAACGGCGTCCTCAACCGCGTCGCCGAGGACGGCGTCCTGCCCGACTGGTTCCTCAAGCCCCACAAGAAGTTCGGCACCACGTCGCGCATCCTGTGGCTCATCCTGATCTTGCAACTCTTCACCATCTTCGCGAGCTGGGGCGACGTCATCCTCCTTGGCGAGGCGTATGCCTTCGGCGTCGTCTGGAGCTTCGTCTTCAAGGCGCTGGCGATGGTCGTCCTCCGCTTCAAGGATCGTACACATCGCGAATATAAGGTTCCTCTAAACGTGAGAATTCGGGGCGTCGAGGTGCCCATCGGCCTCGGCCTGATCTTCCTGGTGCTGCTGACGGCGGCGATCCTGAACCTCCTGACGAAGGAGCTGGCGACGGTCAGCGGCCTCGGCTTCACCGCCGCGTTCCTCGTGGTGTTCGTCGTCACCGAGCGCGTCCACGAGCGGCGCCGCAAGGGGGAGCACCACAAGCACCTGGAGCAGTTCAACCGCAAGGAGGCGGACGACCTGAGCATGGAAGCGCTCGGCGTCGAGCGTGTCTACCGCAAGCTGGTCGCCATTCGCTCGCCGCAGAACCTGACCATGCTGGAGAAGGCGCTCGCCGAGACCGACCCGGACACGACGGCGGTCCTCGTCATGACCGCCAAGGTCGCCGTACCGGACGGCGACGGCCACGGGAGCGCCGTCGACCTCGACGCCTACGACCAGCAGCTGATGACGGCGGTGGTGCAGAAGGCCGAGCACGCCGGCAAGGAGGTCAAGCCGCTCATCGTGCCGACGAACAACCCGCTGCACGCGGTACTCAGCACCGCCCAGAAGCTGCAAGTCCACGAACTGGTGATGGGCGCCTCGAACAAGTACACCGCCGACGAACAGCTCGAACAGGTCGCCTTCTACTGGATCAGCATGCACGGCGGGCAGCCGGCGCCTTTGACGGTCCGCATTCTCGGCGCCGGCCGCGACCTGGCGCTCGACCTCGGGGGCGGCAACCGCATCCCGAAGATCAGCGAGCGGCGGGCGAAGTCGGTGGCGGAGCTGCGCGCCGCCGGCGTCGGCGTCGACCGCGTGCTGCTGGTTCACGACGGCAGCCCGCTGGCGAGCGACCTGTTCCAGGCGGTGCTGACCATGCTCGACCCGCAGGTCGATCTGGCGCTGTTGCCGGTCGCCGCGCCGGGCGACGAGTCGCCGACCGGCCAGAGCCTGGTGCGGCACGACACGGAGCGAGCCGAACAGCTCGGCCGCCGGCTCGACGTGCTGACGACGGTCGCCGGGTCGGGGGAGGAGGTCGTGCGGCTGGCGCGCGCGGGGGACTGCGACCTGATCGTCCTCGGCGTGCCCGAGGAGCCGGCGGCGGGGCTGACGAGCCGGATCGACGCGCGGGCGCTGTTCGTCCTCGACCACGCGCACTGCCGCGTCTTCCTGGCGGCGGCGCCGCTGATCCCGCGCGAGGTCATCGACACGCGGCCGAGCGCCGCGGCGAGTTGAGCCGCCGCTCGCGGCTTCGCACGGTGTGCGAAGCCGCGAGCGGCTTGTTGGCCCTCTCCCCGACCTGTAATAGTAGAGGGTCGTACAGCTTCCTCCCGCGCCGCGTGGCGCGGGAGCGGGTTGAGAGGGCACAGCCGTCGTTCGGCCCGGCGGCGGCCGTCCTTGTGATCTCCGGGCCGCGGGTCTCCCTCATGTCCACTCCGGAAGGCTCTTCCTCCTCCGGCGGTCCTTTACGCCGCCTGTCGCGCACCGCCCAGGTGATCGTCGTCAGCAGCGTGATGTTCACCTTCATCAGCTACTGGCGCACCGCCGCCGTCGTCCTCTGCGACCTCGCCAGCACCTCCTACTACATCGGCGGCATCGTCGAACTGTCCATCGGCAAGGCGGCGCCGTGGTTCATCCTCGGCGTCATGCTCTTCAGCTACTCCGTCCGCTGGGTCTATATCGAGAGTTGCACGCTCTTCATTCGCGGCGGCGTCTACCGCGTCGTCCGCGAGGCGCTCGGGCGCTTCCCCGCCAAGATCGCCGTCAGCGCCCTCATGTTCGACTACATCCTTACCGGACCCATCAGCGGCGTCTCCGCCGGGCAGTACGTCGTCGGCCTCGTCCTCGCCGTCATCGAGTACGTCACCGGCACGCCCATCCCCAAGGACCTCGGCGACCAGTGGAAGAGCTGGGGCTCCGTCTTCATCGCCTGCGCCATCACCCTCTACTTCTTCTGGCAGAACATCCTCGGCATCCACGAGTCGAGCGATAAGGCGCTCAAGATCATGATGATTACGACCGTCATGGGCGTCATCATGCTCGGCTGGTGCGGCGCCACCATCGCCTACCGCTACGCGAACCAGACGCCCGAATCCCCGGTCGAGGAGCGCGTCGAGGTGCCGTCGCCCGCGCCGCGCCTGGTGCCGCGCACCAACCCGACCACCGAGAAGGAGGAAGACCCGCTCGGCTTCGTCTCGAACACCGCCCTGGGCGAGGGCGTGCGCACCGTCGGCACGCCCGAAGGCGTCCCCTGGTGGAGCCTGGTCGGCTTCGCCGGCGTCGCCATCGCCTTCGGGCATTCCATCCTCGCCATGAGCGGCGAGGAGACGCTAGCGCAGGTCTACCGCGAAGTCGAGTCGCCGAAGTTGAAAAACTTCAAGAAGGCGGCGTTCATCGTCTTCGTCTACTCCCTACTGCTGACGGGGTCGATCAGCTTCCTGGCGGTGATGATTATTCCCGACGGCGTCCGCATGGACAAGTACTCCGACAACCTCATCGGCGGCCTGGCCATGAACGTCATCGGCCCGCAGGTCGTCCGGCTGCTGCTGAACGCCTTCGTCGTGTCGGTCGGCTTCCTGATCCTGGCGGGGGCGGTGAACACGGCGATCATCGGCAGCAACGGCGTCCTCAACCGCGTCGCCGAGGACGGCGTCATGCCCGACTGGTTCCTCAAGCCGCACCCCAAGTACGGCACCACGTCGCGCATGCTGATCCTGATCGTCGGGTTGCAGCTCTTCACGATCATCGCCAGCCGCGGCGACGTGCTGCTGCTCGGCGAGGCGTATGCCTTCGGCGTCGTCTGGAGCTTCGTCTTCCAGGCGCTGTCGATGGTGGTGTTGCGCTTCAAGGACCGCCGGCCGCGCGAGTTCAAGGTGCCGCTCAACATCAAGATCGGCGGCGTCGAGGTGCCGATCGGCCTGCTGCTCATCCTGGGCGTCCTGCTCGCCTCGGCGATCATGAACCTGCTGACGAAGGAGGTCGCCACCATCGGCGGTCTGATCTTCACCGGCACGTTCTTCACCATCTTCTGGCTGTCGGAGCATTACCACGACAAGCGCCTCAAGGGCCGCCGCCACCAACACCTGGAGCAGTTCAACCAGCAGGAGGCGGGCGAGGTGACGGCCGACACCCTCGGCATGAACAAGAGCTACCGCAAGCTGGTGGCGATCCGCTCGCCGCAGAACCTATTCATGCTCGAAAAGGCCCTCGCCGAAACCGACCCCGACACGACCGGCGTCGTGGTGATGACGGCCAAGGTGATGCCCGCCGGCTCGGCGCTGCCCGAGAAACTCGACCTGGACACCTACGACCAGCAGCTGATGACGGCGGTGGTGCAGAGGGCCGAGTCGGCGGGCAAGGAGGTCAAGCCGCTCATCGTGCCGACGAACAACCCGCTGTTCGCCGTCCTCCAGACGGCGCGCGACCTCCAGGCCCACGAGTTAATCATGGGCGCCTCGAACAAGTACACGGCCGACGAGCAGCTGGAGCAACTCGCCTTCTACTGGATCAGCATGCACGGCGGGCAGCCGGCGCCTTTGACGGTCCGCATTCTCGGGCGCGACCGCGACATGGCGCTCGACCTCGGCGGCGGCAACCGCATCCCGAAGATCAGCGAGCGCCGCGCCCGCTCCGTCGCGGAGCTGCGCGCCGCCGGCGTCGGCGTCGACCGCGAGCTGCAGAGCCACGACGGCACGGCGACGTCGAGCGATCTGTTCCAG
>JBBROG010000012.1:0-59921 GCA_038229635.1 Gemmatales bacterium
ACCAAGGAGCATCTGGAGCAGCGTCTGGCGCTGGACATGCACCGCGAACAGCAGGCCCCCAGACGCCGGCATACCTTGACGACGCTGCATCAGGCGCGCTCCAAGCCTGAGTCACTGCACTAACTTTGCTAAAGTCTCGCTTTTTCTCGTCTTTCTTGGGCTCCGGCTTTTTCGCGTCGGGCTTTTTGGGGTCGGGCTTCTTCTCGTCCTTCTTCGTCTCCGGCGCCTTCACTTCGACCGGCTTTTCGAGGTCGAGCCCGCGGACAATTTCGACCTTCGGCAGCGCCTTCTTGAGCTTGGCCACGCCGGCGTCGCTGACTTTCGTCTGCCACAGGTACAGGTCCTTGAGCTTCTTCATCCCTTCGAGGGGGGCGAGGCCGGCGTCGGTGACGTTCGTGCCGTACAGGTTCAGGTACTCGAGGTTGACGAGGCCGCGAAGGTGTTCCAACCCCTTGTCGGTGACCTTGGTCTGTTCGAGGTGCAGGCGCGCCAGCGACGTGAGGTCTTTCAGGTGAACGAGGTGGGCGTCGGCGACTTCCTGGCCGCGCAGGTTGAGGTGGACGACGCCCTTGAGGTCCTTCAAGGGGGTGAGAAACTCGTCGGTGAACTTCTGGTCTTTCTGGAGGTAGGAGACTTCGAGGCGGGGGTCGTTCTGGGCCAGCTCGAGGACCAGGCCGCCGAGTTGCTGGATCTTGATGATCGCCTTCTTCTCGGCCTCGGTTCGCTGGGGGGGCTTCTCCTGGCCCCCGGCGAGGAGGGCGAAGAACAGGCCGAAGACGGCCGCGAAGGCCGCGGCGCGGACGAGTAAGCGCATGATGTCGTTCCTCCGGTGTTCAGGGGGACAATACGGCGGCCGTGGGTGAGCGCCGGTATTATCGCCGCCGGGGCGGGAGGTGACAAGCGCCGGTCAGCCGTTCGTGCTGCCCATCAGGTAGCCACGAAGGTCGCATTAGACTTGCGAGCAGCAATGGCGCCCGTCGTCCTCACTCGGGCATAGAAACGACTTCCCCTCCGTTGCGAGTCGCTAATGCGGGCAGGACGGGGTCGGCCGCGTAGGAAAGGAGGCGCACGGAGCCGTCGGCGAAGAGAAAGTTCGCGCCCCCGGCGTGGAGGCTCCAGAAGTGAAACACGTCGCAGGGCGAGTCGATACGGCCGTCGCGGAACGAATACGGCCCGGACGGACATCCCTCCACGAACTGGCTGCCCCCGCTCTTGAGTTCCCTCACGCCGAGAACCTGATCGCCCGAGCCGGTATCCGCCTGCCCCGCGCCGGCGTACCACCAGCCGTACCAGAAATCCGGGCTCGGGGGGCGCTCGCCGGCCAGCAGAGTCGTGGACGTCCCGTCGGTGACTTCAACCAACCGGACGCGCGAATCGCGGAAGAGCATTCCCGCCGTCCCGCGGTAGTCGAGCCCGGACACGCCGAGATAACTGGACAAAGCCACTTTCAAGTTCTGGTGCGTACTCTGCGGGTCGCTCACGCGCCCGTCGGCGGGGCACCCGAAGACCTTGACCGGCGTCATGAACCCGAAATGGGGCAGCCGGTACGGGTCGCGGGGGCTGAACCCGTAGGCGGAGACCGTGCCTTTCCAGAGCGGCTCCTGTTCGACGAACGGCAGCAGCCGTGCCATCCACCCCATGTGCGGGAACGGCTCGCCGGGCCGGGCGGAAGTCACGCCGGCGGGCAGAACGCCTTGTTGGTCGTGATACATGTGCAGCGCGAGGCCGAGCTGCTTCAGATTGTTCTGACACTGAGCCCGCTGGGCGCTCGAACGGGCTTTTTGGACCGCGGGAAGGAGCAACGCCAGGAGAACGCCGACGATGCCCACGACGACGAGGACTTCGATCAAGGTGTAAGCCGGCCGCCGGGGAAAGGCCGGCGCCGCGCGCGAATCATTTCCCACGACAGACCTCCCCCGCACCCCTTTAATGCGCGGCGCGAATTCTCGCCGGCTCCTTGGAAATCTTCAGCCGCGCCTCGCGAAGGACGCCGTCCGCGGCGTGATAGTAAAACGTACTCGTCCCCTCGAAATCCTCCGGGTCAGTGACTTTACACTCGACGCTGATGACGACGGAAGAGGAAGGGGGTACGGTGAGAGGCAACGCCTCCCGGAGCCGCGTGACTCACAACCCGCGGCCACAGCCGACCTCGGAGCC
The DNA here is from genome assembly GCA_038229635.1 of Gemmatales bacterium. Lineage (GTDB taxonomy): Bacteria > Planctomycetota > Planctomycetia > Gemmatales > Gemmataceae > DATFNV01. Next base: position 2,158 of record JBBROG010000012.1, read on the forward strand.
GATGACGCGGACCGGGTCTGGTCCCTCATTCGTCACGACGAAGGGAACCAGCAGGTCGCCCGCCTTCTCGACCCGGAGCGTCGAGTCCGCGGGCCGGACGGTCAGCGGGTCACTTCGGCGTTTTGCGGAACGGTCGACCGCGTACAACACGACGAGGCAACCCGCCGCCAACAGCAGCGGCCACAAGCGGCTCACGCGGACGACGAGGTCGCGTCTCGACACGTCTCTTGTTCCTCGAAAGAGGGGGAGTCACTTGCCCGGGCGCCCGTCCCAGCGCCGGGCCGCCCTTCGTAATCCGATCGCGGCCGCCACGAGGGCCACACCGACACCCGCGACGATCCAGTACCGCGCGTTGGACGGACCCGAGCCCTCGGGCTCGGGCAATCCGTAGGCGGAAAGGGTAAAAGCCTCGTCGGCCGGCGGGCGGTCGGGCTCACGGAGGTCGTACTCCCCGGCGCGCTCGGAACCCAATAAAGAATTTGAAGAATTCTTTGTCACGGAGTTGACCTTGAGTACAATGGGCATTCCCTCGCGACTATTTCGGTAGGCGAACGCCGTGGAAATGGACCCCTTGCCGTCGCCCCATTCGGCCTTGAGGTCGTACCCGAGGATGCACCAATTACGCGAGGGGTCCAGGAAGACCGTGCCTCCCTGGACCGGGGAAAATGGGATTCGCCGGACCGGATGGGAACAGTCGAAGTCGATCTGAACCGCGTCGGCCCCGTCCCTCTTACACGAGGAGATTTTCTGAATTTTATACTCCTCGGTCTTCGTCAGTAAATCGGGAAGATTCACCTTATCGACATAATACCCGCAAGTCAGGAGCCGTTCGACGCTCAGACGCACCGACTCCCCCCGGAACGACGCGCCGTCGCCTCCTCGCTCAAGACCCGAGATGAACCACTCGGCTCGTTCTTGGTTACGCTTGACGTGAAAGGCATACCGGGGGCTGACCGCCACCAGTTCGCCGTCGAACCGATCCGGGCCGAGGGATTGGATCATCAAGGACCCGCAAGACGCATTCGCTTTTACCTCGTATGCGGTTAAATCGTGTTGGCGTTTTCCTTTCTTGGCGTTGTGGAATGATTCCGTCTGCCGGACGGTTCCCTGAAGCTTTTGGCAATACTCGAGGTGGCGTTTGTAAGCCCGGGGTACTTCCTCCAAGACACGTGTGGACGCCGAATCTTTGTCTTGGCCCGCGACACGTCCCCCGCCGCACACGGGCAGCGACACGCAGCAAATGACCAGAAGACGCCGAACACCTTTGCCGGAGAGGAAGTCGTCCACGATGATCTCTCCCGTCTTGTGCGGTGAGGCGGGACGCCCGCCGGCCATAGACAGTCGGCCGGCCACGCAGGGGCGGGCGGCAGGCGCATAGCCTGTAGCCCGCCGAGTGCGCCGTCACGTCCGACGACCTAGAAGCATCCACACGCCGGGGTGGCCGGGAGTGGCGCCCGGTCGCTTTGGCAGGTACAAACACAGCCCGGCGTCGGGACACAGGCCGGGTTGTTGCACGTCCCCGTGCAGGTCGGGGGCGTTCCCAGAGTACATGTCGCACCGCCACCGTTGCACCATGAGGCGCCGACGGGCGGGGTAAGACCAGTCCCCCCACACGCGCACGGACCCAGCGTCGACGCCGACAGCCGCGCCTGCTCGGGAACCATGAGCACGGCAAGGGCCATCGCGAGAAGGCCCGCCGAACCGCAGACCGAGGATAGAACGCGCAGGAATCGAGCCATACCAAGCTCCCTCCGATTCGGGCGACTTGCGAAAGAAACATTCCTTATGGCGAGCCCATGCCCGCCGATAGCATCTTTCTCGAATTCTTCCTAATCCCCGAGTATCGACATCACTCGGATTCGTCCGTGAGTTGTCCCGTTACCGTCGCGATGACCTCCCGCTGGCTGGCGTCGTCCGTCATAAGCACGAAGCTGCGTCGAAAACTCCCCGTGCCGCGAGACCGGAATCGGATCTGAAGAGACACTTCCTGACGGCTGTCCACGAAGGCGGGGAGATCCTGAGTCGCCATGCAGGAACAATCGGAAGTGCCGCCAATGATTCGTATCGGACGGTCCGTGTGGTTTCGCAACGTGATTTGAAAAAAGCGCGGCTCTCTGCTGGCGACGACTCCGATGTCAGTAACACCAGGCTCGACCGTCAAGGCTTCACCGCGCAGCGCCGCCAAGAGGCCGGCCGTGCGTCCATTTGAGAGGAGCAACACAGACAAGCAAACCGCCGCGACGCCAAGGAAAGGAAGACCGGCGAGAACGACAGGACGATATCGCGACGGGGCGAGGGCCACAAGGTCGGCCCGACGGGTCAGACGCGGACGCCAGTAGAAAAGGGCGGCCAAGGCGCCGAGGTCGCCGACAAAGGCGAGCCACGGGCTTACTACAAGGTTTCCGAAGCAGCCGCAGGAGGGTTGCCCGGCGACTCCCTGGTAACAGCTCAATCCGCCGAAGACGCCAAATGCCATGACCGAAACCAGCCACGCCCCCCGGAGGTATACCCCCGATAATAGCCAGAGCGCGAGCAGAACCTCGACTTCGACCAGAGCCACCTGCCAGCGAGGGGGAAGGAGGATTAGCGAAGGCGATGTTGTGGCGTTCCCCAGCGCGTGCGCTTTGAATGCCGCTGCCGTGAGTAAGAAAATGCTCAAGAGGATACGGGCGAGGAGAAAGCCCGGACGGAACACGCCGTAATCGGATATGCTTAGGGGGGGGGCAAAATTAGGAGTAGTAGGCTGAGTGATCATATCCCTTACTCGCACCTATGCGTGTATCGAGTCGGGAGAATCGGCCTTCAAGGGATTGATGATACACCCCGGCGGTGTCGTGTCAAGGAAAAAAATGACGGAGCGACGCTCGGAAGTTTACCGGGTTCCGTCGAAGCGCCGTAAACGAGCCGAACGCCCGACGCCAAAACCGCGCACGCGCCCCGTCAGCCGTTGGTACTACCCATTAAGTAGCCGCGGAGGTCGCAATAGACTTGCGCGCAGCGGTCGCGCCAGTCGTCGCCGGCGCTCGCCTTGTCGGCCGGCCGAAGGACCACGGTGATGTTGAGCTTGCCCTCGCGCCCCGCGTCGGGGCGCTGCAATTGCAACTCGAGGTCGATCAGGCTCGACTTGCTGCGCAGGCCGAACCAGGAGCTGAGTCCGGACGAGGCGTAAACGCTGCCCTTGCCGCCGAGGCGAACGCGGATGCGGCCGGGGACGCTCTCGACGACCTCGCCGCCCGCGTCGTGGACGAAGCCGCGCAGTTTGTACGCCGCGATCTTCTCCGGCATCCACGCCTCCAGCTGGTGGACGATGGTGAAGGGGTCGGTGGCGACGGCGGCCGCGGCGCGCGACACGCCGGCCGCGGGACGCGGGCCGCCCGCCGCGCGCGGGTGGTCCGACGGCAACCGCTCCTTGAGCGCCTCTTCGTGGGCCAGCGCCGTCTCGTAGCGCTCGGCCAGCTCGCGGGCGTTGGCGGGGCGCTCCGCCGGGCTCTTCGCCAGACACGCCTGCACCACCGCCTCGACCGACGGCGGCACCAGGTCGGCGGCGCCGACGCGCGTGAACGACGGCGGCGGGTCGGTGGCGTGCGCCAGCAGCACGTCCATCGTCGAGGTGCCCGAGAACGGCAGCCGCCCCGTCATCACCTCGTAGAGGATGACGCCGACGCTGTACAGGTCGCCGCGGTGGTCCATCTCCTCGCCGCGCGCCTGCTCGGGGCACATGTAGCCAGGCGTGCCGATGGCGAAGTCGGTGCCGGTGACGGTGATCGCCTCGTTCTCGCAGGGGCGGAGCAGCTTGGCGAGGCCGAAGTCCATCACCTTGAGATGTTCGTAGGGCGTGTCGGGCTCCACCACCATCAAGTTCGCCGGCTTGAGGTCGCGGTGGATGATGCCCTCGGCGTGCGCCGCCTGGAGCACTTCGCACATCTGGCCGAGCAGGCGGCCGATGCGCTGCGGCGTCAGCCGGCCGTTGCGCTGGAGCAGCGTGTCGAGCGTGACGCCGCGGACGTGCTCCATGACGATGCACGGCCCCTGCGGGTCGTTCAGGGAGGCGTCGTAGAGGGTGACGGCGAAGGGGTGCTGGAAGCGCGCCATCAGCAGCGTCTCGCGCTGGAAGCGCTCGCAGAATTTCGGGTCGGCGGCGATGTGGTCGTGCATGACCTTGACGACGACCTGCCGCCCCAGGTCGAGTTGGCGGGCCAGGTAGACGCGGCCCATCCCGCCCTCGCCGAGCAGGCGAATGGTCTCGTAACGGCCCAGGAAGACACGGCCGATCATGGAGCCGCCCTACTCAGGTTCCGGTGGCGATGCGTTAGCCGAAGTCTAGCTCGCACTCCGGCGGTCGGCGGAGGTATGTTCCGGGGGTGCGCGAGTACGCGACCCCCGGCTGGGTTATGCAACCCCTTCGGGGTAGGGCCGCCGGCCTTTTACCCCGCAGGGGTTACATCCCAAAGCCGGGGGTCGCGCAGCGCACCCCCGGAACGCCCCGTTGTCGGGAACTGCCGTTCGCGCGGCCGACGAAGGGAGCTATATTTGGCTGACCTCTCGGCCCCGGCTTCTTCCCCTCGCGCGCAGGAGACGACCATGTGCGGCATCGTCGGCTACGTCGGCAACAAGGACGCCGAACCCACCCTCGTCGAGGGGCTGCGCCGCCTCGAATACCGCGGCTACGACAGCTCCGGCCTGGCGACGCTGGAGGGCGGGCACATGCACGTCCGCAAGCGCGCCGGCCGCATCGCCGACCTGGTGCGCCACCTCCGCGAGCGGCCGCTGGCGGGGCGCGTCGGCATCAGTCACACGCGCTGGGCGACGCACGGCCCCGCCAACGACGTCAACGCCCACCCGCACGTCGGCGGCGACGGCCTCGTCGCCGTCGTCCACAACGGCGTCATCGAGAACTACGCCGCCCTCAAACGTCAACTCCAGGACGACGGCGTCGTCTTCCAGAGCGCCACCGACACCGAAGTCATCGCCCACCTGATCGCGCGCCACATGCAGGGCGACGACCTGGTCGAGGCGGTCAGTAAGACTTTGGCGCTCCTCCAAGGAACCTACGGCCTGGCCGTGGTCAGCCCGCGCTACCCGGACCTGATCGTCGGCGCCCGCCTGGGCAGCCCGCTCGTCGTCGGCGTCGGCCACGGCGAGCAGTTCCTCGCCAGCGACCCCAGCGCCCTGCTCGGCAAGGCGGAGAAGGTCGTCTACCTCGAAGACCGGCAAATGTGCGTGCTGACGCCGACGGCATGGCACATCCTCGACGCCGAGCGGGCGCGCGTCGCCGTCAGCCCCCAGACCATCGACTGGGACCCGGGCGACTCCGACAAGGGCGCCTTCGAGCACCACATGCTCAAGGAGATCTACGAGCAGCCCGAGGCGCTGGAGAACGCGATGCGCGGCCGGCTCGTCGACGCCGACGCCACGGCGCACTTCGGCGGCCTGAACCTGACGGCGCGGCAGCTGCGCCGCGCCGACCGCATCATCCTGACCGCCTGCGGCACCAGCTACCACGCGGCCCTGGTCGGCGAGTACCTGTTCGAGGAGCTGGCGCGGATGCCGGTCGAGGTGGAGTACGCCAGCGAGTTCCGCTACCGCAACCCGCCGCTGGACCGCAACACCATCGTCATCGCCATCACGCAGTCCGGCGAGACGGCCGACACGCTGGCGGCGCTGCGCGAGTCGAAGCGCAAGGGCCACCCGACGTTGTCGATCTGCAACGTCGTCGGCAGCTCGATCGCCCGCGAGGCCGACGGCGGCGTCTACCTGCACGCCGGCCCCGAGATCGGCGTCGCGAGCACCAAGGCGTTCACGTCGCAGGTGACGGTGCTGACCATGCTGGCGCTCTACCTGGGGCGCATGCGCCACCTGTCGAGCGTCCAGGGCCAGCGCATGGTCCGCGAGTTGCGCGCCATGCCGGACGCCCTGCGGCGCACGCTCCACTGTCACGACGCCGTCAAGCGGTTGGCCGAGAAGTATTACCAGGTGTCGAACTTCCTCTACCTGGGGCGGCAGTACCTGTACCCGGTGGCGCTGGAGGGGGCGTTGAAGCTGAAGGAGATCAGCTATATCCACGCGGAGGGCTACCCGGCGGCGGAGATGAAGCACGGGCCGATCGCGCTGGTGGACGGCGACACGCCGTCGGTGTTTCTGCTGACGCGCGGCGGCGTGTTCGACAAGGTGATGAGCAACCTGGAGGAGATCAAGGCGCGCGGCGGGCCGGTCATCGCCATCGCGACGGAAGGCGACGAGGACGTGGCGGCGCGGGCCGACGAAGTCATCTCGGTGCCGGACGTGCCGGAGTACCTGCAACCCCTGGTGACGGCCATCCCGCTGCAGCTACTGGCATATCATGTGGCGCTGTTGCGCGGCTGCGACGTGGACAAACCGCGCAACCTGGCGAAGAGCGTGACGGTGGAGTGACGTCCGCCGCGGCGGGACACGCCACGCCTCTTCATTGCCGCGGGCGTCGACTCCCTCGCGCGCCCCTTGATCGCGAAAGCGTCTTGCAGTATTATCGTGACCAGGCGGGAGAAAAGGCGAGGAGCGCCGTCGCCGTAAACTCCAGGCAAGAAACGTCGCCGAAGTGGCGGAACTGGCAGACGCGCCGGACTCAAAATCCTACCCGAACTGTGAAGTACCAACCCCCGGAAGTGCAGAAACCCCTGCATTTCCGGGGGTTTTCCGTTCCCCGGCCCGGACGTCGAAGTTGTGACCAAACCGCCGAAATAGGCTGTAATGGCGCCGGTTTGGTCACAGGTTGGTCACAAACTTCAGACGCCGCGTCTTGCGCCGCGAAAACCGACCGACCCTGCCGGATGTGAGCCCGTTTCTCGCAGGCATTTTCGGGGTTGGCCGATCGCCGAATCGCCCTGCAATCATCTCGGCGGTAGACTGGCAACGCCGGCTGATCCCCGGCCTTCGGCACGGCCGCGCCGTCCACGCTCCACGGACGACGCGGTCGGTGCCGTCTCTCACGGAGCACCAACATGCAACCCGCCGTCACTCAGGCGAACCCTTCCCCCACTCTGTCTCCCCAGGTAACCGAGGTCGTCTTCGCCCTCGCCGCCGTGGAGCATGTCCTGAATCCCAACCGTCTCCCCTGCGACCACCCCTGCCGCAGGGACGTCTTCTCCGTTAACATGCCTGGCGGGTGCCTCATGCCGGGCGGCGCCCTTGCGGGCTTATATCTGATGCCCGCGATCCCCCATGAAGCCGTCACCATCGCCGCGCGCGTGGTCGCCTGGTATGACGCGGTGCTGCGGCACTACCGCCTTGTGGGCCTAGTCACGCCCCCAGGCGGTCCGCTGTCTGACTGCGGGTGGGCCTGGCCGAACGTACCCCCTGTCGAGCGTGCTGTCGTCGACGGGCTCGAACGGGATACCAGGACCCTACTCGATCTGCTGAGTCCGCCGAGGGGGAGTCCCCTGCTCTCCGCCCTACGGTTGCCACCGTCGGCGGGAATTGGAGGCCCCATTGAGGGCCTTCCGTCCGACTCGCCAACGCCTCCCGTGGCGCGGGGTGACTGGCGTGACGTCCTGGCTCAATTGCCCCCTGGCGACTACATGCGATATCGTTTGTTGCTCCTCGGCGAAATGGCCGGGCGGGCGGCCGCCAGCCTCCGCCGCTGCTTCCCCGTGAGATGTGAGCCCTGGCCGTTCGCTAATCCGGATTTTGGCGCGATCCCTGGCCCGGGAGATTGCCAAAAGGCCCAAGACGACAGGTCGATCAAGGCACGGATGGCTCTGGCGGAACTCCTCACCAGCGGCCCGAACGCCACACGCATCGCTGAGAGGATCGGGGTTAACAGAACGACCCTGCTCGGCTGGCCTGAGTTTCGGGAGCAATACGACAAGGCCAAGCTCAACCGAGAAGTAGCGAAACGAGCCCGTCGACGGGGAAGGCGCGCCGGAAACGGGGACTTCGAGGTCGTCGAAGACTGACGGTTGATTGTCGGCGCCGACACCATCACGACACCCCGGATTTTTCTTCTCATTTCCCGACAACCACTTACGACTTCGACACTCGACACTTGGCCCGACACTCGGCCAAGGGTGAGCACTCCGCGAAAGGAGGTGACCCCTTGGCCGAGACCGTTACCGTGCCACCCACACAGAATTGGCCGCTCTACTGGTTCGCGAAACTCGAGAAGGCCGTCGAAGACGGCGACCACGAGGCCGCCGTCGCGGCCCAGCGGGAACTCGCTCGGCTGGGCGTGCGCGTCTCCTACGGCCGCCCACTTGTTGGCGGAAAGGAGGCCGCGCGTGCTTCCTGACATCGACGACCTGGCCGCGGCCCTCACGGACCGGATCGCCGAGCGGCTCGCGGACCTGGGTCGGTCCCGCTTCCTGACGGTGGCGCGTGCCGCGGAGTACACGGATCTCTCCCAAGACTCGATCCGCTCCATGATCTCGAGTCGCAAGCTGACCGGGCTCCGGCCGGTGCCGGGTCGCGTGCTGGTCGACCGGCGCGAGCTGGACTCGGTCATCTTGAGCAGCACTCGCTCGCCCAGGGCGGGTTGAGGACGCTACAGGCGCGCGGCGGAAGGAGGTGCGCTATGAGCCACCTCAGTCTATCGCCCGGCCCGCGCGACGACGACCGCACGGGCTGGGAGCGCTGGTGGCAGGAGGCGCACGCTCTTTGGGCGTCGGGGCCTACGCCCCAGTTGCTGCGCGGAGTGGCCGACGAGCCTTGGGCCGACCCGCCGGCCGACGAGCCGGAGGAGTGGCCCGGCGACCACATTTTAACGAATTTAGGGGGTGCGCATTGACGACATCGCGCACGACCCTGCGCCCCGTCTCGCGGGACCGGCCTTGTGAGGTCTGCCACGGGTCGCACAAGTGCTCGCGCGGCGCCGACGGCCTGCTGGTCTGCGGCCGCGTCCCGGACCACAGGCGGCCGGGCGACGCCGCCGAGGGCCTCGTCTACCTCGGACCCGCTGACGGCGACCCGCAGTTCGGGATGTTTCGACGCGAGGGCGATCCGGTCCTTGCGGCCAAAGAGGAGGAGTGGAGGCGTGACCGGACGTCGCGCTTATCCTCTCCCCGCGGAGATGGGCACACCGCCAACGGTGCGGCGCACCACGCGGAGAATGGACAGGCTCTGGCCCCTGTCCTGGCGGCTCGGGCGCTCGACCTCGCCGGCCGACTCACGCCGGCGCTGCGCTCCGAACTGGCGGGCGCGTTGGGCCTGCCCGAACATTGCCTCGCAGAGATTCCCCTGCTCGGGTTCGACGAGGGCGAGGGCTGCTGGACCCTCCCCGAGCACGACGGCGCCGGCCGCGTCGTCGGGATCAGCCGCCGCTACCGATCAGGCGAAAAGAAGGCCGTCGCCGGCGGCTCGCGCGGCCTGACGGTGCCCGAGCGCTGGTCGCGCGGTGAAGGAGTACTCTTCCTGCCCGAGGGCGCGAGCGACACGCTCTCGCTGATGGCCCTGGGGCTGTCGGCGGTCGGTCGCCCAAGCAACACTGGCGGCGTCGCGCAGCTCATCGACTTGCTGCGCGACCTGCCGAAGGACCGTGAAATCTGGGTCCTTGCAGAACTGGACCCGAAGCCCAACGGCGACTGGCCGGGGCGGGACGGCGCCCAGCGGACTGCCGCCAGGCTGGCGAAGGCGCTGGCCCGCCCGGTGCGCTGGGCACTGCCGCCCGACGCCGCGAAGGACGTCCGCGCGTGGGCTGAGGCGCAGGGCCTGGACCCGGCCTGCGCCGATAGCTGGGCCGAGGCCGGCGACCGCTTCGCTTCCGGGCTTCGCCCGGTCACCCCAAGGGCGGAGGAGACGCCGGCCGGCTTCGTGTGGGCGCCGATCGACTCCGGGGAGTTCGCGCGGGCGGAATACTCCCGGCGGTGGCTCGTCAAGCGCGTCCTCGTGGAGGGCCAGCCGGCCCTCGCCGGCGGCGCGAAAAAAATGTTGAAGACGTCGACCTTCGTCGACCTGGCCGTGTCCCTTGCCTCGGGCACGAAGTTCTTGGGGGCGTTCGAGGTGCCGCGTCCCGTGCGGGTCTGCATGCTCTCGGGCGAAACTGGCGAGCACGGGCTCCAGCAGGTCGCCCGAAGAGTGGCCGACGCTCGCGGCCTCCGGCTGGAGGACCTCGGCGACAACCTCCTGTGGATGTTCCGGCTCCCGCAACTCGCGAAGCCGGACCACTTGCAGGCGCTGCGGGAAGGACTGCGGGCGAGCGCGGTCGACGTGTTGATTTTCGACCCGCTTTATCTTTCTTTGCTGTCCGGCCAGGGCCCGAACGGGGCGCGCGCCGAGAACCTGTTCGACATGGGACCGCTGCTGCTCGGCATCGCGGAGGCATGCCTCGGCGTCGGGACGACTCCTCTATTGGTTCACCACGCGCGGAAGGGATCCGCGGCCTCTTTCGAGCCGCTCGACCTGGACGACCTGAGCTACGCGGGTCTCGCCGAGTTCGCGCGGCAGTGGCTCCTGCTGTCCCGCCGCGAGAAGTTCACGCCCGGGACGGGGCAGCACAAGTTGTGGCTCAGCGCCGGCGGCTCGGCCGGGCACGGCGGGTTGTGGGCCGTCGACGTTGACGAGGGCATCCTCGACGACGACTTCGGTGGGCGCAAGTGGGACGTGACGGTCGCCACGGCGAGCGAGGAACGACGCGCCGCCGAGGGCGAGCGTGAGGCCGCCCGGCGTGAGGACCGTGTCCGGCGCGAGAGGGAGGACGACATGGCCTTCTTGGCGGCGCTGGACGGCCTGGACTCGTCGCGGCGCGGCGCCGCCCTGGCTCACGTGCGCACCCGTTCCGCCCTGTCGAAGGACCGCGCGGACCGCGCCTACGGCCGGTTGAAGTCGGAGAGGATCATCGAGGACCTGGCGCTCAGCGTGACGGTCGGCAACGGCGCGCAGCGGCAGGCGCAGGGGATTCGCCGGAGGTCTGATGATGGATAGTGATCGCCCGTTCAACATGCGTCCGGAACATGCGGAACATGCGCCGGGCGCATGTCGGAACATACATACGGCGGGGGGGCCCTATAGGGGCCCCCGCCGGCCGGATGTATGTTCCCCCCGGCCAGACGCATGTTCCCCGAAGGTAGGAAGGTAGCGCCATGTTCCCCGGCATCGCATCGTTCCCCGACGGCCTGTGCCCGGCCCGCTGGGGTCTGTGGATTCGCTTCGGCCGTCAGCCCTGGCACCAGGTCGGGTCGGCCCCGACCGAGTCCGAGGGGTGGCACCTGCTGCTGTCGCATCCGGGGAAGTGCGACAAGACCATCGCGGCGCCGGGGCGCGACCCGAACGAGGAAGCCCGGCGATACGCGAGACGATAAACGGTAACCCCAACAAGAGGAGTGCATCATGTCTGCGATGATGACGACCGAAACGCTGATGACCTTCGATGACGTCGTCGCCCTCGAGCCCCGCCTGGCCGGGCTGCTCGCCGAAGCCAAAGCCGAGCACGCAGTAGCCGAGCGGGACGGCGAGTACTGCGCGAGCACGGCCTGGGCTCACCTCAAGGGCACCTTGGCCCAACTCATCGGTTGGTACCGGCCGGAGTACCACTCCGTGCTGAGCAGCTCGGCCGCTTACTCGGCCGCCGCCGAAGCGGTCAGCGACGCCCTTCCCGCCTGCCGGGACTGTGGCTGTCCTTGAAAGGGAGAGCACCATGAAGAGCGAGCGCGAGCGAGTCACCTTCACGGTCGTGAGCCTGGACGAGGGAGTTCCGCTCGTCCACCGCGTCCGGGCCGCCCTCAAGACTTTGCTTCGTCGCCACCGCCTGAAGTGTGTCGCCCTTCAGATGCCGCCTCTCCGGCCGACTGGCGGGGAGGCGGCGCCGAGGGAAAAAACTACAAAGTAGACACTGGACTGGTTTGTCGTCAAAATGACGACGGGGGAGGGGATGATGGATGCAGCAGTACTCGACTGGTTGAAAAGCTACTTCGCAGATGCGGCAATGAAATCCGCGGACACGCTCAAGCTGCTTCGCGAGATGAAGCCCGGCGACCGCCTGTGCGAGCAGACGATCACCGCGATGACTGCCGCCGGGATTTGCTTCGAGATGTTGATCGGGAGTATCTTCTCCGCGCAATGCGACGCCCTTGGACGTGCCCCCCGGAACGACCCGCTCCAGGGCCTCGACGCCGACCTGCGCGCCATCGGGGCGGACCTACAGCTTCTTCACGGCGCGATCTACCGCTGTTCGGCAGCGCAGTCGGAGAAGGTCACCTTGCCTCTTGCCGCGGCGCCGTGGGTTCTCCTGAATACGCTGGGCTACATCAGGGAGCGGCTGAGGCGCGAAACCGACAAGGCGATCTCGCTGACAACGCCACCCGCGCCGGCCCCCGCCGAGACGCCGGCAGCCACGACGATCTTGCCCAACACGCAGCGCCCAGGACAGACTTAACCTTCTTTCCTTCTCTCAAATAGGAGACACGCGATGAGTTTCAACGACACCCCCGGCCCGCCCCTGCCCAACATCGGCAACATGCCCGAGCCGCCCGCGGCCTTGCGCCGCAAGTTGGGTTTTTTGACCGATGAGGAGCGGCAGGCGGAGGAGCAGCGGCGGCGAGCGGCCTCGCCGTTCGACACCAGCAACATGGTCGCGCAGGGGCCTTCGCCCTACGGCGTGCAGCCGCAGTTGCAATTCCCCGGCCCGCCGCCGGCGCCGAACTTCTCCCCGCCGGGGGGATTCGTCGGCTCGACCGGGCAGCCCCTCGCGGCCAACGACCCGGCCGTCGAATCGCACAACCGCGCTCTCAATATCGCCGCGGCGCAAATGGAGGGCCGATTCGTCCAGTCGTCGCCACCGCGCGACGCGAAGCAGGAAGCCTTCGACAGGTCCATGGTCGCGTGGCAAAACGACGGCGCGGGCGACCCGTCTCCCTTCCCGCCGATGCCGCGTGTCGAGGCGGACGGCCCGCCGCTGCCGCCCGCGCCGTTCGGGAAGATGCCGAGTGGTCCCGCGCCGCCGATGCCGAAGCCGTTCGTCGGCGGCGCCGAGCCGCCGCTGCCTTCCGGCCCGTTGTCCGCCGCGTCGGGGGGTCAGGCCGGGCCGCCCTTGCCGGCCGCGCCCGCCCAGCCGATCTCCGGCCCGCCGCCTGTCGAGCGGCCCTTTGTCGGTGGCAAGGACCCGCCGCTGCCGCCGATGAGCCCGCTCGGCTCGGTGGCGATGGGCGACGTCAAAGGCGTCAACGACTACTTAGATCGGAAATTCGCGGCCACGCGGCCGGGGATTTCGCCGCAGGAAATGCGCCTCGCCGCCGGCCCGCCCGGCGTCGCTGTCATGCGCGGCAACCGATCTCCGACCTACGCCGTCCCTGACCCGGCCGGTAACGGCGGGCCGTGGGTGGAGATGGCGAGGCCCTACGACGCGGCGCAGGCGGCCTACAACCGCGACCTCATGGCCAAGGGCGACACGCGGGCGGCGACGGCTGCCTCGATGGAGCACCTCAACCCGCTCTTGCACGCGATGACGGAGGGAGCGAAGGCGAAGAGTTCGGTGCCGAACATGGTCGCGGGCCTAATGGCTCAGAACGCGGCGGCGGCGGGGAGGCCACTCACCGGCGACGAGATCAGCAACATGATCGACACGGTCGCCGCCGCCGAGAAGGTCTACGCGACGGACCGCGGGGTGCCGGGCCTTTCCGGCCTCACCGGCCAGGCCGGCGCCGCCAACGGCTCGAGCGCGGAAGAGCGACTGAGGAAGAACCTCGCCGACCAGGCCGAGCACCTCAGCCAGCCGGAGATCGACGCCATCCTCACCGCGGGCGGCATCAAGCCGACCGAGAGCGGTACGCCGGCCAAGGTGAATTGGGACAGCCTGGCGCAGGTGATCGCCGAGCGGCCGCGTGCCCAGACGCCGGGGAACGCCGGGCGCCTCGCCGCGGCGATCCGGCGCATGGGCCTGCCGGGCGGGGAGGAACCATTCATGGACGCCGCGCAGAAGGCGTTCATCACCAACCTGAACCAGTCGCAGAACCCGTGGGAGTCACGCCAGGGTCCGATGAAACTCGGCAACTTCAGCGTCGAGGACACGGGGCCGCCTGTCACGGAACCGTGGGGCTCGGGCGACAAGGGGTACACCATTCATCACCCGGCGCTGGAGAAGTGGTTCCCGGACCGCTTCGCCGGGAGCGCTGTCGCGCCGCTGGCCAGCTGGTCCGGGTCGGGCGCCTTCACGGAGGAGGGGCGGCAAAAGGCGGCCGGCAAGGCCAAGGCGCTCGGTACGCTCCTGGAGGCGCTGCTGAACCCCCCACCGAAGGCCAAGTCACCGTAGTCGCGGCAGATGCGCCCGCCGGCTAAGGCCGAATCGAGGTTTTCAGCCGGCGGGCGTTCGGGAGGCCGAGGGGTCGCCTCGTGACGACCGGCGCGAAATACATGAGGTCAACAACTCAGATTCGGAGACGCAACAACCATGATCCGGACTTTCACAGCCGAGGAGAGGGGACGGGCCGCCGCCGCGAGCCAGGCAGGGAGGGCCGAGAGGCGCCTACGACACCTACAAGCATGCGGCGAGACCGTCGACGCCCTCGTCGCCGGCACCGACCCGCTCCCCGAGTGGGCGCGACGCCATGCAACCAAGGCAAGGCGGGGCAATGTACGCAGCCTCATTGCGCTCAAGTGCGCCGACTGCGTCGCTTTCCAGCGCGCAGAGATCGCCCACTGTCCCGTCGTCGCCTGCACGTTGCACGTGCTGCGGCCTTACCGCCGGTAAGCCTGTCGGAGTGGGCAACCCCTGACCGTCGCGCGGGTCGCGCAAACATCACTACGGCGATGACGATATGTGTCTCGATTCCACCGCCCAATAAGACTTGCGGAGTGGCTGCTGGAGGCGGATGAATTAGCCCTTTCTCCCCTCCCCCACCCCTCTTCCCTCTCCCGGAGACTCCCTGCCATGCCTCCCTCATCCCCCCGCCCCTCCAAGTTGGACCGCGAGGCCCAGACGGCCGCGAAGTTGCTGGGCGACAGCATCGCGCAACAGTGCAGTCGCCTTCACGGGCTGTTGGACCGGCTTCCCGATGTCTACCTCCGGGCTTCGCCGTTCGCCGTTTTCGCCGGCCGGATGCAACTGGCGATCTTGGAGGAGCGTCTGCGGCAGCTTCTGGAGATTCTTGTACTGAGGGAGCCGTCCCCTCAGCCGGCGGCCGCGGCCACGTCGCCGACGGTGACTTCCTCGTCGCCGGCCTGAGCGGCGCGACGCATCCTCGCGAGTGCCGAGGCTTGGATCTGGGCGACACGCCCGAGGCCGACGCCGAGTTCGTCGGCGACTTCTTGCCGGCTGCGCGGCCGTCCGTCGCGGAGGCCGAAGCGTAATTCGACGACTCGGCGTTCCCGTGTCGGGAGGCGCCTCAACAGGGCGTCGATCTTGGCCCCCTGCTCATCGTCCACGGCCTGCTGCTCGGGCGCTTCACCGGCGGCGTCATGTGGCTCGATCTCGATGCCGCTCTCGTCAACCGGCAACGACTTCCAGGGCCGGTGCTTCCGGTCGCGGAGTGAGTGATTCAGGGCGTTCTTGATACACAAGCCGGCCAGGGCGGCGAACGCGCCGCGTTTCGGGTTGTACTCCCGCGCGGCCCGCAAGAGACCGAGGGTCGCTTCCTGGATCAGGTCGTCGAGGTCGGCCCCCAGGCCCCTGGCCGCGGCGGTCCTGCGGTAGCTCAGGGCGATGCTGACGGCGAGCCCGAGGTTCTTCTGCACGAGCAGCTCGACATCGGCTTCGGGACTGACTGCCGGGCGAGCGGAGCAAATGGCGGACATAGGAGGGAGTCTCCGGGAGCTGGGTGACCCGCATTGTAGGGCAGGGATGGCAGAGAAGTGCAGCGAGAGCCGTGAGATCCTAGATTACTCCTTGGCGGGACGGCCGGATTAGCTACCCGGCTCGGCCCTCTTCCGTGCCGCGCGTACTCCTCGCGCGGCGAGGTGGTCGATTCCCGCCAAGGAGTACACAATGACCACCAATGTTGATAGCAACAGGATCCATCAAACCATGCTTGATGTCATCAACGATGAGTCCGCAGGCGGTCGCAGCCAATTTTCCCCAACGACTATCATCGAAAAAGCAGCCGCACGCCTCGCAGGCGACCGTGAGGATATGCAATTGAAGCGCGCCCTCCTTGATTACTGGGGTGGCCTGATGAGGGGGGGGCAGATCAGTTTCGGCACCGTTGACGGCAATTGGGATTCGGGAAATTTTCACCTCACAAAGGATGGAATGGCGGCGGTTACACAAGCCAGTCGTGATCCGACCAACCAGGCCGGATACCTCGCCTACCTTGACACGGTGGTCAAGTTGGAAGACGTCGCCCGTGGCTACGTCGAGGAAGCCCTCAACACCTACCGCGCCTGCTGCTACAAGGCCACGGCCATCCTCATCGGCGCGGCCGTCGAGAGGGTCGCCCTGTCGCTTCGGGACGAGTTGGTCCAGCGGCTGAATGCGCGACATGTGAAATTGCCCAAAGGACTGGACGCATGGCAGGTCAAGACGGCCCTGGAGACGGTCGCGAAAAAAATCCTCCCCGACTTGGAGGGTGAAGTGCGGAAGACGAAGGATGAGGGCTTGCGCAAGCTGTACGAGGAGGCGACTGCCCGGCTCCTCCCCATTGCCGCCGAGTTCCGCCGCACACGCAACGACGCCGGTCACCCGGCCAGCCTTGACCCGATTCATCCGGCCGACGTCCATTCCAATCTGCTGCTGGTCCCGGCCGCGGCGAAGGTCCTCCTCCGTCTGAAGGATTGGGTGACCACATTTTACGCCTGAATCGTTGGCGAAAATGGAACCTTTCCCGCGGCTCGCCCGCAGCGGACCCTTGACGCCCCGGCAACGGGTCAAATTCGGTAATCGACAAAAACTCTCGGTGGGGTATCTCAACCAGGTCCCGCCCGCGTTGGGGGGCGCCCGGGGTGGGGTCTTCGCGCCCCCGTCGCCACCTCCTGCACCCCCTCCCCCTCACTCCGATCCGGCATGTTCTACATTCGTCGCGCCGTCCGGGGAGTGCGGTCTGTCCGCCGTGGCGCAAGCCTTCACCTGCCTGGCCTGGTGGGGTGGGGGCCTGGCGCGGGAGGGCGCCGGGGGCCTGCCAGAGCACTCACCTCCCTGGCGGATCTTCGACCGGCCCGAGTGGTCGCGCACGCGAAAAAGGCTAATGAAAGACGTCCCGTGTAGCGTTTTGCGGCGGCGCTGCGGCGTTTTGAGACATCGCGGGCCGGGATATGGATCGCGTGCGCGCGGACTTGCCTGTCGAAACGGCCTTTTTGCGACCTGGCACGGGCTTTGCTTCTCTCCGCGACGACCCGAAAAAGCCCTTCGCCGCGAGCGGCCGGGTTGATTCGGCCCCGGCGGAACGGCGATAATGCCCTTGTCCGGTCGCTGACGTGCCAGGCGACCGGCCTCCCTCATCCCGGCCACGGCCGGTTCCCATAGCCGCACCGGCCCCAGACGGTGCGGACCCTCAACCCAACCTCGGCGACCCCCGGCAGTACCCCTGCCGGACAGCGTGACAGGTCCCACGTCGGGGCCGGCGCAATAACACGCCCCTGCGGCGCCACGAGCGCCCAGGGGCACGGGTCCGCACCACGTGAGGCAGACCATGAGCGAGCGTATCACGGCGTCGGCGGGGCAGCAAGGCAAGTGGCGTGCGTTGCTGAGCGAGTGTCCGGTGTTCGCGGCGGCGCGTCCGGCCGTCCAGGACGCGATCGTGTGCCAGGACATGGCGCGGGCGGTCCTCGGCGACGGCCTGGCGGAAGAGGACTACGTCCAGGCCGTGCGCGACTGGGAGGGGACGGCGGAGGAGCTGCTGGCCGAGGGGGAGACCGTCGTGCCGGGGGAGGAGACGGCGCCCCCCGCCCTGGCGCAGCAGCCGGAGGGCGACCCGGCCGAGTTCGTCAAGCGGGCCGTGGCCGCGTTCCGCAAGGGGACGCACGCCCTGCTGGTGTCGCGCGTCGAGTGCGGCCAGTGGTGCCAGGAGTACTACGCCTGGCGTCTGGCGGCCGGGCTGACGAAGCGCGAGGACAGCACGGCCCTGCTGCGGGCGGCGCTGTCCCCCTACGCCGAGGCCCCGCGCGACGCCGACCCGGCCCTGTTCGCCCGGCTGTGGAACGCCGCGTCCGTCCTGGGCGGCGGGGATGCGGGCTGGAAGAAGCCCAGCACGGGCCTGACGCTCGGCAAGCTGGAGGCCCTGTCCTCGCTGCTGGTGCGCCCGGAGGGGACGGAGACGCACGCGCTGGTCCGGGAGGGCATCGCGGAGGACGCGGCGGGGCTGTGGGCCGTGGCGTGCGACGGCGGCAAGGGCCGGATCGGGCGGGACGAGCTGGCGGACCGCGTGCTGAAGCTGCGCGACCCGGACGGCTGGGCCGTGAAGCACGCGCCGTCTCAGCCCGCGGCGGGCGCCCCGTCCGTGGAGGACGCGCCCGTCGAACCGGGTGTCACACCCGCGACCCTGGCGGCGGCGCAGGTCGATGAGGAGGACGAGGACGACACGGAGGAGGCGCCGGAAGAGACCGCCGACGTCGCGGAGGAGGAGGAGGAGGAGGACGGGCCGCAGAAGGGCCTCGTGACCGGGTCGGTGCTCAAGGCTGCCGAGCTGTCCTCGCCGCAGCAGCTCGCCGAAAGCCTGGCGGAGCAACTCACGGCCAACCAGGAACCCGACCACGTGTTGGAGCGGCTGCTGACGCTGCTCTCGGCGCAGGGTGACCTGTCCGGCCCGTCCCGCCGCGCTTGCAAAGCGGCGCTGGTGCTGCTGCACCGGGCCGACGCGGGCCCAGCCGCGTCCGTAAGCCCTGTCCAGGCAGCGTCCCGCCTGGCAAACCGCAACGGCGCCCTGGCGTCGGTCTAATCGCTCACCTCGCAGCCCCCTGTCGGTCCTCGGATCGGCAGGGGGTTTTTCGTTGCGCCCCGTCCACCTTATCCCCCCTCGCAAGTCCACAACCCCGCGTGCGGGGTTCTCCCCCTGGCTTGTCCGCAATGTCGGGCGGGTCGACCCCGTGCGGCCCGTAGCGGCCTTGCCCTCGCGCCCGCCCCTTCCCCGTCCTCTTCCCTCGCGACGTCTGTATCACGGTCCCGGCGCCTGCCTGGCGTGCGGCCAGCGCCCGCGTCGGCGCCTCTCGCCTCCCCTCCCGGGATCTCCTCCCTCTCAGGGTGAAAAACCCACGCATGGGTTTTTCACCTAGCGTTGTCCGCAATTCGGCCCCCGTCCCCACGAACGCTACCTGCCTGGCAAGGGAAGCAAGTGTATAACCCGCGCCGGATTGACACTTGCTCGACGCACGCCTGACGCCTCGCACGTGCCCGCACTTCCTTGTCTTCGTCGCGCCCGCCTCACGCGAGCAGCGTGCGCAACCTGCCCGGCAAGGGGAGCGCGTGCCCGTCGCAAGACGTCGCAATTCCGAGGGGATTGCGACCCCGCCGCCTCCCTGTTTCGCCGGCGTGAATCAGCCCGGCAGGGGGAGCGCGTGCGCTTCGTCTCTTCGTCGCGCGAGGCACGCCCGCGGGGCGGCGACGACCTCTTCGGCAAGGGAAGCGCGGCCGCTGGAAACGCCTCCCCCGCTTTTGCGACAATGGGGTTCGCAATTGAGGTCACGACCGATTTCGCGGAGGAATTGCCATGACGCCGGAAAGTGCCATCGCCAACGTCCGGGACCTGACGCGCCGGATCGACGCGGTCCGGGCTCGCCTGTCCGCCGAGGCGGACGAGATCAACGAGCAGTGGGGCGCCCTTCGCGGCGTCGGCGGACAGCGGGCCGACCACGCGGCGGTGCTGCTCCAGCGCCTGCGGCCACACCTGGCCGAGCTGACGCGCTTCGCCTCGGCCTGCGTGGAGCAGCTCGACGCCTACAAGGCCGACCCGTTCGGCCGGAAGGAGACCGCCTGACATGCGCGGGCCGGGGTCGGATCGGGAGAACGACGACCCCCGGCGGTTTGAAACGCCCCTCCCCCTTGTGGGATAATAGTACTCGTTCAGTCGCCGGGCGGTTCTCGTCCGGCCGCTCACCGACCCACAACCCGTCCGACGCAGGAGAACCCCCATGTCCGCCGACCGCGCACCCTCCCCCGCCGAAACCGACTACTTCCTCGCCGAGATCCTGCCCCGCGCCCGCCGCGTGGCCTGGAAGACCTTCGCGTACTTCCGCTGCGACGCCCGCCGCGAGGACGCCGTCCAGGACGTCCTCCTCGACTGCTGGGCCTGCTTCCGCCGGCTGTGTGAGGGCGGGAGGGGGACTCGCGTCCCGCCGGGCCAGGTCGTCCGCTTCTCCGTCCTGCGGGTCAAGTGCGCCCGGCGGACCCTGGGCAGCTTCCCCCGCGGAGGCCATTGTCCCGACCGGGACGCCCTGTCGCCGCGGTCGCAGCTCGCCCACGGCCACCGCACCGAGCACCTGGGCGCGTGGGACGCCTCGCTCAAGGACGACACGCGCACCCCGGTCGTGGACCAGGTCGTCTTCCGGATGGACTTCAGGGCCTGGCGGGGGCGGCAGGCGCCGCGTGACGTCGCCCTCATCGACGACCTCGCCACGGGAGAGATCCCCTACCACGTCGCCCGCCGGCGGCAGGTGTGCCCGGCGACCATCTCGAAACTTCGCGTGGCCTGGCGCCAGTCGTGGCGAACGTTTCAGTCTCGCTGACGTGACGTGACGAAGTGGTGGGGCCGGCGGCGGTCGTGACCCGCCCCGGCCCCCGACAACCTCCCGCGAAAGGAGAAGCGCTCATGAAACGTGCCCAAAGCCGCCGCGCCGTCAGGCCGCCACGGCTCGTCCGCCTGATCACCAAGCCGTCCGGCGGCGCCCCCGGCGTCGTCCGCATCGCCGTGGGCAAGGAGGCGCAGGACTACTTCTTGACCCGCGTCCCGTCCGACTTCGGCGCCGGCTTCCTCCTGGAGAAGATTGGTGCCGTCGCGGCGGGTGAGGCCGCCGCGTACCACGTCCACCTCGACGGCTCCCGCCGCTCGTGCGAGTGCAAGGGCTTCTTCCGCCACGGCCACTGCAAGCACGCGGACGGCCTGGCGGCCCTCGTCGACCTGGGGCGGCTGCCGATCGGAGGGCCGACGACGTGAGTACGTACAACGCGAGCGTCTTCCGCGTCGACCCGGCCACCGGGCAGGAGCTGGGCGTCTTCCTCGCCGAGGTGGACGCGGAGGGCCGGATGGTGCGCAGCAACAGCGTGCAGTTCACCGGGCTGGAGGGCAAGGCCGCCTACGACAGCTACCTGCGCCGCTGCGGCCATGAGTTCCGCGTCGAGCGGGACGGCGGCGAGGCGTACCGGAGGCGCCTGCTGGGCCTGGCTCTGCCGCCGGCCTACATGCCGCAGCGGCCCCGGCCGCGCGAGCGCCGCCCCGGTGGCAGGAGGACGTCATGACCTCGTTCCCGCTGCTGGAGAGGATCTGCCCGAAGTGCTACGCGCTGGGCGTCGTCGCGGCGGACGCCCCGTCGCCCCGTGCGGACGACGCCGGCAAGGAACCGTCGCAGCCGTGCCGGCCGTGCGGCGGCAAGGGGTTGCTCCCGACCGACGAGGGCCGGCGCCTCATCGAATTCGTCCGCCGGCATTTGTGAGCGCACGTGGAACCTCCTGCAAGGGCGCGGCCGGGTTTCGCTCCGGCGCCCCGGCCGCGTGAATCATCGCCTCGTGAAGGGGGACCAGGATGGCCCTCGCCCGGCAACCCTAGCGATGATCGCTAGGGTTGCCGACCAACCGTGGGGTTTAGCCCCACAGTTGCTTGTCAACCGTGTTGCTCAGCAACACGGTTGCCGGCAACCCCTTGCGTCGTGCGATTCGATGACCGTATCGCACGCCCCGCCCCAACCGTCACGATGAGCGTGACAGTTGCCCAGACCGCTTGCGCCGTGTGAGGTGATGATCGCCTCACACCCCCCGCCTCAACCATAACGCTCATCGTTACGGTTGCCCCGGACAGGCCCCCGCCGAGGGAACGGCGCGGGGCCGGGAGAGAGGCTGTGTCGAAGGCATTCCCCGCGGAACGGGGGAGGCTCGGGAGACAGCGAGATGTCCCACACTATGATGAACCGCCGCGAGATGCTCGCCGGCCTGGCCGGCCTCACGGCCGCCGCCGGCGTCGGCGCCGCCGTGACCGGCAAGACGCCCCGGCCGGCCGCGGAGCCCCACAGCGACCTGAACGCCGAGGCCGGCTGCTGCGCCTGCCCCGCCTGCCGCGCCGAGCGCCGGCGGCATATCAGTCATCCCCTGCACGTCGCCGCCGTCGTCGCCGCCTACAAGGCCAGAGACGCCGCCGACGTCCTGGAAGCCGACCTCCGGCTCAACGACTCCGACGAGGAGATCGCGGGCGACGTTGACGCCGGCCTGGTCTGGGCGCTAGGGTGCGGTGTCGCCTGCCTGGAGGCCGACATCACACACCACGGCGCCGTCAAGGGGGCCTACGAGACGTCTGTCGCCCTCCGCGAGGCCCTCGGCCGCCGGGCACCTGCCCGGACTGCCCCGGCCGGTGTGTCCCCACAACAGGGCGTCCGTGGAGCAGGCGTACATGGCCCTCCGCGGCCTGGTCGTCGCCCTCGACGCCCTCACCGACGGTCACGGATGCGCGAGGGGCTGCGAGGTCTGCCAGGACGCCGCGGGGCTCTCCGACGTCGCGCACGTGCTCGCCGACCTGCTGGGAGGCGGCCTGCTGGGAAGGATGCCGTGCGACCCCGAGTGACGCGCGACGGAGGGCCGGCGCCTCGACGTGGGGCGCCGGCCCCTTCCCTCCCCACCCAACGACAGGAGAACCCCGACAGTGGACGCCAACCCGAACGACGCCCCCGACGACCTGATCACCGTGAAGGAGGCGGCCGCCCTCGCGTGCCGGACGCCGAGCGCGATCCACCGCCTGATCAAGGGCGGTAAGCTCCACGTGTGGGCCAGCGACCCGCACCCCCGGGTCAGCAGGGCGGAGGTCGTCGCGCTCGTGGCCCCTCCGCCCCCGGCCTGCGACCCTCCGCCCCCGACGCCTGCCGCGCCGACGCCGCCCGCCGCCGGCAAGCCCTCCCTCATGGCCACCGAAAAACTGATGAGCTTACAAGCGGCGGTTAACTACCTGCTTGAGGCGCGGGGCGTCCGCCGCAAGTACCACACGCTCTACGGCTGGGCGACGGTCGGCGTCCGCGGCGTGCGCCTGGAGACGCTCTTCGTGGGCGGCTGCCGGACCACGTCGGCGGAGGCGCTGCAGCGGTTCTTCGAGGCGGCGACGCCGCCCCCGCCGGAGCCGCGGGGCGTGACGCCCGAGTTGATGGCGCGGCACGAGAAGGACATGGAGGAGCTGAGGAACTTGAAGATCCGGAAGCGGGAGGATACCTCCCCATGAGTCCGCGACTTCGTCCCGGCCGCCCGCCCGCCCTCACCCACATCAAGAAGAAGGGGATCGGCCGCGTCCGCCTCGGCGGCCACGACCACTACCTCGGCCGCGCCGGCGACTGGCCCGCCCCCCAGACGGACCCCCCGCCGCACATCCTCGAGGCGTACAACCGTCTCGTCGCCGACCACCTGGCCCGCGCCGCCGCGGGGATTACGGCCCCGTCGCGCGGCGCGGGGAAGACGCTGGCAGGACTGGCGGTCGAGTATGTCGTCAGCCTCGAGGCCACGCCGTCTCGCGCCGAGGTGGCCCGGTCCGCCCTGACGCACCTGGCGCGGGCGGCGCCGGGCAGGACGCCGCGGACGTTCGCCCCGGAGGACTTCGCCGCCCTCCTCGGCCTGATCCGGGAGAAGGCCAAGGCGACCGTGCGCGACTACCTCAACGCCGTGCGGGCCTTCCTCCGCTGGGCCGGGGTGCCGCGCGAGGTCCGGGCCGAGATCGCCGACCGCTACCCGACGCGCGGCCTGGGCCGGCGGACGGCGAAGGTGCCGCCGGCCCCGGAGGCGTCCGTCCGGGCGGTGCTGGCGCGCGGCTCGGCGCGGCTGGCGGCGCTGGTGCGGGTGCAACTGCTGACGGGGATGCGGCCGGGGGAGGTCTGCCGGCTGACGCCGGGGGAGATCGACCGGGAGGCGGACACGTCGGGCCTGACCCCGCGGCTGTGGCTGTACGAGCCGGCGAAGCACAAGAAGGCGCACCTGGACAAGGCGCGGCGGGTGTGGATCGGGCCGGCGGCGCAGGAGGTGTTGCGTCCGTGGCTGGAGGGGAAGGCGGCGGGCGACCCGGTGTTCCCCGGCCGGTCCGGGCGCATCGCCACGGTCAAGGCGTACCGCGCCCTGATCGAGACGGCGTGCGTGGCGACCGGGGTCGAGGCGTTCGCGCCGAACCGGCTGCGTCACTCGGCGGGGACGTTTTTGGAGGGGAACCACCCCAAGGGGATTTCGGCGGCGCAGGGGGTGCTGGGGCACGAGAACCCGGAGATGACGCGGCGCTACAGCGAGGCGCTCGACGCGATCGCCCAGGACGCCATGCGGCGTTTCGGGTGAGGCGGGGCGCCCGGTCGTGCGGTCGTTGACCCCCGCCCCGTCCCCCCCGCAAGGAATACTCCCATGAAGAACATCCCCCCCGAGCAGATACACCTCTTGCGCTACTCCGAGGTGGCCCGACGCCTCAACGTCAGCGAGCGCACCGTGCGCCGCATGATCGAACTCGGCCGCCTCAAGCGCGTCCTCATCAGCCGCTACAACCGCGTCCGCGAATCCGAGCTGCTCAGGTTCATCGAGGGCCGCGAGAGCTAAGGCACACGCCACGCCGGGGCCGTCGTGGGGCTCTCCCACGGCCCGCCCCGGCGGTGCCGGCCGCACGATCCGCCGGCGCCCTCCGGGGGTAAACCGTTGCAGACGTCCTTCCGGACGAGTAACATCACCCGCGATCACCGCACGCGCCTCGGCTTTGCGGCCGGCCCGGAATTCGCCCGCCACGGCCGGTGGTCCGATCGAGGTTTATCCCACCTACGTCCTCCGAGGTCACGTTCATGAGGCGGCCGGCGGGACTCTCCCTGAGTGGGGCGGCCGTCCTGGCCTTGGCTTTGATCGGCCCGGGCCGTGCCCGAGCCGTCCGCCTGGATCCTCCTCGGAGCCGGCCTGCTGTTCACGGCGGGGGCGTCGCGCGGCTGGCTGCGGCGCTGAACGCAGGGGACGATGAACAGCCCTCCGCAGGAGTTGGGGAAGCCGAGTCCCTTCCTGGTCGTCCTGGCGCGCGTCGGGTTCGTGAGCCTCGGACTGTCGGATGCGGTCGTCGTGCGCCGAGTCCCGCCGGTGGATTGGCGCCGAGTTCGATCACGTGGCAGTTCGACCCGGGCGGCCGTCAGCCGTGCGGGCGGCGGGAGAGTGGGGGGAGAACCTCGTCTGACCCTCCCGCGCCTTGGACCATGCCATGTTTCCCAGGATCCCGAGGGCGAAGGCCGCCACCGCGAGCGCCCCCGCGCCCCACAGCGGACCCACTGCTCCCTGCCGCGGGCCTTGCCGGGCCGGCTGCCCCTCGGCGCCGGGGCGCGACTGGGTCGGCCTCCCCTCGGAGAAACGGTCCAGGTCATCCGCCAGGGCCTGGGCGCTCGCATAGCGGTCCGCCGGCTCCTTCCGGAGGCACTTCAGACACACCGCCTCCAGTTCCAGGGGGACGTCCGGCCGTAGCTGCCTCGGCGGCCGGGGCGGCTCGGACACCACCAGCGTCAGCGTCTCCAACAGGCTATCGGCCCGGAACGGCGTCGCGCCCGTCAGCAGCTCGTACAGGATCGTCCCCAGCGCGTAGACGTCCGCGGCGGGACCCACCTCCCGGCACAGAGCCTGCTCGGGCGCCATGTACCCCGGGGTCCCTACCATCGCCCCCGTCTCCGTCAGCCCTGCCCCGCCGTCCAGCCGCTTGGCCAGCCCGAAGTCGGTGATCTTCGGAGCCCCGTCGCCCGCCAGCATGACGTTGGCCGGCTTGAGGTCCCGGTGGACGACGCCCCTCTCGTGGGCGTGATGCACGGCCCGCGCCAGGGCCGCCACCAGCCGCGCCGCCTCGCGGGGCGGTTGCGGGATGCCGCCGCAGCGCTGCGCCAGCGTGCCGCCCCCGACGAACTCCATCGCCAGGTGGGGCCGGCCGTCGTGCCAGCCGACCTCGTAGACGCGCACGACGCCGGGGTGGTCGAGCCGCGCGAGCATCTCCGCCTCGTCGAGGAAGCGAACCCGGTCGACGTGGCTCGCGTGCGCCCCGTCCAGCACGACTTTGAGGGCGACCGGCCGGTTGAGGCGCAAGTGCCGGGCGCTGTAGACGACGCCCATCGTCCCCCGGCCCAGCTCGCCAAGGATTTCGTACCCGGGGACGGTGGCCCCGGCGGCGAGCGGCTCAGAGGGGGCCGGCAGCCCCGCAGGGCGGAGGACCAGGGGCAACGTGTCCGGCAGCGTCCGAGAGCTGCGGCGGATGACGGTGCCCCCCTCCAGGCCGAGGTCGGGACCGCTAGAAACGAGCATACGCATTTCTCTCCGGCAGGGACTCGGGGAATCCATGAACCGCCGTGGTGGCCGGCGCGGCGGGTTCCTCCCAGGCCGGGGCCGTGGGGGAACAGAAGGGCACGCCTGATGGCGAGCGAGTCGATCGTTACCCCCGCTCGCGCGAAGGGAGGGGGGGTGGGGCCACATCTCCCCAAAGCAAAGGGCGCGCCGGGGTGGCTGGTGCCGCCGAGGCGGCCCCCCCAAGAGCCGCGGGACTCGGGGGTTTTGTCCGAATCGCCTCAGGGAAAGTCGAGGGCGGAGGGTTGCCCCAGTTCCTCCCGAGGACGGCGTTAACGGCCAATGTTAAGAGCCCTTAGCGCCGGCCGACCCGAGGCCGGCGCCCTCGGCGCTCTGCTCGTGGCTCTGTCCGGCCCGTCGAAAGGTGACGCTTACGTCGTCCTGTCTCGATAGAATCCCCCTATGAAGCGCCTCGCCTGGGTCACCGACGCCCACCTCAACTTCCTCCGGCCCGGCCGGGTCGAGGACTTCTACCGCACCCTGTCCGCGTCCGCGGCGGACGCCTTCCTGATCGGGGGCGATCTCGGCGAGGCACCCGACGTCGCCCTGCACCTCAACGCCTTGGGCGACCGGCTCGCCCGCCCCGTGTACTTCGTCCTGGGCAACCACGACTTCTACCGCGGCAGCATCGCCGGCGTCCGTGCCACCGTGGCGGCCCTGTGCGGCGCCCGCCCCGATCTGCACTACCTCTCCGCCTCGGGCGTCGTCCCGCTTACCGAGGACACCGCCCTGGTTGGGCACGACGGCTGGGGCGACGGCCGCCTCGGGGACTACGGGGGCTCGCCCGTCGCCCTCAACGACTGGCGCCTGATCGACGAGTTCGCCGGCCTGGGCCGGGCGGACCGGCTCGCGAAGTTGCACGCGCTGGGTGACGAGGCCGCCGCCCACCTCCGGGCCGTGCTGCCCGCCGCCCTGGTGCAGCACCGTCACGTCCTCGTCCTGACCCACGTCCCGCCGTTCCGCGAGGCGTGCTGGCACGAGGGACGGGTCTCCGGCGACGACTGGCTGCCGCACTTCGCCTGCAAGGCCGCCGGGGGCGCCGTGGCGGAGGCCGCGGCCGCGCACCCGGACCGGCAGATGACCGTGCTGTGCGGGCACACCCACGGGGCGGGCGAGGCGCAAGTCCTGCCGAACCTCCGCGTGTTCACCGGCGGGGCCGTCTACGGCGCTCCCGTGATCCAGCGCGTGTTCGACATCCAATGACGGCCCCCGACAGCCCCCCGTACACTCCCCACCCGCGAAAAGTCTCCACCGAGCCGACCGCCATCTATTCCCGGCGCGTGCCCCTCCACCTTCTCGGCGTCGTCACCTCCCTTGGTATGGCTCCAGCCCCGCCGACGCCGGCAAGTATAACGGGTGCCGGGGCTGGCCACCCTTCGTCATGCCGAGGCTGAGGACGTCGGCGAGGCGGTCGGCGAAGAGGGCGAGAACAGAGCGGCCCCGGCCGAGGTATGACCCGTGAACGCCCCAGGCGGCCACGACGGAGCTGCACAAGGCTGCATTCCTCAGCTAGTCGTCGTTGTCCGGGCCGACGGGGTCGGCCGAGCGGATGCAGACGGTGCGGTGCGGGAAAGGCTCGGCAGGGTGCGGCTGTCGGACGTGGCGAAGGGGTCACGGGCGGCACGATCCCCGCTCGGAAGTGACCGGCATGTCCATTACGCCGGGGTCATTTCTTGCGGGCCACCGTGACCAGGGCGAACAGGTCGGCCTCCAGATCCATGCCGACCGGCGGCTTGTCCCAGCCCAGGGCAGCCCCGAGAGCCCGCGCGGCCTTGTCGTCGCTGCCGTCGCGGACCAGCGTCTCGAACCCGGCGGCGGCCAGGTCCGCGGCCGAGAACGGGCAGCGGCCGTCCGCCATCGGGCGGTACGCCTTGCCGGGCGCGTTCGGGGCTGGGCTCAGGTTGTAGATCACCAGCCACCCGCCCCGCCTCAGGGCCGCGGCCACGGCCTTCAGGAACGTCGGGTCGTCGGCCCCCAGGTCCACCCGCAGCCGCGGGTCCACCTTCTCCGCCGGGTGGACGTAGCCGTTCTTGAGCGTGTTCTTCGAGAGGAACAGGTCGTAGCCGCCCCCGACCTCCGCGACCGCCTTGGGGTCCGCCGGGAACCGCCCGTGGACCAGCCTCACCGACCCGCCCGCCTTGCCGAACGGCCCCTGGTCGCCGGCCGCGGCGTAGAGGGCCGGCTGGAGCGGGTCGACGTCGACGCCGACGGCCTCGGCCCCGAGTTCGGCGAACAGCCGCAGTTGCCCGATCCCGCCGTGGCCGAAGTCGGCGACCCGCTTGCCCCGCAGGCCGCCGAAGCCGGCGCCGGCGAGTCGCTCCAGGGGCAGCAGGTAGGCCAGGGGCGAGCCGTAGGAAAGGCCCTGGTAGGTGCCCTCGTCGATCGCCACGGGCTTCCAGGCGGCGCGGCCCGCCGGCGGCAGTTCGGCGAAGGCGGCGGGGGAGAGCCACTCGCGGGCCGGGCCGCGGCGGTAGACGGTCCGCGGGGCGTAAGGCGGGGCGTTCGCCGCGGCCGCGAGGAAGCCCCGGCCGAGGTCGCTGCGGGCGAGCGTTTCGAGTTTGCGGCCCTCGGCGGGCAGGGCGGATGGCTGCGGCTTGGCGCCGCCGTCAGCGACGGCGACGGCCGCGAGCAGAAGGACAAGGGTCGGATTCATCGCCAGCACCTCTGCGGCCTCATCGTGGTTGCCGGAGATGTTATAGCCGGGCGACGCACCGGGTGCAGGTCCCTGGCGGACCTGGCGGCGCTAGCTGGCGTCCAGAGTAACGGGCTGACGGTTGGGGCGTGCGACCGGAGGGTTGAACGTGTGGGTCGAGGAAGAGGGCGACCGCCAAGCCACCCTCCCCCCTGTGGTGCTACGGACGGGATCGTCGGCTCCCGAGGCCCGGCCCCCAGCCGGCAGAATGGCTTGCGCGGCCCACCTCGCCGCCCGAACCCGCACGACTTTCGCGACAGCGCTGACCCTCCCGCGTTTGGCGCCCGCCGCCGCGATTCCCCGAGAATTCCGGGCGGATCGCCTCACCCCCGGCCGATCTCCTTTCCGTGAAGGCGCTGCTGACCTCGGGCACGCCAGTTGCACCCGGCAGGGACCGCACGTCGTCCCCTGACCCCACCCGAAGGAGGAAAAAGCGATGCGACCTGAGTACTACCGGGCCGCGGCGACGGACGCACCCCCGCCCCGCTGGCCTGACCCCGGCCAGGGCGCCAGCCCTCCGCCCCGGGAATCGACCGGCGGGGGCCTCGCGTCGGCGGAGGACTCGCCGTCCGCGTGGGCGGCGGACTGGGTCGACCTGGGGGGCGAGGGGTAAGAAGCCTCCCCCTTGGCCCCGGACAGGACCCGCCGGCGAATGCCGGAGGATTTGACGGGCGAATTCACCGGCCAGCGCTGCCCGGTGAATCCACATCCCCCGCCGGCCAACTGCCCCAAGTTCTGTGCCCCACGTCACGCCGCCCTCGCCTCCCGACGCCCCCGGCGAGCGGGCAACGTCCCGTCTCCCCTGTCCTCACTTCGCGGCCGCCGTGCCGCTCGCGGCGGAGCCCGTGCTGGTGCCGTCTGACGCCCACAGCAGGTCCCAGCCGAGGGCGTGGGCGGTGGTCAGGTTGACGGTGCCGTCGGCGTTGTACGTCCCGTTGGCGATGAGCGTCTGCCTCTGCGTGTCCGTCAGCCAGGTCGGCAGCGTGTCGGTCGCCGAGTGCGGCACGTAGATGCGGTTGGGCTGGACCGGGTCGTAGCCCGCGTAGCCCTTGCGGATGCCGTTCACCGTGTAGAAGAAGTCAACGTCCTGCGAACCCATGACGACGACGTGGTTGAGGTCAAAGCTCTTGACCGAGACGCCGGTGATCGTCGACCCTTCGGGCGTCACCTGCACGCGGAGGCCGCTGGCCTCGGTGACGTCGCGGAAGCTTTGCGGCACGTCGATCGTCGCGACGCCGTTGACGAAGTGCCCCGTGCCGCCGAAGTAGGTGCCGACCTCGTTACCTTCGAGGGCGACGTAAGCGATCTGCTTCGACGGGTCCGACGGCGACGGGTCCACGAACGCCTTCGTGCCGCTGGCCCCCAGGTTGCCCGCGGCGAAGACGCCGTAGCTGCCCGCGCCGGACGCCTCGCCGCGCACGCCGATGCCGGCGCCCGCCGTGGTGCCGTAGACGCCCCAGCCGGTGCCGGCCTGCGACCCGTACACGCCGATGCCGTTGCCCCCGGTGCCGTTGTTGATGCCGCGCACCCCCGCCGAGAAGCCGCCCGGCGACGTCGACGAGATGGTGCCCACGATTGCCGTCGCGAAGGATGTGGTACTGCTCGAGGTGCCGCTGACGGCGGTGTTGGCGTTAAAGGCGCCGCCGATACTGTTGGCGCCGGAGGCGCCCCCACTCACGCCGATGCCGCCGGCCCCGGCGCTGAAGAGACCGCCCGTACTCGCCCCACTGACGACCCCTCTGACGCCGAAGCCGCCGACGCCGGCGGTGAAGAAGCCGCCGACGCCGGCGCCGGCGGCGCTGCCGAAGACGCCGACGCCGGTGCTGGCATGCGAGCCGTAGACGCCGAAGCCGAAGCCGAAGGGACCAGTGCCGTTGTTGATGCCGCGCACCCCCGCCGCGTCGACGCCCGACTCGGTCGTGGCGATGATCCCGGTGACGCCGTTGGCCGAGGCGGTGGTGCTGGCGTTGGTGCCGACGAGGACGCCACTGTTGCCCGCCCCGCCCGGCACATTGCCGCTGATGGGGAGGTTGTCGGTGCCGTCCAGCGCGTCCAGGAAGTAGCCGGTGACGTCGATGATGAGGTTGCCGCCGCTCGACGAGTAGACGTCGATGTTCCCCGAGGCGCTCACCGGCACAATGGCGCTGGCCGCGATGATCTGCCCCACCCGGTCCGCGAACACGGTCGCCGTGCCGGTGGGCGCCGGGCTGGTCCCCGTCGCGTAGGCCGTGAAGTACTCCGCCGCCGGGGCGCCGACGATGAACAGGATCACCGACACCGCCGTCACGTTGGCGGGCAGATTCGACGTCGGCGGCTGGTCGCCGAGGTCCGCCGACGGGATCGACGGGTCGTCCAGGGCGTACGGCGCCACGTTGATCGTCCGCGTGTCATTCGCCGCGAACGCCGGCCCGCCGTACTGGCCGGCGGTGGGGTTGCGCGTGTCGACGAGCCGCTGCGGGCCGAACGCCTGGAACACCGCCGGCGGCCCGACCTTCTTCGTCACTGCCTGCGGCAAGGCGCCCGCGCCGGCACTAAGAGCGGCGTGGGCGGCGCCGGCCAGGGACGTCTCCAAAGTGCCGGCGCCGCCAAAAGGCAAGGCCGAGGAGTCGCTGAATGTGCCCAGCACCGTCGATGTCGGCGCCGCCATCGCCGCCCGTTCGGGGGAGGCGGCGAGGGTCGCGGTCACGTCGCCGAGCGATTCGCCGGCACTCATGCGGCCTGCCCAGTAGGCGAGTCCGCCGGCGTCGCCGGCGCGGTGGAGCACCTGCTGGTAGGCGCCGCTCACCAAGGTCTTCAGGTGATCGGCGCCGTTAAAGAGGGCGTCGAGGAAGCCCGGGGCGCCGCCGTGCGAATGCGCGTACTCGGGCGAGGAGGCGACGGCGGCCTCCACCTGCTGGATCGTCTGCCCCTGGTCGAGGGCGGTGGCGAAGAAGGCGCGTCCGCCCTCGTCGGCCGTTCGGCTGAGCAGGCGCTGGTAGACGCCGTTGACTTCGCCCCGGTGGTACTCCGTGGAGTGCGTCAGCGCGGAGGCGACGGCCTGGGTGCCGGCGCCCTGGTCGAGCTGACCCGTCCAGTAGGTGAGTCCGCCGACGTCGGGCAGGCGGTGCAGCAGATCCTGGTACAGCTGCGTCACCGTCGCGGAGGCGGTAGTCAAGACGACGCGGTCCTCCATCGGCTCCAGCGACGGGCGACGGGTCCGCGATCGGGCGCGGCGAGAGGCAGTGGCGGACGTGTTGTTCTTGGCGTTGCGGCGGTCGGTAGCGAACGACATCGGGAAACTCCTCAATGGGTGCGTGTCCTACGAACGTCCGGGCGCGACGCGCGCACGAACGGCGGGGGCAGTCACGAGGTACGGGTGGTGACGAAACCAGAGGAGCGCTTCTCAGATCATCGGTCGCGAACCGAGCGTCCCGATTCTAACGGCGCCCGCCCGCCGCCGCCACGACCATTCCTGAATTCCGAGAGCCGGCGGCGAAAAAGGCTGAACGTCCGGCGCGCGGGCTGCCGACTGATGACGTGGGACGCCGCGCCCTCAACGTCGCCCGGAGGATGTCATCGTGTGCGGTCGATTCACGCTCGCTCGCTCGAACCCGGAAGAGATCGCCGACGCCTTCGGCCTGGACGAGGTGCCGGACCTGCCCGGCCTGGAGCCGAGGTACAACGTCGCGCCGACGCAGGCCGTGCCGGTGCTGCGTGTGGTCGGGCGAGGGTAGGGCGGCGGCCGCGAGGCCTCGGTGGTTCGCTGGGGCCTCATCCCCCACTGTCCGACCTCGGCGCGGCCAATAGAATTTGCCGCGCCGAGGAACATTGTCGTGGGCAGGGGTTCTTCGGCTTACCTAGCCCAGTCGGCCGAACCGAGCTATACTCGGGAGTGTCCTGAAAAGGGGGCGGAGTGTGCCACTCAGCAAGCCGCCAATCGTGGAAATGTGGATCGAGTTCAATTTCGACCCAAACCCGGTCGGGGGACATCAGGCTGCCGTCCAGTTCCTCCAGGAGTACGCGGAAGAGTACCCCCAGTTGGAAATTTCGCGTGAAGACCGACTGGAATTCCGGCAAGTCTCGCCGACGAAGCTCCCTGAGGTTGTGAGTCAGGAAATCGCCATCAAGCACCTTCGCGCGCATGATGTGCAGGGGACCCGCTGGCTACACCTGACCCCCAAGCAGCTGGTCTGCAACTTCCTCCGGCTCGGCGAGAACTACCCCGGATTCGAGGCGCTCTGCAGCGCTGCGGTCGCGAAACTCGTTAAGTACGTCGAAATCTGCAAGCCGGTCAAGATTCGGTATGCCGCCATCCACTACGTAGACGTCATCGACGTCCCGGCACCCCCAGGGGGCGAGATTAAGCTCAGGGATTACTTCACACTCGGGCTCGATCTGCCAGCCGAGCCGTTCGGCAGCCAACTATCGTACCTGATCCAGACCACCGTCCGGCCTCCAGACGGGACCGGCCCGCTGGAAATCCATCTGCAGTACGACCCGCTAACCACGGAGAAGGGTTTTTTTCGATTCCGCATGGACTGGCACAAGTCGCGCCCGTACGATGTGGAGGTTGACCTCGGGAAAATCCCGGTCGAATTGAAGGTCGCGCACCAGTCCGTCATGCGGTGCTTTCGTGCCGCCTTCACCGACCGCACTTGGGAACTGTTCGGCCCTGGACAACAGTGAGGCGACCATGCCGCTCGCAGCAGTGCCGCCTGATTACCACCTGAACCGCCCTGAGGTCATCGCATTCGGCGGCTACCAGACGGTGAAGTACCGAGGCGGCCTCCTCCACCCTTTTGATGTGACCCGCCGCTGCGTGAGCGCCATCCGCTTCGGCCAGACCACCTACCACCTGCGCCAGCCCTCGCAGGGGTCGTTCTACCCATCGCAGTCGGCGGCGGAGGGCGAGTTCGCCGTGGAGGGGTTTTCTCACGCGATCGTCGGGCGGGGGGGGAGCCCGGACGAAGCTTATCAGGATTGGGTGAAGCAATTCCACTCCGCCTTCCAGAGGTTGTACGTCATGCGGCCTTTCGAGATGGACGACGGGGATCGGCGTCTATGGGGCGCGATGGAGAGCTTGGTCGAGGTGGACCAGTACAGGGCCGGCCAACCCTTGGTTGTGTTGCAGCAGGGCAAGGTTCTACAGGCGCGTCCATACCCGGATGTGGTCCTTTGGGAAGACGGCACGAAGGAGCGGATCCCCCTCGCCCGGATGCCGGGCGAGTTTGCGGGCTACAAGGTCGGCCAGCCCTTTGAGGCAGTCGTCCACCGGGATCCGGTGTCGCACAAGATCTTCAAGGTGGAGTACGTCAAGCGACTTCCGGCTCGGGCGAAAAATACGGCTGCCGAGTCGAAGCAACTGTGGGACTCCCTGCCCACCTCAAAATCCCTTCCCGACTCCGACTGGGATTGAGCCTGGTAGCCGGGGTGACGGGCGCCTCCAATGGAAGTTTACTTCGCCGACGTAGGGCAGGGTACGAGCAACGTCATCCTCATCGGGAAGAGGCGGGTCCATGTCATCGACACGGGCCGTCGCGCATCTGACCTGAGCCTGTTGCTTCACCACCTCTCAGTAGACCGAATCACCTGCCTGGTCCTGTCGCACCTGGACTCTGACCACGCTGGGGGCGCCCCCGCCATCCCAACCAATTTCCGTGGTCGGATTGACAAGGTCTGCTACCCAAACGACCCCCGCGTCAGGGAAACTCCGTTCTGGGATAAGCTCCAGACCGAAATAAGGGACAAGCACCTCCTCCATGGACAACTCGTCAGGCTGGAATACGAGAAGAACCCGAAGCTTATCTGGCAATCCAACGCGCTCAGTGCGGAGTTGAAATTGTTCTCCCCGACTTTCGGGGAGAACCAGGCCGCAATGGAGGCCGAAGACTCGAACGCGGCGAGCGGTGTGCTGGTCCTAACAGTGGGAGAACGGCGGGTTGTATTCCCAGGTGACTCAAGCCTGGAGCAGTGGCGAGTGATTCGGCAGCTACGGGGGTCCTTCCTCCACTGCGACGTCATCGCTGTGCCACACCACGCGGGTGTCATCTGGCCGGGGCACTGGGTTGACACTCGTCTGCGTGACGAACTCGAATGGCTCTACCAAGAGGCGGTCCGCCCCCGTCACGCCGTCATCTCGGTCGGAACGAGTAACACCGAACGTCACCCTCGCGAGGAGGTCATTAACGCACTGTTGAAGCTCGGCGCAACCGTCTCATGCACTCAAATCACGCACCAATGCTGCAAGAATCTCGAAGCACTTCGCCCCGGCGTTCTCCCGCTCATTACCCCCGGCCGCTCACGGCCTGTCAAGACCCTGACTAGGTCGCAGAATAGCCGCGACGTCGCCTGCGCCAGGACAGTGGTGGCCGATGTTACAACCACCTCCGTGACGGTCCGGCGGCTGGGCCTTCACAAGGCTGCCGTAACCGCACTTCCCACCACGCCGGCGTGCATCCCTCTTTGCCGCCGGCCACCCGCCTGAAGAACCTTGCGCCTCCCTCCAGCCTGGCCTGAAGGCCCACGCATTCGGATAGCCCGTAATACATCCCCCAAGCGTACCTTTTCCTTGCTGTAGGAGCCAGTGGTCCACATGCCTGCCCTTGCGCTCGCAGCTCGGATGGCATGGGTTAATTAGGCACGGGCTATGAAGCCGGCGCGGCAAGGCCCGCTGGCCAAGCGGCTGTACTCCCCTCCGCCCTGTCCGGGTAGATGGCCCCCCTCCCTACGCCACCGCCGGGTTTAAAACCTCCGGAAAGCGGAAAGCGCCCAGGCGTCCCTACCAGCGCCCGCCCCCGGGCGGCGTCCCGAGGTCGAACACCTCCCGATCGCAGGCCGCGTGGTGGCCTGGGCGAACTCCTCCGTCCGGGCCGGTCGCCCCGGTCGTTCGGCCCCCGCGCGTCCCGCGGCTTCTGCCCGGACGCCGGGTCAGAACTCCACCGCAACAGTCGCGCCCCTTCTATCGCACCGCCCCCTCCTCGGGTAAACTCGTCCCTTTCCTTTGCCGGTGGGCGCGGCGCCGTCCTGGAAAGCAGCCCGCGCCCCCGGCCTTTCCAGAAAGGAGGGCTCCGTGCCCCGACCGCGCAAGCTCCCCGAGGGTATGTACCCGCGGGGGCGTCACTACTACTGCGACTTCTACGCTGGCGGCCACCGCATCCGCAGGAAGCTGGCCACCGACCTGGACGCCACCGTGCGGATCCTGGTCGAGCTGCGCTCCCGCGCCCAGAAGGGCGACTTCGGGCTGCTCGACAACGACTACCCCCTGGATGACCTGCGCCGCGAGTGGCTGACGCACTGCGGCCAGGCCCTCAAGCCCGCCTCGGTCGCCCGCTATGTGGAGTGCCTGGACAACGTCCTGCCCCGCCTCGGCGCCGGCCGCGTCTCGCGGCTCCGCGTCGAGGCCGTGCTCGCCTTCCGCCAGGAGCGCCTCGCCGGGGGCGTCTCGCCGCGCACAGTGAACATGGACGTAGGCGCCCTGGCGACCATGCTCCGCTGGGGCGTCCAGCACCGCCTCATCGGCAGCAACCCCCTCGACGGGCTCGGGCCGCTGCCGCACGACGACCCGAAGGAGGGGCGGCCGCTGACGGTCGAGGAGGTCCGGCGGCTGCTCGACGCCAGCGCGCCGCCGTGGCGGGACGTCTGGTACGCCTTCCTCGTCTCCGGCCTTCGCAAGGAAGAGCTGGCAAGACTGACCTTCCGGGACGTCGACTGGGAGGCCCGCGAGCTGGTCGTCCGTGGCGGCGTTGCCAAGAACCACCGGGAGCGGCGCGTCCCGATCGACGCCGGCCTGTGGGACATCCTCAAGTGCCAGGAGGCGGGCCGGGGGGCCAGGCGCCCCGGCAAGGCCAGGAACCCGGCGATGACGGCGCGGGTGGAGGCGCGGTTCAGTCGCGACCACGTCTTCGTCAGCACGCAGAACACGCCGCTGACGCACCGCTCGGGGCCGTACCACGCCTTCCTGCGCTGCTGTGCCAAGGCCGGGATCGAGCGGGAGACTCTCGACGCCGAGGGCCGGCAGGTCGAGCACGTCGACCTTCATAGTCTGCGGAGGACGTTCGCGACGTCCCTCATTGTGGGCGGCGCGGATCCGAAGAGCGTGCAGGAACTGCTGGGCCACCGGACGCTGGACATGACGATGCGGATCTACGCGAAGGTGAACGCCGGGACGAAACGCCAGGCGCTGAACAAGCTGCCTTACGGGCAGGGGACCCTTGAACGCGAAGGCGTCTTGCAGTATCCTGCCAAAGCCGTTTCCGGTGCAAGTTAGTCACGATTTGGTCACAAGTCGGACGGATGGGGGGTGGCACTTGACGTAAACCCTTACGTGGCAACGTCGCCGAAGTGGCGGAACTGGCAGACGCGCCGGACTCAAAATCCGGTACTCGCAAGAGTGTGTGGGTTCGAGTCCCACCTTCGGCACTCAAGACAAGGCAAGCACTTACGGCGAATTGGCGTCCGCGAAATCAGGCCCTCACGAAGCCCGTCCCTCCCTCATCCCTCAATGACCCGGCGCGGCCAACGGGCGAGACGCCTCCACCCTGCCCCGAGACGGATTGAGGACGAGCGATGGCCGACAAAAATGATGCCGTTCGGCGGGTGACGGAGCGCCTGCTCGGCGACGAAGCGCTCGGCGGCGAATTGACCGACGACGGGATCGCCCCGCTGCTCCGCTGGGCCGCCGACGCCGTCAAGGCGTTCGCCCCGAGCGCCAAGGACGCCGCCGCGGTGGAAGAGTACGGCGGTCTCGTGCGCGGCGTCCTCGAAGAGGCCGTCGCCGCCGCCGAGGACGGCAAAATCGCCGACCTGCACAAGCTCCTCGCCTGGCGGGGCGACGCCCCGGCCGACGGGGTGAGCCGACTGACGCAGGTGCGCCTCGGCGACGACGCCGACGACAACGCGGTCCGCCTCGCCGCCGCGCTCCGGACGCTCCTGCCGGCCGCGCGCGTCGCGAAGCCGGCGCGACCGGGGAAGAAACCGCCGAAGCGCTGACGCCCGACCGCCCCTCATTCGGAGTCGACCTCATGAGCCCCCGCCGCGACGACAGCGCCGCGCTCGGCCTGAGAATCGTGACCGAGTTGTTCAAGCGTGCCACGCCGAGGCAACTCGTCGTCGGTGCCGCCCTCGTCCTGCTCGTACTCGCCGTCATCGGCTTCCTCAACTGGAGGGGCGGCTCGGGCGGGCCGGTCACGGCCCCCGACCGCGGGGGCTCCGCCGAGCCGTCCGGGCCGGGCGCGTGGGAGGTCCACTTCACCAGCCCCGAGATCCCGACCAACAAGGCCCACTACAAGGGCGGGCTCGACGAGCGCCTCGTCGCCCTCATGAACCGGGCACAAAAGACCCTGGACGTCTGCGTTTACGACTTCGACCTCGTGAACGTCGCCGAAGCGATGGCCGCCGCCAAGGCGCGCGGCGTCGCGGTGCGCCTGGTGACCGACGGCGACACGGTGCGCAAGGCGAAGGACGGCTCGGGCAAGAAAGCCGTCGCCGCGGAGGCGTTCGAGAAGCTGTGGTCGGCGGAGATCCCCATTATCGACGACGGCGGCCGCCACGCCATCATGCACAACAAGTTCACGGTCGTCGACGGCGAGTGGGTGCAGACGGGCTCGTGGAACTACACCGTCGGCGACACCTATCGACTCAACAACAACATGGTGATCGTCCGCAGCCGCGAGCTGGCGGAGAACTACACCGCCGAGTTCGAGAAGATGTTCGCCGGCAAGCACTTCGGGGCGAAGAAGGCGCGCGGCGTGCCGAACCCGGAACTGACCGTCGGCGGCGTTCCGGTCCGCATCTACTTCGCGCCGAAGGACCACGTCGCCAAGCACGTCGTCGAGGCGCTCGGCCGGGCGGAGAAGAGCATCTATTTCCTGGCCTTCCAGTTCACGCACGACGGCATCGGCCGCGTCGTCCGCGAGAAGGCGGAGGCCGGCCTGGCGGTCGGCGGCGTCTTCGAGAAGCGCGACCAGGAGACCGAACACTCGGAGTACGGGAAGTTGAAGGCGGCGGGGATCGACGTCTACCTCGACGGCAACCCGTACACGATGCACCATAAGGTGTTCGTCGTCGACGGCCGCACGGTGATCTTCGGCTCGTTCAACTTTTCCGAGGCCGCCGACAAGGACAACGACGAAAACCTGCTGATCGTCGAGGACGCCGGCCTGGCGCGGCAGTTCAAGGAGGAGTACGACCGCGTCCTCGATTGGGCGAAGAACCCGCCGAAGAGGAAATGAGAGATTGGCCCAGGGTTTAGCCCGCGTAGCGGGCGGCGGATCGTAGCCCCGGGTGGAGCGCACTCGCGTAACCCGGGGATCTCGCGCGACCTGGGGAACGTGGCCGGGATGAGCCGTCGGGAGTCGTGGGATGAGCGCGTCCGGGGATTTGCCCGAGCAATTCGGCCCGTATCGCATCTTGAACAAGCGCGGGGCGTCCTACCTCGCCCGCGACGAGGCTCGCGGCCGGGACGTGGCCCTGGAGGTCGTGCGCTTCCCGGCCGACGCGAGCGCGGCGACGGTCGACCGCTTCTACCGCGACAGCGTCGCCGCCTCGGCGCTGACGCACCCCGGCCTGTGCCCCGTCTACGACGCCGGGCAAATCGGCGGCGTCACCTTCCTGGCGACCGGCGTCCCCGAGGGGCGCCCCCTGACGGATTTTATCGACCCGCTAAGACTTCTGCCGGCGCGCGAGGCCGCCGCCCTGGCGCGTCAAATCGCCCTGGCGCTGGCCGACGCGCACGCCGCCGGCGTGACCCACGGGCGGTTGACGCCGTCGAGCGTCGTCGTCGACGCCGGGGGAAAGCCGTTCGTCACCGGGTTGGGGCTGGCGGTCCTGTCCGAAGGGGTCGCCGCCGGGCCGGCCGCCGACGTCTTCGCCCTGGGGACGATCCTGCGCGAACTGGCCACCGGCGTCCCGGCGGCGGCGGACGCCAAGCTCCCGCCCGAACTCGAACCGATTCTACGGCGCGCCCTGGCCAAGAAGCCTACGGAGCGCTGCTCGATGGCCGAGATGGCGGAGACTCTTCGTTCGGTCGTCGAAGCGGACGTGCCCGACGCCCTGCCCTTCCCCGAGCCGCCGCCCGCGAAGAAAAAGAAACGGCCGCGCGAGGACTGGGTGACGAGCGCGCTGGCCGACGTGCCGGAGACGCCCGGACGAGAAGTCACGCCGCTCGCCGAGCCCGCCGCGGGCGAGAACCTGGCGGCAAGCGTTCCGGCCTGGGCGCTCGGGGCCGTGCTGGTCCTCGTCCTCCTGCTCTTCCTGCTCCTGGGGCTGAAGCTCTTCGGCGACTTTTTCGGGGGGCGGACGCCGTAACGGGGTGCCCCGTCAGGCGAGGACGTCGCGGACGACGTGCCCGTGGACGTCGGTGAGCCGCCGGTCGATGCCGTTGTGGCGGAACGTCAGCTTCTCGTGGTCGACGCCGAGCAAGTGCAGGACGGTCGCGTGCAGGTCGTAGCAGTAGGTCTTGCCCTCCGCCGCCTTGTAAGAGAACTCGTCGCTGGCGCCGTAACTCGAGCCTCCCTTGACGCCGGCGCCCGCGAGCCAGGTCACGAAGGTGCCGCCGTTGTGGTCGCGCCCCGTCGCCCCCTGGGTGAACGGCATCCGCCCGAACTCCGTCGTCCAAACGACCAGCGTGTCGTCGAACATCCCGCGCGCCTTCAGATCCTTTAAGAGGGCGGCGATGGGCCGGTCGACCTGGCCGGCGATGGCGGGCAGTTCCTTGGGGATGTCGTTGTGGTTGTCCCAGTTCTTGGTCGGCCCGCCGGCGCCGCTCCAGACCTGTACGAAGCGGACGCCGCGCTCCAGGAGGCGCCGCGCCGTCAGGCAGTTGCGGGCGAAGTCGGTCGTCGCCGGGTCGTCGGTGCCGTACAGGCGATGAACGCGATCCGTTTCGCGCGTTAAATCGAGGGCCTCCGGGGCCCTGAGCTGCATCTTCGCGGCCAATTCGTAGGAGGACAGGCGCGCCTCGAGGCGTGAGTCGCCGGGGTTGTCGGCGAGGTGTTCGCGGTTCATCTGCCGGAGCAGTCGGAGGCCGTCGTCCTCGCTGGCGCGCGTGACGTGCTTCGCGGACTTCGGCGGATAAAGGTCGGCGATGGGGACGGGGGCGGTGGGGCGAATGACGGTGCCGGCGTGGGCCTGCGGCAGGAAGCCGGGGGAGAAGTTGCCGGTCTGGTTGTACGGCAGGCCGCGCGGGTCGGGCAGGACGACGAAGGTCGGCAGGTTATCGCCGAGGCGGCCGAGGCCGTAGGAGACCCAGGCGCCCACGCAGGGGAAGCCGGGCAGGACGAAGCCGGTGTTCTGCATGTAGCTGGCCGGCCCGTGGACGTTGGTCTTCGACTGCATCGCCATCAGGAAGGCGAGGTCGTCGACGCACGCCGCGATGTGCGGGAAGACGTCGCTGACCCAGCGGCCGCACTGGCCGTGTTGCTTCCACTTGAAGGGCGACTTCATGACGGCGCCGGGGAGGCTGGTGACGGCGGCGCTGATGCCGAAGTCGACCTTCTGGCCGTGGCGCCGCTGGAGTTCGGGCTTGTAGTCGAAGGTGTCCATCTGGCTGGCGCCGCCGTTCATGAACAGTTGGATGACGCGCCGCGCCTTGGCGGGGTGGTGGAGGCCGCCGTTGAAGTCGGGGCGCGGCGCGGGGGCGTCGGCGCGGAGGTCGGTGCCGAACAGGTGGGCGAGGGCCAGGGCGCCGAAGCCGTTGCCCGTGTGGCGGAGGAAGTCGCGGCGCGGCAGCGAGAGAGGTTGGGAGACATTCATGCGGTCAGAACTCCGTTCCAGGAGGGCGGGTCAGAGCCGCAATCCTCGACCTCGATCACGGCCCACGGCGGCTCGGCGTGCGGCTCGACACGACCGACGTAGACCTCGTCGTCCGCGAAGCCACGTCGGTGACATTCCTGGCACAGCTCCGCCTTGTGCGGGCCGAAGCCGACGCGCTCGTCGAGGTGGTAGGCCACCCACGCGCGCTTCCGGGAGCGAAGGGGGAGCAGTTGCGGCAAGTCGCGCCAGTACGCCTCCTGCGACCGTCGGATTCCGGGCGGAATCTCGGGCAGTCCGTCGGGCAATGACTCGGGCGCGGGTTGAGGAACGGCTGACACGGGAATGACCTCATCGAGAGGATCGGGCCTCTCCTCCGATTGTAAAGCGGCGCGCGCGGGAAAGCGACGTCTTACGACAGCCGCTTCCAGAGCCAGGTCACGAGGTCGGGCGTGCGCAGCGTCACCCGGCGGTGTTCGGTGTCCACCTTCAGGTGCAGCCGATTCTCTTCCAAAGCCATCAGGCCGAGCAGAGGAAGTCGGGGAGCTTGGGGCATGTCGCTTGGGTAGATCGCTATTCCTCGTTTGAGTTTCAGCCGGTAAGGCGGCCGGCCGGTGAAGACGTCGCGCTCTCCGGGCC
Source organism: Gemmatales bacterium (assembly GCA_038229635.1). Classification (GTDB taxonomy): domain Bacteria; phylum Planctomycetota; class Planctomycetia; order Gemmatales; family Gemmataceae; genus DATFNV01. The sequence continues at coordinate 44,550 of JBBROG010000012.1, forward strand.
GGTTCCCGTGGAGCCAGACGTGCGCCGCGCGATTCGGGATGTACTTTCCCAGGTGCCGTATCGATCCGAGCAGGCGCAGGTAGTTCGGATGGATACCGGCCCACCCCTGCAAGTGCGCTTGACGAAGAGAAAAGGTAAACGTGCTGCCCGTGTCGAGGATCGCGGGGAAGCGAGGGGCGCCGGGCTCCAAGGCGGGCGCGTCCGCCGGAGCGACGCTCACCCAGACGACGATTTGGTGAGCCTTCACAGGGATAGGTACGCTTGCCCCCCCGACTCTCATGCGGCTGGAACGGTCCCAGTACGGAAGTTCGCGAAGCAGGGCTGTCACGGCAGCGCCTCGGGGGGAATAGACGCGGGGTCTTCTTCGGGTACTTCTCCGTAGGCGTCGAGGTCGATCGGCTCCCACGGCGGAAGTTCGTCGTACTCGATGCGTCCGACGTAGATCTCATTACCGTCAAAACCACGGCGGTAACATTCCTGATACAACTCGGCGGCGTCACTGCCGATCGCGACGCGCTCGTCGAGGTGGTAGGCGACCCACTCGCGCTTGCGGGAGCGGAGGGGGAGCAATTGCGGTAGGTCGCGCCAGTACGCCTCCTGCGACCGACGGATGCCGGGCGGGATCTCGGGCGGGCCGTCGGACGACGACTCGGGAGCCGGTTGAGGTACGGCGGACATGAAGAATACCTCCTCGAAAGAGATCGAAGAAAGCCTCAATTGACGAACAGGAACTCGTTCGTGTTCAGCACCAGGCGGCACGCATTCGCCAGCCCGTGCTTGCGGGCGTAGTCCGCCAGCGCGACACTCTCCTTCGCCGTCGGCTCGCGGCCGAGCGCGAGACGATAAACGGCTCGCAGCTGGCCCGCCACGTCCGGCGACGCCTTCGCCGCCCGCGCCGCCAGATGCTCGCTCATGCGCACCACGAACTTGTCGTTGAGCATCGCCAGCGCCTGCAGCGCCGTCACCGACACGTTTCGCGCCGGCGTCAACTGCGAGGCGTCGGGACAGTCGAGCGCCTCCAGGAACGGGTCCGGCAGCGTCCGGAAGACGAAGCGATAGACGCCGCGGCGGAAGTTTTCCGGGCGGTCGACGTCGAAGGTCAGGTAGTCGACGTTCGGCGTGACGTGCAGGCCCGGCGACGTGTGGAACTGCCGCACCGACGGCCCGCCCATCGTCCGGTCCAGTTTGCCCGTCGCCTGGAGGATGGCGTCGCGCACCTGCTCCGCGTCGAGGCGCGTGCGGTTCATCCTCCAAAGGAGGCGGTTGTCGGCGTCGACCTCGGCGGCGCGCGGGTCGTGCCGCGCCGACCGGCGGTAGGCGGTGCTCGTGACGATCAGCCGGTGCAAAGCCTTCAGCGAACCGTCGCCGTCGCGGAACGTCGTCGCGAGCCAGTCGAGCAATTCGGGGTGGCTCGGCGGCGAGCCCATGCGGCCGAAGTCGTTGGGCGTGTCGACGAGGCCGCGGCCGAAGTGGTCGTGCCAGGCGCGGTTGACGACCGAGCGCCACGTCAACGGGTTGCGCGGGTTCGTCACCCAGCGCGCCAGCGCCGCCCGCCGCGCCCCCTCGTCGTCGCGGTTCGCGGAACGGAAGCGCGCCTCCAGCCCCTCGACGCACGTCAGCGTCCCCGGCGACGCCTCGGCGCCCGGCTTGGTGATGTCGCCGCGCTTCAGCACGCGAACCGGGCGCGGCTTCCCCGCCGGCCGGAAGCTGCCGTCCGGCTTGAAGTCGCTCGCCGCCGCGTAGACCAGCCGAGGCGGGGGCAGGGCGGCGGCGCGCTCGGCCTGACGCGCGGCCAGGTCCAGCAGCGCCCCGACGACCGGAAGCGTGGGAGACACGACGCCGCGCAGCCCTGACAGACCGGCTTTGTCCCGGTCCAGGCGCTTGCGCTTCGCGGCGGCCGCCGGGTCGGTGTCGTAGGCCCGTTCGGCCTTGTCGACGCCGGCGAAGACGGCTTGCAGGGCGTAATAATCGTCTTGAGAGATCGGGTCGAACTTATGGTCGTGGCAGCGGGCACAGTGGACGGTGGCGCTGACGAAGGTCGACATCGCCGTCGTCACCATGTCGTCGCGGTCGAGGGTGCGCGCCATCTGCCGGTCGAGGGTGTCGTCGCGGATGTCGCGCAGCGAACTCTCGTCCCAGGGGCCGGTCGCCAGGAAGCCGAGGGCGACGACGGCCTCGGCGTCGTCGGGGAAGAGGACGTCGCCGGCGAGTTGCTCCCGGACGAAGCGGGCGTAGGGCTTGTCGGAGTTAAAGGAGCGGATGAGGTAGTCGCGGTACGGCCAGGCGTTGGGGCGGGGACGGTCCTGGTCGTGGCCGTGCGTTTCGGCGTAGTGGGCGACGTCCATCCAGTGCCGCGCCCAGCGCTCGCCGTGGTGCGGGCTGGCCAGGAGGCGCTCGACGACGCGCTCGTAGGCGTCGGGGCGGCCGTCGGCGAGGAAGGCGTCGACTTCCTCGGGCGTCGGCGGCAGGCCGGTGAGGTCGAACGTCACGCGCCGCAGCAGGGTTCGCGCGTCGGCGGGCGGCGACGGCTCGAGCCCCTTCGCGCGCAACTTCGCGAGGAGGAAGCGGTCGATGGGGTTGCGCGGGGCGTCACCTTCGACCGCCGGCGGGACCGGCTTCGACAGCGGACGCAGGGACCACCACACGTCGGCCTCGTCGGCGGCCGCGGGGGAACAGAGCGTCGCGAGGGAGAAGAGGGCGAGCAAAAGGCGGGGCATGGCGAGGTCTCCCGGTGGGGGGCTCGCTCATTCTACCGCGCGCCGCGCCACGACGTACAGCACCCGGGCGCCGAGCGCGAACGGCTCGCGCGTCAGTGAGCCGTAGGTGGCGAGCGGCTCCAGCCCGGCGGCGCGGAACAGGGCCAGCAGCTCGCGGCAGGTATAAACGCGGTAGACGGCCTGTTTACTCTCGATTTGCCCGTCGCGGATGAGGGTGTAACTGGAGGTGAGAAGGCCGGCGGCGGGGTCGTAGCTCGTGTCGTGCAGGAAGTAGAGGTCGCCGAACTGATACCAGCGCCCGCGCAGGGCGTTGGCGAAGATGCCCTCGGCGCTCATCCCCGTTTCGAGGACGAAGGAGCCGCCCGGCTTCAGAGCCTGGCACACGCCGCGCAGGAACGCCGCGTTGCCCTCGTCGTCGAAGTAGGCGAAGCTGTTGCCGAAGCAGAAGGCGTGGTCGAAGGCGTCGCGGAAGGCGAGGCGCTGCATGTCGCCCTGATCGAACGTCGCCGCCAGGCCGCGCTCGGCGGCGCCGCGGCGGGCGTCTTGCAGCAACCCCTCCGCCATGTCGACGCCGGTCACGGCGAAGCCGCGCGCCGCCAAGGCGAGCGCCAGGCGGCCGGTGCCGCAGGGCACGTCGAGGAAGCGGGCGCCCGGAGCGGGGGTCAGCACCTGTTGAAGAAAGTCGGCCTCGGCCTCGGTGGGCATCATGGCGCCGATCTGGCGCTGGGCGTCGAGAAACAGCCCGGAGAAAAACGTCTGCCACCACGCCTGCGGCGGTGCGGTACTCATGAACGAGAGACCCTCGGGGAGAATGACAGAGCCAGCCGGCTGACCTGTCCGACACGCCGTGATCGAGAAGGTTCGCGCCTCGCCATGTAGAGCGCCTCAAAGAACTCACCGCAGAGAACGCAGAGAACGCAGAGAAAAGGCAAAGGGGAGTAAAGGCAGGTTCCGCGGTTGCCCCTCTTCCTTATTGCCTTTCCTCTGCGTTCTCTGCGTTCTCTGCGGTGAGTTCTTTGAGGATTCTTTTGCCGGTCCGGCAGCGCGAAGATTTCCCTGTTGAACATCACAGCCTCGGGTCTACCGGCTCGCTTTCCAAGGCGAGGACGCCGAAGACGCACTCATGCACTCGCCGCAGCGGCTCCCCGCGGACGAACCGTTCCAGGCCCTCGACCCTCGGCACTTCACGGCCGGTAGGGCGAGCCCTCGCCTGCCCCGCGGGCCGTCGCGGACTCACTTCATCGCCTTCGCTAGGCTCTCCATATAAGCGTTCACGTCGAGGCCGTGAGCCTTCGCTAGCGCCGCAAGGGCGCTCGTCGTGGCCCGACACTCGCCCTGCTCGATACGCCGAAGTTGCCGCTCCGTGATCCCCTCGACTTTCGCCTGGGGGATCCCCGCCTCATCGCGGAGCTTTCGGATCGCCGCCCCGTACCGGCGGTTGAAGTCCGTGCTTCGCTGCTGGACCTTGTGAAGTTCGGTCGGGTCCACCACCTGCAGGAACTGGTTCCAGCCGAGATGAACGTCGATGTCCGGCCAGTGGAGGAACGAGCCGTCGGGGTCAATCCGGAAGTTCCGGAGCACGGCCCGCGGCTGGCCTCGCAAGGAGGAGACTTTGTCTGTCGGGACGTGGAGCATCCGGTGCTTCGGGCCTCGGACGAACAGCACATCGCCGCCGAGGCAGGCATCCACGATGCTCCTCCGGGTGTTCTCTGGTCGGAACGCCGAGCAGACCCGCCCGAGAAACTCGGAAACCTGCGGGGTGTCCAAATCCTCCACCCGGACGACATGGAGACGGTTCTCCGCCCGGATTTTCGTCCGCCTCATCCACTGTACCACCTGTTCGGGGTGGGTCGCGGGGTCCGTAAAGAGCAGGTGGAACGCTCCCGAAACCACAGGCTCCATCTCCGAGCCTGCCAGCGCCAGATGATCGTCGTCGGCGTGGGAGAGCACGACCATCTCAAGTTCGTGGACACGCCCGAGCAGGTCGGCGAGCGAGGCGACGTGCCCGAACTCATGGATCGGCCCGTACTCGGCCAGGCGCTTGTTCCGCCTCGCGGCGCTTCGGAAAGCGTGCGCCAGCCTCGTCGTCGCGAAAAACTCCACCTGGGGGCGCTTCAAAGTCTTGGTAGTCATTGGTTTATCTTCGCCTCCCATTCCGCGAGGAGGGCCGCACGATGCCTCGTTACGGCCTTCTTGAGTTCCCGAAGGATCTTGCCGCTTGGGGTGTCGCCCCACTCTTGCTCGAACATCTCCTCCTCACCATCGACAAACTTCACCTTAGATATCCCATTCTCCCTGTCGCTTTACGTGGAAATGGGGCGGATCGTGGTCGTTGGACCAGAACCAGCACTCCAGACCAGAGATCTCAAAGCAATCGACCTTGGCCATGCGTCACCCGTCACCAGAGACAGTATACTCGGCGACCGGACATATTTCAACGAGCATTTCCTGAAAAATGTCCGGTCAAGAGAAGTAGCGTGCCCCGGCCCCCGTCAAACCTTGCCCTGCTCGCGTATCTTGCCGGCAGGTGTCCCACGGCGGGAAAGAAGAGGAAGCCGCCGCCCAGGCCTACGACGCGAAGATCCGGGAGGTCGGCTGTGCCGACTTCGCGCGGCTGAACTTCCCAAGCCAAGCGGCGTAGAATAGCCCCAACGCCTCAACCCAAAGCAAGAAGAATGGGCGAGAAGAATGGCCCGAAAACGGCCTGAACGCGTGCGATTCCTGGAATTCACAGAATGACTCAAAGTGCCAATCAGCAAGGAGATACGGCAATGGTGAGGATCGGATTGGTAGGGATTGGATTTATGGGCAAGATCCACTACCTCGCCGGCCGGCGCCTCGCAGGGGGCCGGGTGGCGGCCGTGTGCAGCCGCGACCCGAAGAAGCGCGCCGGCGACTGGCGCGGCATCCGCGGCAACTTCGGCCCGCCCGGCGAAATGACCGACCTCGCCGGCGTCGCGAAGTACGCCGACCTCGGCGCCCTCCTCGCCGACCCCGACGTCGACCTCGTCGACGTCTGCAACCCGACCGACCGGCACCCGGCGACGGCGATCGCCGCCCTGGAGGCCGGCAAGCACGTCCTCGTCGAAAAGGCCATCGCCTTGAAGGCCGGCGACGCCGACGCGATGGTCGCCGCCGCGAAGAAGGCCGGCAAGCTCCTCATGGTCGCCCACGTGTTGCCCTTCTTCCCCGAATTCGCCTACGCCGCCGACGCCGTGCGCTCCGGGCGCCACGGCCGGCTGCTCGGCGCCCACTTCAAGCGCGTCATCGCCCGGCCGGACTGGTCGGCCGACATCGCCGACGCCGCCAAGACCGGCGGGCCGGCTGTCGACCTGCACGTCCACGACACCCACTTCATCGGCCTCATTTGTGGCGTGCCGCGCGCGGTCTTCTCGACGGGCGTCGTCGAGGGGGACGCGGTCGCCTACCTGACGACGCAGTACCTGTACGGCCCCGGCGGGCCGGCGGTGACGTGCTCCAGCGGCGCCGTCGCCATGAAGGGACGCCCTTTCGTCCACGGCTTCGAGATCTACCTGGAGAAGGCGACGCTGGTCTATGACTCCGACGGCAAGCCGCTGACGCTGCTGGCGGCCGACGGCTCGAACGAGGTAGTGCGGCTGGAAGGCGGCGGCGACCCGCTCGCGGCGTTCGCGAGCGAGCTTCAGGCGGCGGTGAACGGCGTCGTGGCCGGTAAGGAGCCGGACCTCCTGAGCGGACAACTCGCGCGCGACGCGCTCGTCCTGTGCCACCGAGAGTGTGAATCGGTGCGGACCGGAGCGGCCGTGGCGGTGAGTTGACCGGGGACGAAAAAAGCGTGTCGGCGCGGCGGCCCACCCGTCAGGGCATCAGGTGCGGCCGGAGCAACTCCGGCCCTTGCTCCTTGAGCAATTCCTCGAAGATTTGTTTATCGCTCAGCCCGCGATCCATCTTCGCGGCGAGATCCTTGCGCATCATGTTCGGCATCCCGCAGCCGTTGGGATTGCAACTCGCCAGGGTGTAGAAGTGTCCCGTGCAGCCGTCGCCGGGGATCTTGCACGTACAGTAGACGCTCGCCAGGAACCAGTCGACCCGCTCCTCCTTCGTCCGCGGCCGGTCGAGGTCCGGCGGCAGCGGCGACGCCTCGACCTCCGCCGGCGGCGCGGGCAGGTTGACGAGGACGCGCTGCCCCGGCGTCAGGTCGGCCTGGTCGGCGCCGCGCGCCACCAGGCGCAGCAGCGTCCGCTCGCGCCACGGCCGCACCCACTTCACGACGCAGGGGATCGACGGCTCCGCGCGCAGCGACACCCGGTCGCCCGGCTTCAGCGCCCGCGCCCAGCGCATCGCCTCGTGGTCGATCGTCACTTCCATCTCGCCGCTGAAGGGGTGCAGGAGCGTCGCCGTCGCCGGCACGCCCTCGTCCAGCCAGCGCTGGCGCAGCTCCGCCTTCTGTCCCGCCCGCCGCAGCTCGAACGCCGCCGCGTCGAGGACCAGCCGCGCCTTGCCGCCGGCCGACTGGACGTAGACGGTTTCGCCCTTTTTGAGACCGTCGATCCGCGCCTTGTCCTTGCCGCGGAAGACTTCGGCGCCGGCGCCCGCGACCGACCAGGAGGCGCCCTTCGTCGGCTTCAGCGTCAGCTTGCCGCCCTCGGCCGCTTCGAGGGTGACGCCGGGGCCGTGGATGTCCTGGGCGCTGATCTCGTCGCAGAGCATCGAGACGGCGACCGGCTGGCCGACGCGGTCGAGCTGCAGCCAGGCCCAGACGCGGTCGCCGACGCGCAGCTGGTCGAGGCGCGCCCACCAGCCGGCGCGCTTGACCTCGGCGTCGGCCGCCAGCGGCCACGACTTCGGCTCGGCCTCCCCCTCGACGAGGAGCGTGACGCGCCGCCGGGCGCGGTCCATGCCGGCGAGCGTGGCGTAGTGCTTCGGCACGGAGCGGAGGAACTCGGCGGTGCCGGCGATCTCTTTCGTCTTCTGATCGAGCGACTTCGCCTCCTGGGCCGGCGCGGCGCCGGCGAGGGCGAAGAAGACGACCGACAGAACAGCGGGACGCATGGGAGAATCCTCAGTGGGAGGCGAAGTTACGGGGCGGCGCGCGGGTCCGGCAGCGACTCGCGGCCCGCGCCCTCGACGAGTCTGCGGAAGTCGGGGCGGTCGCGGAGGACGTCGAAGGCACAGTCGGCCCCCAGGCGGTGCAGGTTATCGTAGCCGCCCTTGACGGCCCGAGCCAGCGTGCCGACGGCGCGGTCGGCGCAGCGGCGCCCCATCGCCTCGTCGCCCGCCGCCAAGGGCACGAGCAGCGCCAGGTCGCGGGCGCTGTCGTACAGCCGTCCCCGATCTTTCTTGGCCTCGTCGCACCGCTTCCGCGCGGCCGCCTCGGCTTCGCGGAGACGGCCCGTCAGGCGGTAAAGTGTGCCCTCGCAGGCGAGGACGTCGTCCCGCACCGCCGAGTTGTCGCCGAACAGCGTCGGCGCGAAGGCGATCGTGCGTGCCTCGCTCAGCAGGGCCTCGACGCCTTCCGTGCCGTCCCGCCGCAGCCGCGCCCACGCCAGGTTGGTGAGCGCGACGGCGCAGTTGACGTGGCGCTCGCCGAACTGGCACCGCGTCAGCGGCAGCGCTTCTTCCAGCAGTTTCTCGGCGGCCGAGTCATCGCCGTGGCGCGCCCGGTTGAGCGCCAGTTGGTTCAGGCAGCGCGCCAACAGGCGGTGCCGGCCGCCGCCGGCCTTGTGGTACAGTTCCAGGGCGTCGCCAAGGAGTTTCGCCTCCGCCGCGTCGTCTTTGCGCTCCAGGGCGACGCGCGACCACTCGACTAGGGCGTCGGCGACGAGGGGGTGGTCGGCGCCGAAGCGGCGCCGCTGCGCGCACATCAGCTCGTCGAAGAGGGCGTCGGCCTCGGCGGTCTTGCCGCGGCGCGACAGCAGCGAGCCGAAGCTGGTGACGCCGACCGCCGCCTTGGGGTGGCCCAGCCCGGCCGTGCGCCGGCCGACGTCGAGGCAGCGCCGGTACGACGCCTCCGCCCCGTCGAGGTCGCCGCGCTCCTCTTGCGTGGCCGCCAGCTCGTGGAGGATCAGGGCGAGATACATGTGACTCGGGCCGAGGACGCGGGCGGTCACGTCGGCCGAGTGGCGGAGTTGGCGCTCGGCCTCGGCGTGCATGGCGACGGTGCGGCAGGCCATGCCCATCTGGAACGCCTGCACCGCCTCGCCCACCCCCTCGGTGCCCTCGGCCGCGAGGAAGACGCGCGCGGCCTCCGCGGCGGGGACGACGCCCTTGGCGTTCTCGCCGGAGTCGAAAAAGAGGGCGGCCAGTCCGGCCTTGGCGATAGCGACGTCGCGGTGCCCGTCGCCGTGGCGGCGCACGCGGCGGGCGAGGACGTCGCGGAAGGTCGTCTCCGCCTCGTTGTACTGCCCCATCTGCGTCAGGAGCCAGGCGAGGTTGAGTAGAGTGCGGTCGACCGCCTCGTCGTCCTCACCCAGCGCGGCGCGGCGGGCGGCGAGGGCCTCGCGGTACAGCGGCTCGGCGAGGGCGTAGCGGCCCAGGTCGTGGTGCAGCCAGGCGAGGTTGTGCAGGCTGGCGGCCGTATCGGGGTGGCCGGCGCGGAGGTGTTCGCGGCGCAGGGCGACCGCTTCCTCCAGCATCGGCCCCGCCCGGTCGAAGCGGCCGAGGGTGCGGTACAGGTTGCCGACGGTGTCCAGCACTTCGGCCCGCGCCACCGGGTCGGACTCCAGGTCGCGGACGACCTCGGCGGCGCGGTCGACGAAGACGCGCAGGGCCGGCATGTCGTCGGCGCGGGCCGGCGTGAAGAACGTAAACCCCTGCATCCCGAGCGGGTCGGCGGCGCGGAAGACGTCGGCGAGGTGGCCGAAGGCGTGGCGCAGCTTGGCCTGCGCCTCGGCGTTGCGCCGCGCCCGCTCCGCCTCCTCTTCCGCGTGCCGCCGCTGCTCCTCGGCGCGCAGGTACAGCCCCGTGAGTCCCGCCAGGCTGCCGCACACCACGAGGGCGAGGAGCGCCAGCAGGGCGGCGACGAGCGGCTTGCGGCGGCCCCAGCGCCAGACGCGCTCGGGCGCCGACACCGGCCGGGCGACGATCGGCTTGCCGGCGAGGAAGCGCTCCAGGTCGTCGGCGAGGTCGTCGGCCGAGGCGTAGCGCCGGCGCGGGTCTTTTTGCAGACATTTGAGGCAGATCGTCTCCAGATCGCGCGGGACGCCGCCCTGGAGGCGGGCCGGCGGCACCGGCTCGTCGTGCAGCACTTGCAGCAGCGTGTCGGCGGCGGTGCCGGACCGGAACGGGGGCCGGCCGGTGAGGCACTCGTAGAGGACGGCGCCGAGGGCGTAGACGTCGGACAGCGGGCCGACGGCGAGGGTGTCGCCGCGCGCCTGCTCGGGGGCCATGTAGCTCGGCGTGCCGAGGACGGCGCCGGTGGCGGTGTGGCCCGCCTCGTCGAGTTTCTTGGCGAGGCCGAAGTCGGTGACCTTCGGCGTGCCGTTCTCCGCGAACAGGACGTTCGCTGTCTTGAGGTCGCGGTGGACAACGCCCTTGTCGTGCGCCTCCTGGACGCCGTGGGCCAGCGCCTCCACGACGGCCGCCGCCTCTGCGGGAGGGAGCGGCGTGCCGTTGAGTTTCTTGTCGAGCGAGCCGCCGGGGCAGAATTCGAGGCTGAAATAGGGCACGCCGTCGTGTTCGCCGACTTCGTGGATCGGGACGACGTTGGGGTGGTGGAGGCGTGCGGCGGCCTGCGCCTCGGTGCGGAAGCGGGCGCGCTCGGTCGCGCCGGCGTGTCCGCCCCCGAGGATGACTTTGAGGGCGACGACGCGGCCCGCCTTGACCTGGCGGGCCATGTAGACGACGCCCATGCCGCCGCGGCCCACCTCGCCGAGAATCTCATAGCCGGGGACACGCGGCGGCGGGAGGTCGGTCAGGGTCGCCCGGGTGTCGGCGGCGGTCGGCAGGTCGGAGCCGTCCGCGGCGGAACTGGCGTGCCGGGGCGTGAGGTCGCGTAACAAATGGTCTTCGGTCATCGGCGACCCTCGCGCGGGCGGGAACGGCTCCCGAAATCCTACAGCGGGGCGCGGCGGCGTACAAGCGAAGCCGGCCTGGACAGGCCGCCGCGGCCGAAGGCATACTGTCGGTGACTTCGCCCGGAGGACCCGCGAACATGACCGCCAAGGTGATTCAGACGATCCCGATCCTGCGCATCTTCAGCGAGGCGAAGGCCAGGGAGTTCTACGTCGACTTCCTCGGCTTCCGCGTCGACTGGGAACACCGCTTCGAGGAGGGCACGCCGCTGTACATGCAGGTGTCGCGCTGGGGCTGCGTGCTGCACCTCTCCGAGCACGTCGGCGACTGCTGCCCCGGCGCGGGCGTCTTCGTCCGCATGACCGGCCTCGACGAGTTCCACCAGGAACTGACCGCCAAGAAGTACAAGTACTTGCGGCCCGGCGTCGAGCGCACCCCCTGGGGCACGAAGTGCCTGGAGGTGATCGACCCGTTCAACAACCGGATCCGGTTCAACGAGGATCTTATCCCGGCGGGTGGGGGAACATGACGGCCCGCGAGATCCGTCAGGGGCGGAAGTTCGGCCATAGGTCGTCCGGGGACACGCCCAGGGCCTGGGCGAACCGCAGCACGGTCTTCCGCTGCGGGCGGCACGCGCGGTTCAGCATCATCGACACGGCGGGCTGGCCGATGCCCACCTTGGCCGCGAGGTCGGCTTGCGTCAGCCCCTGCGCGGCCAGCAGATCGCGAAGCCGCTCCGCGAAGGCGGTTTCTTCCCGGTCCATCCGGTCGAGGACGTCTTTGGCGTCCGGAGCGGCCGAGGGAGCGATCTTCTCGGCTTCCGCGAGATCGAGGCCCGGCAGCCCGTCGGGGTCGGCGTTGGGGAACAGGATCTCGGCGAGAAGCGCGGCGGTCGCGTAGCGCTGCTCGTCGTCGAGGTCGCCGCCCGCCAACTGCTTGAAGAGTTCGACCGCCTCCGCGCGCAGTTCGTCGTCGCACTCGGCGAGCGCGAGGACGACCGGAGCGGCGGCCTGAATCGCCTGAAGGCCGTGTCTGGTGAAGCGGACGAAATTCACGCCGACTACTGCCATTGACGTTCCTCCCACTCGCCATCTTCTGTGATATTATCACAGATTGTCGGAAAATCAAGGGCGGGGGCTATCACACGGCGTGATACGCGCAAGCAATGCGAGGGGATACGTTCGCGCAATGCGAGGGATACCGACGACTCGGCCACGGCGAATGCGCCGTGGAGAACCCGCCCCGAAGGGCGTGCGTCCACCCCGTCGTCAGGGGCTGCCAGGTGGCACAGGGTCCGACCGACAGCCTGGTATGGTGTGCCTTGTGGACTACCAAAACCGCCACCAGGGCTTCCGGGGTCGCGGATTCGTTACTGCCTCCGCCTTGTTGGCCAGGATGGACTCCCTGATGTGTGCCGGGAGTGCGGGGTCGTCGGGGGCGAGCATCGACTCATCGAAAGGCATCTCCCGCCATAACTGCCCATTCGCAGTGATCCACTGGCAGAAGCTTGTCACCCCCGGACCGCCCAGCAGGCCCAGCACCGCCGCGACTCGCTCGTCCGGTTGATCGTCCACCCAGCCTTGCACCACCACGGGGTTGCCGTCCGCGAGCGTCAGTCGTCCCCAGCCGATGTCCAAGTGATGCTGCCCGCCTGACTGAGTCACGCTCCAGCCGGCGGCCGTGAAACGCTGGGCCACGGCTTCCGCTGACAACTCGGTCCGGAGCATTCCGTAGAAGTTACACCCGTCGGGCATCTCGTCGGGAAGCTGTTCCACCCAAAAGCCCTCCACCTTCCAACCACGGGAAATGAGCGTCTTATCCGGAAATCTTCGGCCAGGCACCGCGGACACTGCCGAAGTGACGTGTGAGCTTGGGAAAGTCGGCGCCAGCCGGGTCGGGCGTCACCGGGTTGTTCTCCGTGTCGAGGTAGAGGCAACCCAGCTCCTCCGCGGGAAGGTGTTCCACCAGGCGCTCCGCCCTCGCGCGGGCGTCGAGCCACTGCTGTTTCAGCTCTCGCAGATCCACCGGACGGGCGAGGTTCTCCGCTTGCAGGTCAATGGCCTGGTAGCGCGAATGGCGGTCCGTTTGGTCGAGGAGCAGGGCCGGCGTGAAGCCCGGATCCTTTCCGCAGGCCGCCCAGACGACCGCGCCGAGGCTCAGATAAGTTCGGTCGATCAGGAGCGTGTCGAGGAAGTCGCGGACCTCGCTGCGGCCGGCGAGCGCCAAGACCTTATTGGTCGCGAGGTCGGCTCGGTGGAGGCAGTAGCCGAAGTCCTCGTCCGGTTGCACCGGGAAGAAACGGAAGGCCGAGTCGGTGGTCCAGTCGAGGCGAACGTGGTCACTCCCGCGCGTCACCTCCGCTTTCCTGATGCCTTCCCCGCGTAGCGCCCATTCGACGGAGTAGCCCGCGGCCCGGAGCGTGTTTGCGTCCGTCTCCGCGGAGGCGGCGACGCTGGCGGCGACGTCGTGGAAAATGTCGAGGTCGTCGGAGAAACGAAGACCGGCCTCGCCGCGGTTGATGACGGCCCCCCCGGCGACGTGGCTCTCGGGGTTGCGGTTCGCCGCGAGGAGGCGGGCGACTTCCCTTTGGAAAGCGGTTAGCGGCATTCCCGAGGTTCTCGCTCCGAGTCGGCCGGCGCCTCGGTCACAAGCAACGAAGCCAGGATAAAGCCTCGGCGCCCGCCGTGAGTGCGCAAGCCCTTGGCGACGAAAGGAATCAGTTCCTCGGTGATCCGCAGGTCGGGCCGGCAGTGCCAGAAGCAGCGCGTGTGGTACTCACGATACAGCCGGTTGGCCAACTCCAGCCGCTCGGAGAGGTCGCGAGGAGTCGGGATCGTCGCCGCCATCGCCTTCCTCCTTTCCGCCTCTCGGGATAAACGGATTTCCCCTCTCATCAAGCATCTTACTCATTGACCGGCTCATGTCAAAGCACTTGGAGGGTGGGTCGAACGACAAACAGAGAGGGACAGCTCACGCAACTTACGCGCTGCCCGGCGTCATGCCGGGCACGCCCCGCCTGTCACTTCCTGACAACATCCGGGATCTTTCCCGACCCGGTACGGGCGGGTAAAATGGAAATCGGGCGGTGACGTCGCGGGAGGCCTGTCGCAAATTGAGAATGAGGAATTGAGGATTGAGAAGGTACAAGGGAGATCGGGCGGCGACGCGGCGGGAGGCCCGCGCGCCGCACGGGGGTAGGGGCGGGAAAGGGAAGCGAGCGCCGGGAACGACTCACAGGCGCTCACGACTCACACCCCCACGTAAAGCCCGGAAAATGCAGGGGAAACGAGCGATACGAGGTGTGAGTCGGGGTGTGAGTCGGTGTGAGTCGCCCCCGGCTCAGCCCCTTCCCTCGTGCCCAAGCGGGGCTTGGGCACGAGAACATGGGTGCGTAATCGGTACGTCCCCGCCACGCTTATGAGGGAAGGGAGCCGCGATGGCCGACGCCGCCCACGACCTGGAGCGATTCCGCGACTACCTGGCCCTGATGGCCCGGCTCCAACTCGACCCGCGCTGGCAGGGAAAAATCGACCTGTCGGGCGTCGTCCAGCAGACGCTTTGGGAGGCGCACCAGGCTCTGGGTCGCGCCGCGCCCGAGGAAAACGCGGCGCGGGTGGCGTGGCTGCGCCGCATCCTCGCGAACAACCTCAAGGACGAGGTGCGCAAGCTGGAGACGGCGGCGCGCGACGTGGCGCGCGAGCGCTCGCTCGAAGCCGCGCTGGACGAGTCGTCGGCGCGCGTCGAGGCGTGGCTGGCGGCGGACCAGTCGTCGCCGAGTCAGCGAGCCGAGCGGCAAGAGGAGTTGCTGCGCCTCGCCGACGCCCTGGCGCGACTGCCCGAGGACCAGCGCCGCGCGGTCGAGATGCACCACTTGCAGGGGCGCCCGCTGGCCGAGGTCGCCGCGACACTGGGGCGGAGCAAGGGGGCGGTGGCGCAGCTGCTGTTTCGCGGCCTGAAGAAGCTGCGGGAATTTCTCGAAGACGACGAATCGGGGTGAGATATGTCCGAAGACGGCGGGCTCTCGGCGATCCTGGTGGCGTACCTGGAGGCGGCGGAGGCCGGCCGCGCCCCGCCGCGCGAGGAGTTGCTGGCACGCCACCCGGACTTCGCCCGCGAACTGGCTGAGTTCCTCGACAATCGCGATCGCGTCGAGCGGTTCGCGCCACCGCGGAGGCCCGGCGCCGGCGAGGCGCCGACGCTCGCCCCCGGCGCGGGCGCGCCCGCGCCCGGCTCCCTGGGCGTCATCCGCTACTTCGGCGACTACGAACTGCTGGAGGAGATCGCCCGCGGCGGCATGGGCGTCGTCTACAAGGCGCGGCAGACGTCACTCAACCGCGTCGTCGCCCTCAAAATGATCCTCGCCGGGCACCTCGCCTCCGACGACGACGTCCGCCGCTTCCGCGTCGAGGCCGAGGCCGCCGGCCGCCTCGACCACCCGAACATCGTCCCCATCTTCGAGGTCGGCGAACAAAACGGACAGCATTACTTCAGCATGAAGCTCGTGGACGGCGGCAGTCTCACGCGGCACTTGCCCGGCCTCCTCGGCGCCGCCGACGCCGCGGCCGGTCTCATGGCCAAGGTGGCGCGGGCGGTCCACCACGCGCACCAGCGCGGCGTCCTGCACCGCGACCTCAAGCCCGCCAACATCCTCCTCGACGCCGCC
>JBBROG010000013.1:0-59409 GCA_038229635.1 Gemmatales bacterium
GCCGGGGGGGGGGCTCTCCCTTTCCATCCCCTCGCCTGGCGCCGGGGGGGGGGGCGCCCCCTCACCCCCCCCGTGCCGGGGGGGGTGGGGGGGGGGGGGGGGCCCCCCCCCCACCCCCAGCCCCTCTCCCCAAAGGGGAGAGGGGAGAACAACGCGCCCATTCTACCGCACGCGCCGCCCGCCGCGAAAGTCCCTTGCGTCACTCCTTCTTCTCTTTCTTGCGGGCGAACGTCGCCGACAGGCGGCGCACCAGCCAGTCGCTCGGGCCGGACGGCAGGAGGCGCATGATGCGCACGAGTCGCGCCGACGAGGCGGGGAACGCGACGAACGGCTTGCGCCGCCGCACCACTTCGATAATCCGTCGAGCCGCGTCGTCGACCTCCAGCATGTAGGGCGTCGGCACGCCGATATTCTCCGTCAGCGGCGTGCGGACCCAGCCGGGGCAGACGGTCGTCACCGCGACGCCGCGCGGCGCCACCTCGACGCGGATCGCCTCCATCAAGGCGCGGACGCCGGCTTTGCTGGCGCAGTAGCCGGCCATGCGCGGCAGCCCGCGGTACGACGCCAGGCTCGCCATGCAGACGAGGTGGCCGCTGCGCCGCTCCAACATGCCGGGCAGCACGGCGCCGATGCTGTTCGAGACGCCGATCAGGTTGACGCGGACCTGCGCCTCGATAGCCGCGGCGTCGTAGGGGTCGGCCGCCGTCGCGAGGCCGATGCCGGCGTTGGCGATCAGAATGTCCGTCGGCCCGAGGCGGACTTCGAGGTCGCGCACGGCGGCGCCGAGGGCGGCGCGGTCGGTCACGTCGCCGACGGCGCAGGCGACCTTGCGGCCGGGCAGCTCGGCGGCGAGCGAGGCCAGCGGCTCGGCGCTGAGGTCGAGGGCGGCGACGAAGGCGCCCTCGGCGGCGAACAGCTTCGCCATCTGCCGGCCGAGCCCGCTGCCGGCGCCGGTGATGAGGACGACGCGGTCGGCGAAGGATGTCATGTCACTCCTTGCAGAAGAGGGTAATCGCCTCGACGAACTCCTTTTCGCGCTCGAACATCGGCAGGTGTCCGCAATTCGGGATCAATTTCATCTCCGCCTGCGGCAGGTGTTTCTTGTACGCCTCGCCGAAGGCCGGCGGCACCAGGCGGTCCTCGGCGCCCCAGAGGAGCAGCGTCGGACAGCGGACGCGCTGCAGTCGACTCGCCAGCTTCGGGTCGTAGGGGCGCTCCCAGATGAGGCGGGCCAGCACGGTCATGTTCTGGTAGGCGGTCAGCATCGTTTGCTCGTCGGGGTGGTCCTTGATGACCATCGTCGCGGCGGAGGACTTCGGGTCGGCGAACATCAACTCGCGCAGGCGGTCGCGGTCGTTCATGGCGGTGAAGAGGCTGCCGAGCCGGGCGTCGTCGGTCCACAGCCCCGGCGCGCCGGACAGCCAAAGCTTCTTGACGCGCTCCGGCCAGCGGACGGCGAACTCGGCCGCGATCCAGCCGCCGAGGCTGACGCCGCCGAGGATGAATTCGTCGAGGCCCAGGGCGTCGAACAACTCGACGTAGTGGAACGCCATGTCCTCGATCGTGTCGATCTCGTCGAAGCCGGAACTTTGGAAAAAGCCGGGGTGCGTCGGCACGAAGGTGCGGAACGTCTTCGCCCACGTCTGGTAAAACGGCAGCCACAGGAAGGACTCGCCGAGCGTGCTGTGCAGATAGACGAAGGGCGGCCCGTCGCCGGCGTGCATCAGCGTGATCGAGCGGCCGTTGACGGTGACGGTTTCCGGCTGCCCGCCGCCGCGCGCCAGGAGGACGCGGGCGCCGTACTTCAGTTTCTTCAGCGACTCGAACATGAAGCGTCACTCCTGGGTCAGGCGTCGTTGCCCGGTTCGACGCCGAGGGCGCGAAGCTGAGCTTCGAGGCGCTTGAGTCGTTCGTCCTTTTGCTCGGCGCGCTGCCGTTCCTGCTCGGCGCGCTGCCGTTCCTGCTCGGCGCGCTGCTCGGACTGCTCGGCGCGCTGTTCGGCCAGAGCAGCTTTCTCCGCGCCGGTCGGGATGAGGACGCCGTTCCGGTCGCACCAGCGCAGCCAGGTGGTATGCACTCCCTCAAAGGTTCCTTCCCAGAGCTTCAGGCCCAGGCCGAGACCTTCGAGCCAGTCCGGCGCGATGGGGACGTAGCGCTTGTGCGCCAGGACGAAGACGCGGAGGACGCCGCCGCCGAGGCGGTTTTGCGGGTCGAAAATGGCGTAATAGGGGACGCGAATCCGGGCGTAGGTGACGAGCTTGTGTGTGTCCTCGCCCCCCTCGCGGTTCGAGACGATCTCGACCGCGACGTCGGGCACCTTGCCCCTCAGCACGACGAAATACCCGAGGTTTTCTTTAAGGCTCAAGTCGTCGCCCTGGGTCGTCTCCGTGCTGACCATGACGTCGGGGACGATGGGCGGCTCCCCGCGAGTGTGGAAAAGGCCGACGTTGGCCATCGTGACGAACGGGACGCCCGGCGCGGGGCCGTCCCAGGAACTGTTCAGCGGCTCGGTCAGGAGTCGCATGTTTTTCTCGGAGAGGATTCCGTCCACGGGGGCACCATCATCGACGACAACGGATTCCAGGTAAGAGGTCAGGAGCGGGTCGTTGCTCCACGGTTCCGAGTCGGCGTAGATGACGGGCGCGGGCCGCGGCTCGGCCGGCGCCGCCGGTGGGGCAACGAGTTCCGTTCCGGGGGGAGCGCTCATGGCTTTCCTCCTCAACAGGGTGTCAAGAGCCGCCGCGCTTCAACGGATGCAGTGTAACGAGGCCGCCGCCGTGGGCCAAGGCATTCGGGGCGATTCGGCCTCTCACGGGCACGGCGCGAGTTGGTCGGCTTCCTGGCGTAACTTCTCGCGGACCAGACGCACCGCCTCCTTCACTTCCTCGTCTTTCGGGTTCTGTTCCAGCAGTTTGCCGAAGCGCCGCAGCGCCTCGCCGTGGGCGCCGCTCAGGGTATCGACGGCGGCACGGCGGAGTTGCCAATTCCGTTCGCGGCCGCCCGTCGGTTCCCACGCCACGAGGACGCTCCGCGTCAGTTCGACGTCGTGCAACTCAAGGGCGATCCCCGACATCATGTCCCCGTTGTCGCCCCGGATGCCGCCTTCGGTGACGAGGCGCCGGAGTCGCTGGACGATCCGGGGCCGCAGTTCCTTGAGCTTTTCCGGAGAGGTTCTGGAGACGCGCCACTCGGCCTCGACGAGGGACGCGGCCGCGCGGCGCCGCACCGGCCGGAGGAGACACGGCCCGTCGGCGGCGCGACGGAGCGGTTCGGCCGCTTCCTCGTACCGACCCTGATTTTTCAGGAATTCTCCGTAGGCGAAAGACATTGTGCCTTCGGGGAAGCTTGTCGTCGCGTCCTCCAGGGCGCGCGTCACCCGCCCGCGATCAAGGGCGGCGAGATCGCGGGCGATCGCCAGGCTGAGGACGAGTTCTGACGGTTTCTTGGACTCTAGCTCGGAGAAGTACCCAAGCACATTCGGAGCCAGGCGATGCGCGAGGGTGATTGCGCTTCGTAACACTAACGGCGGGAAGCGCTCCAACCAATCCTGCTCCCCTCCCGGCAGCGCGAGATCCATGCTCAACTTGCGATATCGCTCAACAAGTCGGAAGACCGTACCGCCTAACGGGAGGGGGGCTATCGACCCGCTGTCGGCGATGGAGTTCGCCGCCTCGAAAACGTCCACGGAGAAGAGACCGACCGCGACGGCTTTTTCGCCGAGTCGTTCACGGTCCGCGCGGAGCAGTCGGCGAGACGCGGCTGAGTCGCCCTCGAGCGCCGGGAGAAGATCTTCCAAAAGGAGCAACTGCGGGTCGCGCGGGTAGAACGCCCGCGCCACGACGAGGCGTTGCCGCGCCTCTGGCGTCCGGCCCAGCGCAAGGAGGTACGAGGCGGTCAAATGATTGGCCCGGAAGTGATAAGGTTGCCCGGCGAGGACGCGGCCGAGGTGGCCGAGGGCCTCGTCGAAGGTCGTCGCCAGCAGGGCGGCGGCGTACCCGTCGTCGCCCTTGTCGGGCAGGCCGGCCTCGCGGGCGCGGCGCAGGAGGCGAATCGCCTCGTCATTGTCGTTGCCCAGCTTCAGGTCGCCCATCCAGAGAGACACCGGCCCCGCCAGGCGCTCGCCGTCCGGCCCGTCGGCGACGGCCTGAAGCTCGCTCAGCGCCTCCTCGCCCCGGTTGAGCGGGATCAGCGCCTTGGCCCGCTCAACGCGGATGTCGGCGGTCTGTTCGTGACCGCCCGCCAGGGCCTTGTCGAAGTAGTCGACCGCCTTCTCCCAGTCCCCGCGCTGGACGTTCTCGCGCGCGAAATGGGCATACGACTCCGCCAGCAGGCGCTTCTCCGCGCGCTCGGCGGTGGTCGCGCGGACGCGCTCGGCGTTCACCCAAACGAGGGCGGCCGACGTCCCCGCGACGCCGAGCGCCAGCGCCGCCACGAACGCCGTCAGAGCCTTGTTGCGCCGCGCGAATTTGCGGAAGCGGTACGCGGCGCTCGGCGGCCTGGCCCGCACCGGCTCGTCGTTCAGGAAGCGGCGCAAGTCGTCCGCCAACGCCAGGGCGGAGCCGTAGCGAAGTCCGGCTTCTTTTTGGAGACATTTCAGGCAGACCGTTTCCAGATCGCGCGGCAGTTTCGGCTGGAGTTGAGACGGAGGCAGCGGCTCTTGGAAGCGCACCTGCTCCAGCGTGTCCAGCGGCGTCGCCCCGCGGAACGGCGGCCGACCCGTCAGCAGTTCGTAGAGGATGGCGCCCAGGGCGTAGACGTCGGTCGCGGGGCCGATGTCGCGCAGGCGCCCTTCCGCCTGCTCCGGCGCCATGTAGCTGGGCGTCCCCATGACCTCCCCGGTTCGGGTCTGGCTCGACCCGCCGCCGAACGACTTCGCCAGGCCGAAGTCGGCGACCTTGGGCGTGCCGTCGTCGGTCAGCAGCACGTTGGCCGGCTTCAGGTCGCGGTGGACGATGCCGCACTGGTGGGCCGCGTGGGTCGCGCGGGCCAGCGTCTCGGCCAGCGCCGCCGCCGCGCGCGGCTCCCGCGGCGAGCCCGCGAGGGACCGGGCCAAATTGCCGCCGCCGGCGTATTCCAGGGCGAGATACGGTCGGTCGCCGTCGTGCGTGCCCAGTTCGTGGATCTGAAGGATGTTCGGGTGCCGGAGGCCGGCCAGTGCCCGCGCCTCGGTGCGGAAGCGGGCCAGCTCGCCCGCGCTCGCGCCGCCCGAGCGGATCACCTTCAGGGCGACGACGCGGTCGAGGTCGGTTTGCCGCGCCTTGTAGACGACGCCCATGCCGCCGCGCCCCAGCTCCGACAGAATCTCGTACCCGGCGACGCGCACCGACTCCGGTTCCCGCTCCGGCCGGGTCTCCGCCGCGCCGCCCGTGTCGAGCAGGGCGTGAACGCGCAGGCGCTGGCGGATGCGCTGCCGGAGCGGCTCATGCAGGCTCGGGTCGTCCGGGCACAACTCTTCCGCCGTGACGTCTTTGCCGTGCTTGCGCAACTCTTCCCAGCGAACGAGCAGGTCGAGGAGCGGGTCGGTGGAGGACATGAAATCTCCCTGGATCGGGGCCGCGGGCCACTGTGCCAAGCGGCGTGACACGCGCGTTCGGACAGGCCGCGTCAAGAAATGTCCGGGGCCGGCAGTCCCTCGGCGAGCTTGTCGGTCGCCGCGATCCACAGACGGCTGACCTTTTTCGGCTCCAGGCCGCGCAGGCGGGCGATCTCGGCCTGCGTCAGTCCCAGGTAGTAATGCATCTCGAAAACGGCCCGCTCGTCATCCGCGAGCCCCTCGACGCGGCGATGGAACTCGGTCCACAGCGCCAGGCGAGCCGGGTCGTAAGTGCTTTCGGACGGCTCCCGGGCGGAAGAAGGGGCGGAGTCGTCGGCCGGCGCCTGGGGCTCGCGCCTCCGGAGGCGGCTCTGCCGCTCGGCCAGGTCGAGCAGCACGTGCCGGATCTTGTGCGCCGCCAGCCGGAAGAAGTCCTCGACGGTCGGGGGGTGGACCGTCGCGAGGGCCTGGCGGAGCCGCAGCCAGGCGTCGTTGACGACGCTGTCCAGCTCGTGGCGCGCCTGGAGGCCGGGGAAGGAGTAGCGGAAGATCGTGCTGGCCAGCCGGCGCAGCCGCTCGTAGGCCCGCTCCAGGAGGGCGTCGCGCGCGGCCTCATCGCCCTCCCGAAGGCGGTCGAGAAGGGCCTGGAGTTGGAATTCGGTGGGGTCGTCCACGGCGAGCGCGTCTCCGTTCGGGGCGAGTGTGTCACGGCATGCCATGTTACCCCCCACGAAGGGGGCGGCAAGAAAAAACGCGGGGAGGATGTCCGAAGGCGCGGCGGCGCCGGCTGGAACTTTCATGGGGGACGAGGGACACGGGGTTCCCTCGCCGCCGACTCTTTTCACGGAGATTGTCTCATGGGCATGCGCAAGCAGACCTTCCTCGGGCTCGCCGTCGCCGTCCTGGCGCTGGCCGTCGCCTCGCCGGCTCAAGCCGCCGACGCGACCTACTTGCAGATCCGCAATTCGACGCGGCCCGGCGGTGACGGCGTCCCGGAAATCCACGTCAGCCACGGCAACGGGGTGCTCGTGGAGGTCGAGCTGCACAACGCCCGCAACGGGGCACGCCTCCGCGGCGAGCCCGTGAAGTTCGTCGTCACCTACCGCAACCGCACCATCGATCAGGGGACAGACACGACGAACGCGCAGGGCGACGCCTTCTTCCGTATGCCGTCGCGGCAGGCGGCCGGGACCGTTCTCTTGCTGACGGCGCGATACCCCGGCAGCCGGGCTTATGGCGCCTCGGAAGTGCGCGTGCGCGTCATCTATCAGTGAGGACGTCGTCTCCTACTGCCCCCAGCACCAGCGAGGGCTGAGTACTCCGTACTCGGTACTCAGCCCTCCTCGTCCCGGATGTGCGGCAGTACCTCGCGCGAGAACAACTCCATGCTCTTGCGCGCCAGGTGGTGCGGCAGCGAGCCGGACTGGCAGCCGGTGAGGCAGACGCCGACGCCGAGTTCTTTGCGGTAGTGGTTGATCATCTGCGCGACCGTCTTCGGACTGCCGACGATGGCGTAGACGCCCTGCTCGACTTCGTCCCAGGTGGTGCGGCCGTAGAGGAACTTGCCGCGGTTCTTGTACATGGCGGCGGCCGACTTCGCCGTGGTGTAGCCTGGCGGAGCCAGCGTGATCCCCTTGAGCAGGTTGCGGGCGAAGTACCAGAAGTGCGGCTCGAACTCCTCGCGCGCCTGCTTGTCCGTCTCGGCGACGTAGACGGCGATGCCCCAGCCCATCTGCTCCGGCTTCGCCGTGTAGCCGTTCTTTTCGCACGCCTCGCGGAAGGCGTTGTACATGCGCCGCGAGACGTCGATGTGGAAGAACGGAATGCCCATGTAGCTGTAACGGCGCTGGGCGACGAACTCGACCGTCTCGACGCTGCCGGCGCCGGGGATCCAGATCGGCGGGTGCGGCTGCTGCAACGGCCGCGGCCAGGGATTGACGCAACTCAGGTAGTAATGCTTCGAGTGCCAGACGAACGGCCCCGGCTCGGTCCACGCCTTGACGATGAGGTCGAGCGCCTCGCGGAAGCGCTCGCGGGCGCGGGTCGGCTCGACCTGGTACGAGTAGTATTCCGGCCCGCCGCCGATGACCATGCCGGCCATGAGGCGCCCGTTCGACATGACGTCGAGCATGGCGAACTCCTCGGCGACGCGGATGGGCGGGTTGTACATCGGCAGGGCGTTGCCGATGACGGCGAGCTTGCAGCGCGAGGTGCGCTGCGTCAGGGCGGCGGCGATGAGGTTCGGCGACGGCATCAGGCCGTAGGCGTTCTGGTGGTGCTCGTTGACGCAGACGCCGTCGAAGCCCAGCTCCTCGGCGAGGACGAGCGTGTCGATGTACTCCCGGTAGAGGTCATGCCCCTTCACGGGGTCGTAAAGGGAGTTGGGCACCCAGACCCAGGCCGAGTCGTACTTCTGGTCGAAGTCGGCCGGCAGGTGCGGCCAGGGCATGAGGTGGAAGAAGTAATACTGCACGCGACGGCCTCCTCGGGAGCGGGCGGAGCGGCCACGACGGGTGCAGTGTAACGAGGCGCGAGCCGCGGGCCAAGGGCGCCGGGGAGTGGA
This sequence comes from Gemmatales bacterium, assembly GCA_038229635.1. Classification (GTDB taxonomy): domain Bacteria; phylum Planctomycetota; class Planctomycetia; order Gemmatales; family Gemmataceae; genus DATFNV01. Next base: position 8,097 of record JBBROG010000013.1, read on the forward strand.
CTTCTCCCTCTCGGGCCGCGGGGTTACAATCCGGAAGAAGGCGCCGAGGATCGCCCCAACCCTTCCTTCTCTGGGACAGGCCCATGCCGATTCACGACTGGACGCGCGTCACGGCGGGCACCTTTCATGACTTCCACAACGCCTGGTTGGTCGAGATGCGTAACGCCTTGAACACCGGTGTGCTGCCCGACGAGTATTACGCCCAGACCGAGCAGGTGGCCGGCGAGGTCAACCCCGACGTCCTGACGTTACAGGTCGGGGACGCGCGGGACGGCGAGCCTGCAGGCGCGACAGCCGTCGCCGAGGCGCCGCCCAAGGTGCGCTTCACGGCCACGGCGGAGGTGGACGCGCTCACGCGCCGCAAGCGCGCCCTCGTCATCCGCCACAGTTCCGGCGACCGCGTCGTCGCCTTTTTGGAAATCATTTCTCCCGGCAACAAGAGCGGCCGCCACGCTTTCCGGCGCCTGATCGACAAGGCGGCCGGCTTGCTGAATCAGGGGTATCACCTCCTCCTTGTTGACGTGTTTCCTCCTGGCCCACGCGACCCGCGCGGCGTCCACGGCGCTTTGTGGGAAGAGATCGGCGAAGGCTCCCCCGCGACGCCGCCCGACAAACCGCTGACGCTCGCCGCCTACGACGCCGGCTTCCCGCCGACGTGCTACGTCGAGCCGGTCGCGGTCGGCGATGTCCTGCCGGACATGCCGCTCTTCCTCGCCCCCGGTTGGTACGTCCGCGTGCCGCTCGAAGCCACATATCAGGCCGCTTACCGCGGCGTCCCCCTGCGCTGGCGATCCGTACTGGAAGAGTCTCTCCCATGACGAACCCATCCCCGTCGATTCTGGAGTCATGAATGTGAGGGGGGAGGGACGATGGCGCAGGAAGGTGCCGCGATCACCGGCTGGCTGCGCCGCAAGCCGACAAGGCCCGCCGGTGACAGGGTCAGGAATGTCTTTCTGGTTGTCGCGGCGGACCCCCGATTTCAAGCGATCGCCGGGCTCGCGGGTACGGATCGGGTGGAATTCCTCGACGCCGTGCGGAGGGCTTCCTTCCGTTATGCCTTTGTCGCCCTGGGATGGGCCAGCCCGCCGGACGCGGCGGGAGGTCCGTTCCTCCTCGGCCTCTCCCCCTTGCACGTGCGCAAGGTTCCCGCGGCACACGAGTTATTTCACCTGGCTCGTCACATTCGCGGGGTGAAACGCCTCGACGAGGAAACGGGGGTCTGGCGGGAGGAACAAATCGTCTGGAGCCAGACCTTCCGCTACAAGCCGGTCCGCACGTTCCTGGAGATGTTCCTGACGGCGTCCCTGATCACCGCCCTTGTCCTCGGTCCGGCGGAAGTGCTGTTTCGGTGGGTCTTCGGCGAGAGTATCCTGGACGTCTGGTCCCGCTTCCTTTGGGGGGCATCGTGCCATGTATCGCGTTTACGGGTATTATCTGAGGTTCGTGCTGCCGGCCGCCGTCCTCGTCGGGCTCGCCCTGGCCGCCTGGCAAGTCCAGCTCCCCTGGTACGTCTGGTTCCTGATTCTGCCGGCCCTGGCGACGGCGGCATTCCTCGGACTCAGTCAGATGACGCTGGCGCGAGAGGAAGCGCGCCTGTCCGCCCAATCACCAGCCAAGGACGGACCGCGCCTGCCCAAGGAGACGACGAGGACGCCGGACAACGGGAGCGCGACAGCAGACCTCGGAGTCGAGAGCAAGTCCAAGGACGCTCAGTGAGCGGCCCGTTCTTCCTCGCCCTCGGTTAGTATCTCAACGTGATACCCTTCCCGGACGATTCTGGCATAATACCGGGACGGCGTAACGACGCGCCCCGACCTCATCGCGGAGACGACTCATGCTCAACACGTCCCTCAAGGAAACCGTCACCCGTCTGTTGCCGACGGTGCAGACGCCCGCCCAGTACATCGGCGGCGAGTTGAACAGCGTCGTCAAGGACCGCCGCTCCGTCCGCGGCCGCCTCTGCCTCGCCTTCCCCGACACCTACGCCCTCGGCCAGAGCCACCACGGGTTGCAGGTGCTGTACACCCTCATGAACAACGACCCGCAGTGGGCTTGCGAGCGCGCCTTCGCCCCCGGCCTCGACTTCGAGGCGCTGCTGCGCAAGCACGGCCTGCCGCTCTACGGCCTGGAGACGTTCACGCCGCTGCGCGACTTCGACCTGATCGGCTTCAGCCTGCAATACGAGGTCTGCTATACGAACCTGCTGACGATGCTCGACCTCGGCGGCATTCCGCTGCACGGCAAGGACCGCACGCTCGACCACCCCCTCGTCATCGCCGGCGGCCCCGGCGCCCAGAACCCGGAGGTGCTCGCCCCGTTCGTGGACGTTTTCGTCATCGGCGACGGCGAGGAGAGCTTGCCGTGGCTCATGGAGCGCTGGATGAGCCTCAAGGAGCGCGGCGGCAAGTCGCGCGCCGACATGATCGCCGAACTCGTCGCGGGCGCCGACTGGGCCTACGCGCCGCTGTTCTACGAGCCGGAGTACCACGCCGACGGCACCCTCGCCGCCATGAACCGCACGCGCGGCGACGTGCCGCGCCACGTCCTGGCCTGCACCATCAACAGCGACTTCGACGACATTCCTTTGCCGACGAGGCCCATCGTCCCGTTCGTCGAATGCACGCACGACCGCATCGCCCTGGAGATCATGCGCGGCTGCCCCTGGCAGTGCCGCTTCTGCCAGTCGACCGTCATCAAGCGCCCCTTGCGCGTCCGCTCCGTCGAGATGATCGTGCGCTCGGCCCTGGAGAGTTACCGCAACACCGGCTTCAACGAGATCAGCCTGCTGAGCCTCAGCACAAGCGACTATCCCTACTTCGAGGATCTTGTCAAGCGTATGCATGAGGTGTTCACGCCGCTGGGGGTGAACATCTCGCTGCCGAGCCTGCGCATCAACCACCAACTGCGGTCGCTGCCGAAGCTGATGGGAAATATCCGCAAGAGCGGGCTGACGCTGGCCCCCGAGGTGGCGCGCGACGACATGCGCGACCAGATCCGCAAGAAGATCAAGAACGACGACCTGTACGAGGGCTGCCGCGAGGCGTTCAAGAACGGCTGGCAGCGCGTCAAGCTGTACTTCATGTGCGGCCTGCCGGGCGAGCGCCAGGTCGATCTCGACGGCATCGTCGACATGGCGGAGACGATCGCGCGCATCGGCAAGGAGGTCAAGGGCCGCTTCGTCGAGGTGACGGCGGCGGTGTCGAACTTCGTGCCGAAGCCGCACACGCCCTACCAGTGGAACGGCATGCGCGACCGAGAGTATTTGCGCTGGGCCGGCGACTACATGCGCAAGCGCGTCAAGATCCGCGCGGTGACGGTGAAGCAGCACGACGTCGAGGTGAGCCTGTTGGAGGGCGTGCTGACGCGCGGCGACCGGCGGGTCGCGGCGGTGCTGGAGGAGGCGTGGCGGCGCGGCTGCCGCATGGACGGCTGGCGCGAGCACTTCCAGCCAAAGGTCTGGTGGCAGACGTTCGCCGACCTCGGCGTCGACCCGACGTTCTACTCGCAGCGCGACCGGCCGATGACCGAAGTGCTGCCGTGGGACCACGTCAACGTCAAGAAGGGGCGCGAATATCTGGAGAAGGAGCAGACGCGGAGCGTGCTGCAGTTGCAGGCGATGGCGGACGCGCGCTGAAAGGGACCAGTTGTTTGTGTCGTCGGAGCCGCGCACGCGGCGCGGCGGAGTAAGCGGTCGAAGCCACTGCTAAGGCCGCTTACTCCGCGAGTACGCTGCGTGCGCGGCTCGGACGAACAGGCCGCTTGCCCCCGCACGAGGAGCAAGGGCGGGAGGAGTTGGTCGGGACGCGGGCCGCGACGTCGCATACACTTTCTACGACCGCGATGTCGTCGTCCTCCTCACCCCGCGATCCCCCTACAATGTCTTCCCTCGTCGTCAGCCACCTCAGCAAGGACTACCCCACGCGCAGCGGCCCGCTGGCGATCCTGCGCGATGTCAGCCTGGAGCTGAGCCGCGGCGAAGCGCTCGCCGTCATGGGGCCGTCCGGCTCCGGCAAGAGTACGCTGCTGCACATCCTCGGCACCCTCGACCGTCCGAACGCCGGCGGCGTCCGCCTCGACGGCCAGGATCCGTTCGCCCTGTCCGAGCCGGCCCTCGCCGACTTCCGCAACCGCCACATCGGCTTCGTCTTCCAGGACCATCACCTGCTGCCGCAGCTGTCCGTCCTGGAAAATGTCCTTGTGCCGACGCTGGTGGCGAAGGACGGGCACGGCGTCGAGGCGTGGGCGAAGGAACTGCTCCAACGGGTCGGCCTCGCGGAACGTTTGGACCATAGGCCCGCCGAGTTGTCGGGCGGCGAGCGGCAGCGCGTCGCCGTGGCGCGGGCGTTGATTCGCAAGCCGGCCCTGCTGCTCGCCGACGAGCCGACCGGCAATCTCGACCGCCATACCGCCCAGTCGGTGGGACAACTGCTGCTCGACCTGCACCGCGAACAGCAGACAGTCCTCGTCGTCGTGACGCACAGCGCCGAACTGGCGCGCGGCTTCCCGCGCGTCCTCGAGATGAGCGACGGCACGTTGCGGGAGGCGAAATCGCCATGACGTTCGCGCGCCTGCTGCTCCGCAACCTGTTCTACCACTGGCGCGGCAACGCCGCCGTCGTCCTCGGCGTCGCCGTCGGCACGGCGGTGCTGACGGGGGCGCTGCTCGTCGGCGACTCGCTGCGCGGCAGCCTGCGCGACCTGACGCTGCGACAGCTCGAATGGGTCGATCACGCCCTCGTCGCCGGCCGCTTTTTCCGCGAGGACGTGGCCGAGGAACTGAAGGCCGAGCGCGTGGCGCCGGCGCTGATCCTCCAAGGGGCAGTCAGCGCGGCGGAGGAGGAAGCCTTGCCGCGCCGCGCCGGCCGCGTGACCGTCTACGGCGTCGAGAGGACTTTCTGGACGCGAGGTTCGCCGTTCGGCGACGCGCCGGGGGGCGTGTTCCTCAACGGCCCTCTGGCGCGGGAACTCGGCGTCCGGACCGGCGATACAGTTATTATCCATCTGCAAAAGGCGAGTAGCGTCCCGCGCGAGAGCCTGCTGGGGCGCCGCGACGCGGAATCGGTCGTGACGCAATTGACCCTGAGTGTACGCGGCGTCCTCGCCGACTACGAGGAGGGGGCGAACTTCAACTTGAACCCGAGCCCGGCGCCGCCGCGGAACGCCTTCGTCTCGCTGTCCGTCCTCCAGGAGGCGCTCGGCGTGGCGGGGCGGGCGAACGCCCTGCTCGTGAAAGGCGGGACGACGGACGCGCTGCAAGCCGACCTGCGTCGCCGCCTGACGCTCGACGACTGGGACCTCGTCTTGCACACGCCGGAGAGTCGCACCGAGGAGTTGTTCCGCAAGCTCGACAAAAACGGCGACGGCCGCCTCGACCGTCGCGCGTGGAACGGGCACGTCGCGGAGTCGTTCGTCGCCGCCGCCGACCGCGACGGCGACAAGGTGTTGACGCGCGACGAGGTGGCGGCGTTCTACCGCGAAAATCGGGCCTATCTGAGTCTCGAAAGCCGGCGGATGATCCTGGAGCCGGTCGTCGCCGACGCGGCCGAGCGGGCGGCGAAGGACGCCGGGCTGCGTTCGGCGCCGACGCTCGTTTACCTGGTCGAGACGATCGGCACCTGGACCCCGCGGAGATCATTCAACCCGGAAGGGGAGGGCATCCCGTACTCCGTGGTCGCCGCTCTGGACCCGAGTCTCGCCCCGCCGTTGGGGCCTTTTCTGCCTCCGGGGGTCGATCACCTTGCCGACGACGAAATCGTCCTCGCCGACTGGAAGGAATCGCCGCTGAAGGCAAAGCCGGGCGACGGCGTGCTTCTCGACTATCGGCGGGCGGAGACGCTGGACTGGAAGCCGCCGACGGTGCCGTTGCCGGCGGACGCGAAAATGAACCTGGGCAGCGCGCCGGCGGCAATGGAGGGACTGCCGCCAAGTAAGTTCGTGCCGGGAGGCCCTTACCTCCGGCTGCGCGGCTTCGTCCCCCTCGACGGCGTTACGGCCGACCCCGACCTGACGCCGGAGTTCCCGGGCGTCACGGACAAGCTCGACCTCCGCGACTGGGACCCGCCGTTCCCCTACGACGGCAAGCGTATCAAACCGCGCGACGAGCGCTACTGGAAGCAGTACCGCACCACGCCGAAGGCTTACGTCACGCTGAAAAAAGGTCAGGAACTCTGGGGCAGCCGCTTCGGCAAGCTGACGTCGATCCGCCTCGCCCCCGCGACCGGCGCCGCGGGCGAGGACTTCCGGCGCCGCCTCCTGGAGCAGTTACCTCCCGAACAGGGCGGCTTCGTCTTCGACCCAGTGCGCGAGCGCGGCTTGCAGGCGAGCGCGGGCGGCACCGACTTCGGCGGACTCTTCCTCGGCTTCAGCTCGTTCCTCATCATCGCCGCGCTGCTCCTGGTGGGACTGCTGTTCCGCCTCAGCCTCGACCGCCGCGCGTCGGAAGTGGGCCTGCTCCTCGCGACCGGCTACCGGCGCGGCGTCGTGCTGCGGCTCCTCCTCGTCGAGGGGACGACTCTCGCGGTGGTCGGCGGCGCGGCGGGCACGCTGCTGGCGATGGCCTACGCTCAACTCCTCCTGCATTTGCTGCAGCTCCTGTGGCCGGGCGGACTGGAAGGGTCGTTCCTCCGACCGCACATCACGATGCCGAGTTTGGCCATCGGCTTCGGCGCCACCTTACTCATGAGCGTGCTGACAGTTTTCTTGGCGCTGTTCGGCCTGCGCCGCGTCCCGCCTCGGGCGCTGCTCGCCGGCGCGACGTCGGCCGACGAAGCCACGGAGGGAGGGCGGCCGCGCTGGAGCGGGAAGGTCGCGCTGAGCGCCGCCGCCCTCGGCCTGCTGCTGCTCCTCATTGCCGGCAGCGTGCGCGACCACGAGATGCGGGCGATGACGTTCTTCGGCAGCGGGATGATGTTCCTGACGGCCTGTCTCGCCGGGGTCTGGCGCGGCCTGCGCGCGGCGCCGCGCGGTCTCGTCCGCGGCCGCGGCGCCTTCGCCCTGGCGCGGCTCGGCGTCCGCAATGCGGCGCGGCACCCGGTGCGCAGCCTGCTGACGGCGGGACTGCTGGCGTCGGCGGTGTTCCTGACCGTCGCCGTCGAGTCGTTCCGGCGCGACGCGGACGACGATTTCCTCTCCCGCGAGTCGGGCAGCGGCGGCTTCGCCCTGATCGCCGAGTCGGACGTGCCTCTGTTCCGAGGCTTGACCGACGAGGCCGACGACCGCCTGGAACGGCGCCTGACCGAGCAGTTCGCCGGCGACCCCGACAAGGTTCGCGACGCCCTCGCTTCGTCTCGGGCCGTCCTCAAGGAAATCAACGTCGCGCCGCTACGGCTGCGCGCCGGCGACGACGCCAGCTGCCTCAACCTGTATCAGCCGCGCAAACCGCGCCTGTTCGGCCTGCCGCGCGGCCTGACGAACCGCCCCGGCTTCCGCTTCTCCCAACTGTGGAACCCCACCCTGGCGGAGCAGCACCTACCCTGGCTGATGCTCGTCCGCCCCCAAGACGACGGCGCCATCCCCGTCTTCGGCGAGGCGAACACCGTTGTGTGGATGCTCAAGAGCGGCCTCGGACAGACCCTCGACGTGCCGGACGAGCGCGGCAACCCGGTCAAACTGCGCGTCGTCGGGCTGCTGCAAGACAGCGTCTTCCAAAGCGGGCTCCTGATGTCGGAAGAAAACTTCCTGAAGCTCTATCCGAGTCAGCCGGGCTACAACGTCTTCCTGGTCGAGACGCCGCCCGGCCGGGCCGACGAGGTGAAGGCGGTCCTGGAAACGGCCCTCGGCGACCGCGGCCTGGAGGTGACGCCGTCGAAGCGCCTGTTGGAAGCGTACCTCGCCGTCGAGAACACTTACCTGTCCACCTTCCAGGCGTTGGGGGCGCTGGGATTGATCCTCGGCACGCTCGGCCTGGCGGTGGTGCTGCTGCGGAGCGTCTGGGAGCGACGCGGCGAGTTGGCCTTGCTGCGGGCGCTCGGCTACCGACACCGGGCGCTGGGCTGGCTGCTGCTGGCGGAGAACGGCTTCCTGCTGCTGCTCGGCCTGGGGATCGGCACGGCGGCGGCGCTGCTGTCGGTGGCGCCGCACCTGATGAGCGGCGAGGGCTCGGTGCCGTGGCCGCGGTTGTTGGGGCTGCTGGGACTGGTGCTGTTGACCGGGTTGCTGGCCGGGGCGGCGGCGCTGGCGGCGACACTGCGGGCGCCGCTCATCCCGGCGCTGCGGCGCGAGTGATGCGACGCCTTCGCTTGCGGCTTCGCATTTGCGTCACACAGGGCGCGAATGCGAAGCCGCAAGCGAAGGCGCGCTCCCGGTCCTAGAATAGAGACGAAGGAGACTATTCCGATGGGCAAATACGAGTGGCTGTTCTATGTGGCGCTGGCGGGCCTGGCGTGGGGCACTTACGTGCCGATCATCTTCTACGGCGGCAGCGAGCTGGGCGGCAAGGCGAGCAGCCGCTTCATGGCGATCCTGTGCGTCGGCGTCGCCTACTTCGTCATCGGCGTCCTGTTCCCGCTGCTGATGTTCGTCACCAACTGGGCCGGCATCAAGTGGGCCGACGTCAACGTCAACCCGACGGGCCTCCTCTTCGCCGGCCTGGCGGGCGTGGCGGGCGCCGTCGGCGCCATCTGCGTCATCATGGCGACGCAGGAGGCCGTCGCCGCCGGCCGCGCCCTGGTGCCGCCCCAACCGGGCGCGTACAAGGTGTTCATCGCGCCGCTGATCTTCGGCCTGGCGCCGGTCATCAACGTGGTCGTGAGCATGCTCTGGCACCCGCGACCCGGCGAGGCGTTCCACTTCGGCTTCAAGAGCCCGCACCCGCTACTGCTGGTTGGCATCGTCCTCGTCGGCGTCGGCGCCGGCCTGGTGCTGTACTCCAAGGAGTTGTCCGAAGCGGCGCCGACGCCGGTCGAGAAGGCGCCCGAGGTGACGTCGGAGACCAAGTCATGACCGCCGACGAGGCGATGGAGCGGGTCAACACGCTCATGGCCCACGCCTGGATGGTGCGCAACTTCCTCAAGCACGCGGACGAGGTGCAGGACGACGAGGAACTGCTCGAGGTGCATCGGATGATCTTCGACTTCATCCGCGCCCCCGAGCCGAGCTACCAGCGCAAGGACGCCTTGGAGTACCTGCGCCGCGTCCGCGGCAAGCTGCCGAAGCTGCGCAAGCAGGCGGAGTTCTTCGCCGGAGCGTGGAACCGGGCGTCGACGCACACGAACTTCGAGATGGCGGCGCGGTCGCTGACCGGCTGCGTGAGGCAGATCGAGGAGGTGCTGGCGGCGGCGCCGAAGGGGACCGCCGCGATGGGAAGCGAGCCGGCGCCGGGGTAGAATGGAGTGTCGCGTCACCCCGGCGGATCGGGGGGCGGAGCCATGAGTGCGGTTGGCGGAACAATTCGAGACGGCAAGATCGTCCTGGACCGGCCGGTCGACTGGGCGGAGGGGACGCGCGTCTACGTCCAACTCTTGCCCGAATACGGCCTGATTGAAGGGGTATGGCCGGACGACGGGTCTCCCGAAGGCCGGGCGGAGATCTTGCGCGGGATGGCGGAATTCGAGCCCGTTGAGTTCAGCCCCGAAGACCAGGCGCCCCTCGCCGCGGCTCGCGACGAGTCGAACCGCGGCAACGGAGAGGCGGCACGCGGCACGATGGGTCTGACCCCATGAGGCGCTACCTGCTCGACACGGGCTGTGCGTCGGCAACTGCACGGTGGTCAGCAAGGACAGCGACCTCTCCGCCGTTCCCGGGTTGGATGTCGAAAACTGGTCCGTCCCGTGAAGCCCTTCGTCACGCCGCCGCGGAACCGATGGGAAGCGAGCCGCCGCCGGGGTAGAATAGCGTGTCGCGTCACCCCCGCGGATCAGAGGGCGGAGCCATGAGTGCTGTTGGCGGAACAATTCGAGACGGCAAGATCGTCCTGGACCGGCCCGTCGAGTGGGCGGAGGGGACGCGCGTCTACGTCCAACTCTTGCCCGCGGAGGAGGATGGAATGATCGACGGGGTCTGGCCGGCGGACGGATCGCCGTCGGGGGAGGCCGAGATTCTCCGGCGGATGGACGAAGCCAACCGGGAGCCGGTAGATCAGGAAGCGGCGGATGCCTTCGAGGCCGCCATCAAGGAAGTCCGTGCCTGGGGCAGGCCCGTTTGCCGCGATAAGGCGGAGAAGCCCGCATGAGACGGTATCTCTTGGATACCGGGAGCGCGAGCGACTTCATCTATCGCCGTGGGAACGTCTACTCGCGTGCTCAGGCAAGGAAGACTCTGGGCGATGTCATTGGGATCTGTGTCCCCGTGCTGGGCGAACTGTGGGCCGGCGTCGAGTTGAGCGCGACCCGAGCCAGGAACCTGCGGGAAGTTCGCCGCGAGTTGCCCGCGTTCCGTCTATGGCCGTTCGAGAAGGCGGCGGCCGGGGAATTCGGCCGTCTGTTCGCCGTCCTTCAGAGGATGGGGCGCCCCGTACAGAAGGTTGACCTCCAGATCGCGGCGGTCGCCATCACGCTCGGCAATTGCACGGTCGTCACCAGGGACAGCGATTTCACTGCCATCCCTGGCTTGGCCGTCGAGGACTGGTTCGGCCCGTGAGGGCCGTTGTCACCGCCGCCGTATCCACTCCTCGCGCGCGTACTTCTCCGCCACCAGCCGCGCCACCTCGTCGCGCGGCCAACTCGTCATGCCCGCCCGCCGCCGTGGAACCTATGGGAGGCGAGCCGCCGCCGGGGTAGAATGGCGTGTCGCGTCACCTCGGCGGATCGGAGGGCGGAGCCATGAGTGCTGTTGGCGGAACAATTCGAGACGGCAAGATTGTCCTGGACCGGCCCGTCGAGTGGGCGGAGGGGACGCGCGTCTACGTCCAACTCTTGCCCGAATACGGCATCATTGAAGGCGTATGGCCGGGCGACGGCTCGCCCTCCGGCGAGGCGGAGATCCTGAAGCGGATGGAGGAAATTGAGCCCCTGGAATTCACGCCGGAAGAGGAGGCGGAATTCCACGCCACTCGAGAGACGGTCAAGCAGGTCACTCTCAAGGCCGTTGCCAAGGAAATGGGCCTGGATCGATGAGACGTTACCTCTTCGACACCGGAAGCGCGATGGATTACATCAACCGGCGCGGCGCTACTTTCACCGCAGGCCAGGCTCGCAAAAGAGCCGGGGAACAGATCGGCATCTGCATGCCGGTCGTGGGAGAACTGTGGGCCGGCGTGGAGTGTAGTGCCTCGCGACAGCGCAATCGCGGCCTGCTGTTGCGTGACATCACTGCCTTCAAGTTATGGCCCTTTGACATGGCGGCGGCCAGAGAGTACGGGCGGGTCCACGCCCTCCAGAAGTCGATCGGCCGGCTCATGGGGCAGATCGACATGCAAATCGCGGCCGTCGCCTTCACTCTCGGCAACTGCACGGTCGTGACCAAGGACAGCGACTTCGCCGCCATTCCCGGCTTGGCCGTCGAGGACTGGTTCGGCCCCTGACGGCCTTCGTCACCGCCGCCGTATCCATTCCTCGCGCGCGTACTTCTCCGCCACCAGGCGCGCCACCTCGTCGCGCGGCCAACTCGTCATCTCTTCCGTCGCTTCCCACGCCGCGCGCAAGCGCCGCCGCAGGTCGTCCGCCGTCGCCGGCAGGTTCCCCAGAAACTCGTCGTGCGTTCGTCGCCCCCGGTAGTCCGGCTGTCGCTCCGGCAGGCGCAGGTAGCGCCCCACGCAGCCGAGGTCGAAGTGATACAACAGCGTCCCGTGGTGCAGGAGGTGATGCCGCTTGCGCTGCTGCGCGTTGCCGGAGAACTTGCGCCCCTCCGCAGCGAGGTCGCTCGTCCCTTCCCGCCCCGCGCCTGGCAGAACGCCGCGCAGGGCTTCGCGCACGCGGTCGAGGATGTAGCCATACGAAAAGCGGACCTCGCCGAGCGCCGGCGCGCGCTCGTAGGCGAGGACGAGGCTGTAGCACAGGCAGCCGGCGCCGAGCAGGACGGTGCCGCCTCCGCTGGCCCGGCGCAACAGCGGCACGCCGTCGGCGCGGCAGGCATCCTCATCCACGTCGGCCGCGAGGATTCCGCCCGAGCCGAGTACCACGGCGGGGCGCGGCCACTCCCAGAGCCGCAGCGCCTCGCCGCCCCGGCCGGCCTCCGCCTCCCGCAGCAGCGCCTCGTCGAGGGCCAGGTTGTCCGCCGCCTCGGGCAGCGTCAGGTCGAGAAACCGCATCGCCGCCTCGTCTCCCACCGACCGCATCCTTTCAGTATAGTAACGACAATCCCCCGGCGCGGAGAACGAGAATGCAGGCCGTGCAACTTCGCCTCTTGATTAACTTCCTCGGGCAGCAGATCGTCGAGGACATCTCCGCCGCCTCGACGGAGACACTGGGCGCCGTCGTCCGCGCCGTGCTGGTCCGCGACGGCCTGCCGCTCGACGGCGTGCGCTGGATCGTCCGCTTTCAAGGGCGCGCCCTGCGCGGCGACGAGACGATTGAGCAGGCGTTCGCCGGCGTCCCGCCGGGGCAGTTCCTCCTCCTCGACGTCGTCGGCGAGGCGGCGACGTCCGCCGCGCCGCCCCCGCCGATGCCTTTCCTGTCGCCGCCGCCCGCCGCCGCGCGTCCCGTGCCGATGCCCCCGCCGAACCGCCCGATGCCTGCCGCTCCTGGCGCTGGCGCCGCGGCGCCGGCGGACGAGGTCTTCGGCTCCGGCTACGAGGTGCCCGTCCGCAGCGGGGCGCGCGCCCCGCGGCCCGAAGAGGTCGCCGAACCCGACGAGAGTCCTGTCTCGATCGAGGCGGAGTCATGGGACCTGGACGAGGAACCGAGTGATGCCGAGGAAGCAGCGGCCGCGCCACGCTCGCGCGCGGGGACGGGACGTCAGGTGGACCGCCACGCCACGGCGCGCTACTACAGCCGCATGAACCCGCAGCGCGTCTACCCGCTGATGGTGGCCATCTCCGAAAAGAGCGTCCTGGAGGTCATCAAGGCCGGCGTCGCCCAGGCGGTCAGCAAGCGCTTCCGCGTCGAACTCGGCTCCGACGTCGAGGTCGAGCCGATCCTGCCCGGCTGCACCTGCTACCCGGCGCGGCAGGTCGTGCAGGTCGGCGCGGGCGAGTCGGCGGCCACGTTCCACGTCGTCCCGCACGTCCTCGGCGCCCTCCCCGGCGGCCGCGTCGTTGTGCGCCAGGGCGGCCACGTCCTCGCCGAAGTGCCGCTCCAGGCGAAGGTCGTGAAGCAGACGCTGGCGGCGGTCCTCGGCCTGGCGACGCTGATCCTCCCCGCCGTCCGGCCTCTGCTGCACCGCGCCAACCTCGACCTCGAAACGCAGCTCCTCGCCCGCCTCGGTGACCCGACGGGATTCGTTCACGACGTCCTCGACTTCCTGACGCCGCTGCACCTCGGCCTGATCCTGGCGGTACTCACCCTCCTGGCCTACCTGTGGCTCCGCCCGCGGCGGCGCGACGTCTTCTTTGACCTGACGCCGGCCACGCCGGAAGAGAGTTTGCGGCTCGGACTCAAAGCGGTGGGCGCCGGCGACGAGAAGGCGGGCGTGCGGATGATTGCGGCGCTGACCGACACGCACCCCGACTATCAACCGGCGTGGCTGTTCTGCGGCGACTGGTACTACGAGCGCGGCCGCTTCAAGGACGCGCTGCCGTGCTATGAGACGGCGCTGCGGCTGGGCAAGGTGGAGGCCCGGACGTACCTCCGCGCCGCCTCGGCGGCGGCGCGGCTGGGGAAGGAGGCGCTCGGCCTGGCCCTGCTCAAGGACGCCCCGAAGGTGCACGCCACGTCGAAGAGCGTCGGCGCCATTTGGTACAACATGGCGTGCTACGCGGGGCGGCTGGGCGCTCACGACGAGGCGCGGCTCTACCTCGATCGCGCCGTCAAGTCGGGCTTCCGCCGCGCCGAGCAACTCCACAAAGAGCGCGGCCCGGCGCCGGGCTCCGCGACTTCGTCCGTGTAACGCGGCCTCGTATTCGCGAATCGCCGCGGTCGGGCTACGCCGCAACGCGATCCGCCTTCCCCCGCTGCCACTCGACCTGCCGCGCCAGACCTTCGTCGAGCCCAACCCGCGGACGCCAGCCGAGGTGCCGCGTGAGCTTGGCAGTGTCGGCGCCGGTACTTCGCTGGTCGCCGGCGCGGACGGCCTCGCGGCGCACCAGCGCCTTTCGGCCGGTCAGCGCCTCCAGCTTGCGGAGGATTTCGAGTACCGTCGCGACTTCGCCGCCGCCGACGTTGAACGTCTCGCCGGGGAGGGCGTCCGCCGCGAGCACCGTCGCCCCGACGCAGTCGTCGACGTAGGTGTTGCCGCGCGCCTGCTGGCCGTCGCCGAAGAGCGCGATCGGCGTGCCGTCGAGCAGGGCGCGCACGAAGCGGTGGTAGCCCATGTCGGGGCGCTGGCGCGGGCCGTACACGGAGAAGTAGCGCAGCACCACGAGCGACAGGCCGTGCTCGTCGGCGTAGGCGCGGCAGAGGTTTTCGCCGGCGAGCTTGGTGACGCCGTAGGGCGAAATGGGCCGCGTCGGCAGCGACTCGTCGCCCGAGGCGTGGCGGCCGTACACCGACGAGGTCGAGGCGTACACCAGGCGCGGGACGGGACGTCGGCGCGACAGCGCCGCGAGGAGGCGCTGCGTGGCGACGACGTTGCACGACTGGTACAGGTCGAAGTCGGTCCAGCTCGCGGTGAGGCCGGCCATCGCGCCGAGGTGGAACACAACGTCGGCGCCGTCGAGGGCCGCGTCGAGGGCGTCGCCGCGCAGGTCGAGGGGGAAGAAGGCGAAGCGCGGGTGGGCGAGGCAGGCGGCGAGGTTCGCTTCCTTGAGGGGGCGCGGGTAGTACGGGATGAAGGCGTCGAGGCCGGCGACGGCGTGGCCGTCGTGGAGGAGGCGTTCGCACAGGTGCGAGCCGATGAAGCCGGCGGCGCCGGTGACCAGGCAGTTCATGGGGAGAGTCCTTTCTCCACGCGGTCGGGGGCAAGGCCCGCCATGCTACCGCCGCCGGCGCCGGCGGACAACCCGAACCTCCTCCCCGTGGCGGTTGCCGTTCCCCGCGTGGGCGGACGAGGGTAGAATCCTTGAGGAGACCGCCGGCGCCGGCGGCCGCGCGCCTTCCGGTTCGAGGTCGCACCCGATGCGTCAGGTACTCTTCCGCCTGCCCCCCTGGATGGACAACGGGCTGCCGATCTACGGCTACGGCTTCATGCTCTTCCTGGCGTTCCTCGCCTGCACCTGGCTGGCCGGGCGCCGCGCCGAAGTCGCCGGCATTGCCAAAGAGCGCGTCCAGGACCTCGCGCTGTGGCTGTTCGTCGGCGGGCTGATCGGCTCGCGCGTCGTCTTCATGATCCAATCCAACCTGCCGCTCAGCCACTTCTTCTTCATCTGGGAGGGCGGATTGGTCTTTTACGGCGGCCTGGTCGGCGGCACCGCCGCCTACGCCCTCGCCCACCCCTTCCTCGTGCGCAAGTACGGCCTTTCGACGCTGAAGCTGGCCGACGTCATCGCCCCCTGCGCGGCGCTGGGCCTGTGCCTGGGCCGCATCGGCTGCCTGCTCAACGGCTGCTGCTACGGCGAGGTCGCCTGCCCCGACTGCCCCGCGATTCACTTCCCCTTGGCGGGGTTGCCCCGCGGGCCGCTCGTCGCCCAGGGCTACCAGACGGCGCTCGGCTTTTCCTTCCACGACTTCGCGGAGGACGACCACCCGGTGGTCGGCGTCGTCGAGCCGGGCTCGCCCGCCGAGGCCGCGGGCCTGCGCGAAGGGGACGTCCTCCTCCGGGTCGCCGGGCAGGACGTGCCGTCGGAACGGGCACTGGCCGGGATTCTCGGCGACGGCTGGAAGCGCGGCCAGAACGACGTGACGTTGGCCGTCCGCCGCGGCGACCAGGAAGTGACCGTCGGCCCGTTCGCGCCGCGCACGCTCGGCCTGCACCCGACGCAACTCTACGAGACGATCAGCACCGGCCTGCTGCTGCTCCTTCTCCTGGCCTACTACCCGTACCGGCGGCACGACGGCGAACTGTTCGCGATCTTTTTAATGCTATATCCCCTTCACCGCTTCCTGAACGAGATGCTGCGCGACGACAACAGTCCCTTCGCCCTCGGACTGACGCTGTCGCAGAGCGGCAGCGTCCTCCTCTTCCCCGTCGGGCTGGTGTTCCTGCTCTGGCTGCGGCGCCTGCCGGCGCGGTTGACGACGCGAGACGCCCGCTTGACGCCGGCGGTTGAGACGGCAGGTGTCAAGCACGCCGCTCGCTGAGCCACCAGCGCCACGACAGCAACACGCCGAGGTAGAGCCCGGTGTGGTTGATCGTCACGTCCTGCCACGTCCCGCTGCGCGACGGCACGAACTGCTGGAGGAATTCCGTGCCGCAGGCGTAGAGCGACAAGACAAGGAGCAGGAGCCAGCGCCGCGGCGGCGGCGGACGCAGCCAGCCCGTCAGGACGGCCAGGAAGGCGAAGGTCCCCAGGTGGAGCGACTTGGCGGCGGCGAAGCGCGCGTCGTCGGCCGGGAAAAGGTCGTGCGCCAGGTGAGCCGGGTGCGGCGTCAGCAGCGCGGCGGACAGCAGCAGCAAGTAAGCGGACCAGACGGCCCAGCGCATCATTTCCCCTCCTTGAAGTCGTCTATCTCGCCCTCGGACCGCCCGAGAAGATGAGCTTACGCCGTTGCCGCGGGTCCGCAAGGGCCGACGGGAGCGGCGCGGCCGCGCTTTCCCGGCGGGTTCTTCCGCGGCACTTCTCACGCCTGTCTCATGCGTCTTTCATCCCCGCGCAGGTATTCTTCTCCCATGGCGGTGTTCCAGAGTTGGATGTGGATGCGTTCACGCGACACACGCCGCCGGCCGCTCCTGAGGAGAAGTCGCATGGCACCCGCGGACCCGGAAGTCTACCTGTTCACCGTCTGTTTCGTGGGCCTGGGGGGCTCGCTGCTCGGGCTGTTCGGGCTGCTGGCGTCGTCGCGCCGGGGCGGGCGGGCCGTCGTGGCGGGGCGCCTGGCTCTTCTGCTGATGCTGGGGGGACTTGCGGCGGGGGCGTGGGCGTTGGGGCAGCCGCGCGGCGTGTGGCTGCCGCCGGCGCTCCTGGGCGGGGTGTGCGGGACCTTCTGGCTGCTGCGTTCGCCCCGCACGCGCGGCGCCCTCGCGGCGCCGCTAGGCGCCCTGTGTCGCCCGCGCGTCCAGTGGGGGACGCTGCTCCTCGCCAGTCCGCTCCTGGCGGCGTGGCTCTCCCGCGAAGCCGTCGACGACATGGCGCCCCCTAGCCTCGGCCAGGAATTTCTCGTACCGGACGCCGTCGCCGTGAAAGAAGCGCCCGGCCACGCGGTCACGGACGGGGGCCGCCCGGTAAAACTCTACGAGTTCGCCGCCGAGAACGCCGCCCCCGGCGAGCTGTTCGCCTTCGAGGCCGGCCTGATCGGCGACCGCGGCATACGCGAACACGTCCTCCGGGCCGCCCCGGCCGACGAGCGCTACAACTGCCACGGCTGGGTCTTCGCCGGCGGCCGCTACTGGATCAAGGGGGACGACGTCGAGGGGATCGTGCGCGACAACGGCTATCAACTCGTCAGCGAGCCGCACGAGGACGACCTGGTGATCTACCGCGATGACAACGGACACATCATCCACAGCGGCGTGGTGCGCGCCGCGTCGCATAACGGCCTCTTGTTGATCGAAAGCAAGTGGGGCCGGGCGGGACGTTTCATTCACCCGCCCGAGGTTCAGTGCTACGGCGGGGCCTGCGAGTTCTACCGCGTCGCGCGGCCGGGGCACACGTTGCGCGGCCTCGACCAGGCGGCGACTGCGTCCCGACTCGTCGCGCGCGGGGCGTAAGCCCCGAGCTTACGAACGTCCCGGCCCGGCCATCAACTCCAGAACGGTCGCGTTCCCACTGCCGTGAGAGCTTCGCGACCGCAGGGGATCAGCCGGGGGGCAACTCGCGCGCGAACTCCTCGAAGGACGCGCAGCAGGCGGCGCTGACCACCAGCCGGTTCAGCCGAGCAATCTCGGGAACGGCGCGTACCCTCTCCGCCACGTCGGCGGGCACGGGGCCGAGCCGCGCTTCCAGAACCTCCAGCGCCGCTTCGGCCTTCCCCTCGGCCTTCCCCTCGGCCTTCCCCTCGGCCTTCCCCTCGGCCTTCCCCTCGGCCTTCCCCTCGGCCTTCCCTTCCACCCGGCCTTGAACACGCGCCTCCGCCTGCCATTCCAGGACTTGCTGGGATTGAATCACGTTCCACCCCTTGAGTGCTTCTTTCCAAACGCCCCGGCAGCCGATGGCCTCGGCGAACACCAAGACCAAACCGCCATAATCGGCTCGACGCCGGACGTCCGCTTCTTGCCCTGCCAGGTCTTTCCAGCGCTCGATGATACCCGATTCGCCGCCGCCCTGCATGAGCGAAACCCAAGGCAAGAGGACCGCCGGCGCCTCCCCGGCGGCGATGCGGTCCAGGACATCCCCCGCGACCATCTCGGACACGTTTCTCTCGCGGACTTTCAGGATCGTCTCCAGACCCGCTTCGGGCCAGACCATCTCCGCGGAGCACTCTCCGAGCCCGGTCAGATTGACCACCACCGCCCCGAGCAGAAAGCGGTCGCCGGCCTCCTTCGACGGTTTCAACTCCAGCCACAACGGACTGAAGTAGCCGAGCAGGCGTCCGAACATCACCGCGCCGGGCTCGATCTGGAACTCCATCACGACGGCCCAGGGGACGCCGCCTCGCGCGACGTCTTCGAGGAGCGCGACGGTGTCGCAAGTGCGGTCCGGTTCGCCGGGGAAGCGGATCATCCGCGTGTCGAGCCAGCGGCGAAAGACAAAGGCTTCCGGGCGCAGGCGCAGTAGCCAGGCGAGGAGCGGCGCCGGGGCGAGCTTCGCCAGGTAGCGACACGCCTGATCGAAGGGGTTGGGAGACATGATGGGGTTATCGTCCTTCGGCGAACTTTGGCTTCAGTTCCCGAGCCGCACCGGCTCGGCACCACTCTCCGTTTACGCCGGCGCTGCCGTTCTTCCCGAAGGAAGCGTCCCCTTTTTCGCCCGCGGGGCTCATTCCTGCCTGAATACCTTCAGGCTCCCAAGACGTTCTGGTAATCTGGACGCTCTCGCGTGTTTGCGTTGTCTCTGCGTGTTAGCGGAAGTGTCACCATGAGAAGGGATTTGCACGGGCGGCGGATTCTCATCACCGGCAGCTCCGGCGGTATCGGCCGCTGCCTCGCCGAGAGAGCCGTCGTCCGCGGCGCGCGCGTCGTCCTGGCCGCCCGCTCCGCCGACAAGCTGAGCGCGTTGGCCCAACGCCTGAGTACGGGCGGGGCCGACGTCCTCGCCGTCCCGGCCGACGTAACCGCCGACGCCGACCGCCGTCGTCTCCTTGAGGCGGTCGTGGCGCGCTTCGGGGGGCTTGACGTACTGATCAACAATGCCGGTGTGAGCAGCTTCGGCCACTTCGCCGATTCGAGTGAAGCGATCCTGCGCCAGGTGATGGAAGTGAATTTTTTCGCCCCGGCCGAATTGATCCGGCTGGCGATCCCGCACCTGCGCCAGGGGCACCAACCGGCCGTCGTCAACGTGTCGTCGATGTGCGGGCGGCGCGGCCTGCCGGCGTGGCCGGAATACTCGGCGAGCAAGTTCGCCCTGTGCGGACTGACCGAGGCGCTGCGCGGCGAGATGGCCCGCTTCGACATCGACGTCCTCCTCGTCCTGCCGGGCCTGACACGCAGCGACCTCGGCCGTCATCTGCTGCGCAACGAAGGGCGGATGAAGATCGACTTCGACCGGGGGATGGCTCCCGAGGAGGTTGCGTCAGGCATCCTGACGGCGCTGGAGAAGAACCGAACCGAGACTGTCCTCGGCCGAGATGCCCGCTGGATGTTGCGGGTCAACCGCTTCTTCCCGCGCCTCGTGAACCGGCTGCTCGCCCGCAAAGTACGGCAACTCTATGCCGACGAGTTCGGCGCCGGCGCGAAAAGATCGGCGATTGCGGAGGCGTCGTCCGAGCGGCAGGAGCCTACGGCCGCATCCTTGTGAAACTCGTATCTTAACAGTTGTTGCCCGGGTGGCGCCAGAGACGGCGTCCCGTTCCTTCCGCCCTCCGGGACGAGGGGAGTAAGGGCTTCCCAAGGTGTCGAGGACAAGCGGATGTGCGGAATTGCCGGCATGGTCGATCTGGCGGGGCGACGCCCTGCCCCTCCAGGGGCGGTGCGGCGCATGGCGGAGGCCATTGTTCATCGCGGGCCTGACGAGGACGGCTTCCTCGAACTGCCCGGCCTCAGCCTGGCGTCGCGGCGCCTGAGCATCGTCGGCCTGCTCGACGGCCGGCAGCCCATCACGAACGAGGATCGCACCGTCGCCGTCGTCTACAACGGCGAGTTGTTCGACTACCCCGAGCAGAAAGCCGCGCTGGAGGCGAAGGGGCACCGCTTCGTCACCCACTGCGATACCGAGGTCATCCCGCACCTGTGGGAAGAGCACGGCGAGGCGACCTTCGAGCGCCTGCGCGGCCAGTTCGCCGTCGCCCTGTGGGACGCGCGGCAACAGCGCCTCGTCCTCGGCCGCGACCGCTTCGGCATTTGTCCGCTCTACTGGACGCGCCAGGGCGACTGGCTGCTGTTCGCCTCCGAGGTCAAGGCCCTCCTGGCCAGCGGCTTTGTCGAGGCGCGGCCCGACCCGCGCGGCATCAATCACCTGTTCACCTTCTTCGCCCTGCCCGGCCCGACGACCTGCTTCGAGGGCGTCCAGCTCCTGCCCCCCGGCCACTTCCTGCGCGTCCAACGGGGTGCCGCCGGCGCCCGCGCCGAGGTGAGCGAGCACACCTACTGGCAGGTTGACTTCCCCGACGCCGGCCACGAAACCGACGGCGACGAGAAGCGCCTCGTCGACGGCTTCGAGGACGTCCTGCTCGGCGCCGTCGAGCGGCGGCTGCGCGCCGACGTGCCGGTCGTCGCCTACCTGTCGGGCGGCGTCGACTCCAGCACGGTCGTGGCGCTCGCCACGCACGTGCGCAAGCAACCGATCCCGACGTTCACCATCCGCATCGACGACCCGAAGCTGGACGAGGTCAACGAAGCGACGATCGTCGCCCGCCACGTCGGCGTCGACCCGATCGTCGTCAACTGCGGCGCCGCCGAGGTGCTGGGCACCTATCCGGAGCTGATCCGGGCGGCCGAAGGGCCGGTGGTCGACACTTCCTGCGCCGCGCTGCTGCTTCTGGCCCGCGAGGTGCATAAGCGTGGTTACAAGGTCACGCTCACCGGCGAAGGCGCCGACGAGTGGCTCGCCGGCTACCCCTGGTACAAGGTCGACCGCTTGCTCGGCTGCCTCGACGTGATTCCGGGCGGGTCGCAGTGGGCGCGGCGGGCGTTCCTGAAAGCGACGGGGGCGCCGGCCTTCTCGTGGGACTACGTCCGCAAGGTGCAGGCGGCGGTCGGCGGGCACAACGCCTGGCTCGACATCTACGGCCTGATGGGCATGTCGAAGCTGCGCTTTTACAGCGGGAGCATGACCGAGGCGGTCGCCGACCACGTCCCGCACGCCGACCTGGAGCCGAACCTCGGCCGCATGAGCAAGTGGCACCCGTTCCACCGCTCGCTGTGGCTCGGCATTCGCGCCCACCTGCCGGGCCTGCTGCTGAACGCCAAGGGCGACCGGGTGGCGATGAACTCGTCGGTCGAGGCGCGTTACCCGTTCCTGGACGAGGCGGTCTTCGACTACCTCGCCCCGCTGCACCCGCGCTGGAAGCTGCGCGGCTTGCGGGACAAGTACATTCTGCGGCGTCTGGCGGAGCGCTGGCTGCCCAAGAGCATCGCCCGCCGCCGCAAGGCGATGTTCCGGGCGCCGTTCGACAGCTTCCACGACGACAACGTGCCGCCGTTCGTGGAGCAACTCCTGAGCGAGGAGTCGCTGCGCAAGACGGGCTACTTCGACGCGGCGTCGGTGAAGACGTGGCGGCAGCGCTTCCGGGCGCTGCGGCCGGGGTCGACGCAGCGCGTCTCGGTCGAGATGGGGCTGGTCGGCGTGCTGGCGACGCAGCTGTGGCACCAGACGTTCGTGGACGGGAGCATCGCGGACGTGCCGGCGGCGCCGCGCCCGGCTCGGGCGGCGCTGGCGACGGTCTAAAGCCGCTCGCGGCTTGGCGATTGCGAAGCCGCGAGCGGCGGGACGAGGTAAGGATATGTCCTATTCGCTAACAACCTTGTGGCACGACCGCCAGCGCTTCCTGCCGGGCGTCCTGGCGGTGGCGTTCAGCGCGCTCCTGATCGCGCTGCAGTGCGGCCTACTGCTGGGGCTGTTCTCGATCACGTCGATCCCCGTGGACCACACGCGGGCCGACGTCTGGGTGAGCGCCCCGGAGGTGTTGAGTGTCGACCTCGGCCGGCCCATCCAGGAGGGGAGCGCCGTCGCCCTGGTCGCCATGCAGCCCGAGGTGGCGCGCACCGAGATCTACATGCAGGGCTTCGCTTACTGGTCGAAGCCGCGCCACGGCGGCACCGAGTTGTGCATGGTCGTCGGCTCGCGCCTCGGCGACGACTATCTCGGCACCGTCGACTTCCTGACGGCCGACCTGCGCGCCAGGCTGATGGAACACGGCACCATCGTCGTCGACGAGTCGGAGAAGGACCGCCTCGGCATCACGGGCGTCGGCGACTACGCCGAGATCTCCGGCGTCCAGGCGCGCGTGGTCGGGTTGGTGAAGGGCGTCAAGAGCCTGGCGGGGCCTTACGTGTTCTGCTCGCTGTACAGCGCCGCCGACTTCCTGCGGCTGCGCGGCGAGGTGACGACTTACGTCCTCGCCAAGTGCCACGACCCGTCGCAGGCGGCGTCGCTGGTCGGGCGGCTGAACGCCTCGAACACCGTGCAGGCGTTCACCAAGGACGAGTTCTCGTTCCGCTCGCGCATGCACTGGCTGACGAAGACCAAGGCGGGCATCGCGCTGGGCTACGCGGCGGCGCTGGGCCTGCTGGTCGGCGCCGTGGTGACGAGCCAGACGCTGTACGCCGCCGTCGCCGCCCAGATGCGCGAGTATGCGGTGCTGCGGGCGCTGGGCATCCCGCGCTGGCGCATGGCCTTGTCGGTGCTGGCGCAGTCGTTTTGGGTGGGGCTGATCGGCGTCTGCGTGGCTCTGCCCGCGTCGTTCGCCCTGGCGGAGGTCGCCGACCAGCTCGGCGTCCAGGTGCAGCTGCCGGCGAAATTGCTGGCGGCGGCCGTCGCCATCACGATGGTGATGGCGATCGGCGCCGGCCTGACGGCGCTGCGCTCCCTGCGGCTGGTGGAACCGGCCATGTTGCTGCGATGACTGCCGAACGGCTCAAGGAGGCGTCTATGCTTGAGGAAACGGTCCTCGCCGCGCCGACGCTGCGGGGCCGGCACCTGTGCCGGACCTTCGGCGACGGCGAAACCCAGGCCACGGCTCTGTTCGACGTGTCGCTCGACCTCTACCCGGGGCAGATCAGCCTGCTCATGGGGCCGTCGGGCAGCGGCAAATCGACGCTGCTGGCCATCCTCTCGGGGTTGCTCCACCCGACCGGCGGCCAGGTGCTCGCGCTGGGCGAGGATCTCTGGAAGATGTCCGACCGCAAGCGCGAGCGCTTCCGGCTGAAGCACTGCGGCTTCATCTTCCAGGGCTATAACCTGTTCCCCGCGCTGAACGCCCGGCAGCAGCTGGAGATGGTGCTGCGCTGGGGCGAGGGCGCCTCCGCCCGCCAGGCCCGCGCGCGCGCCGCGGAGGTGCTGACGCTGCTCGGCCTCGGCAAGAAGATGCACCTTCACCCCGCCGAGATGTCCGGCGGCGAGAAGCAGCGCGTCGCCATCGGCCGGGCTCTCATCAAGAACCCGAACTTCCTGTTCTGCGACGAGCCGACCAGCGCCCTCGACTGGGCGCACGGCGAGCAGGTGATCGAGCTGCTTCGCAACGCCTCCCATGAGCGCGGCGCCACCGTCCTTGTGGTCGCCCACGACGCCCGCATCATCCCCTACGTCGACCGCGTCTTTTACCTGGAAGACGGCAGCATGCGCGAGCCGGAAGCCGCCTTGCAGGCCGCCCGCCAGAGCGAGACACCGTCCCGCCTCCCGGGCGCTTATTGATAAAAGGAGTCCGTGATGACGCAGCCTTCTCCCCGCCGACGCCTGTCGCTCTTCGTACTGCTCGGCGTGGCCTGCCTCGCCTTCAGCCTGGCCTACGCCGGCTGGATCCTGAAGACGCAGGCCGGGCCGTCGCCCGCCGGTGGCGCCGCGCCCGCCGACGCCCCGATGCCCGCCGCCGTCGGCATCGGCCACGTCGACGTCGAGGGCGGCGTCACCTTCCCGTACCCCGCCGGGCCGGGGCGCGTCGTCGACGTGCTCGTCCGCGAGGGCCAGGCGGTCAAGCAGGGCGACGTCCTCTTCCGCCTCGACGACTTCCTCGCCCGCCAGGACGTGCAGTCCGCCGAGCGCGCCGTCCGGGCGGCCACCTCGAAGCTCGCCCAGGCTCGCCACGCCCGCGTGTCGCACCCGCTCCTGGTGGCGCAGCAGACTCAGGCCATCAAGGCGAAGCGGCTCGAGGTGGAAGCCGCGCGCCTCAAGGCGGAGCGCCTGCGCAAGAACGTCGGGGTCGCCGGCGTCGACGCCAAGGACGCCGACGCCGCCGATAAGGGCGTGCTTGCCCTGGAGGCCGGGGTCGGGGCGGAGGAGAAGAAATGGGAAGCCCTCCAGGCCGGCGAGAAGGACGTCGAGGAGCAGATCGCGCAGGCCGAGATCGACCTCGAACAGAAGATGGCCCTCATCGCCAGGGCGAACTACGCCCTCGACGAGTGCGCGGTGAAGGCGAAGGTGGACGGCACCGTGCTGCGTCTGGCGCTCCAGCCGGGCGAGCTGCTGGCCGCGAGTCCCAAGGCGCCGCCGCTCATCTACTGCCCCGCGACGCCGCGGATCGTGCGGACGGAGGTCGAGCAGGAGTGGGCCGGCCGCGTCGAGCTGGGGCAGGTCGCGACCCTCGTCGACTACACCAGCAGCGGCGCGGGGCCGACGTGGAAGGGCCGGGTGACGCGCGTCGCCGACTGGATGGCGCACCGCCGCTCGATCCTGCCCGACCCCGGGCAGTTCTTCAACGTGCGCACCCTGGAATGTGTCGTGTCGCTCGACCCCGGCCAGCCGCCGCTGCGCATCGGGCAGCGCGTCAAGGTGACGCTGACGAACCCGTGAGTCCCGACCCGCCGCTTGCGGCTTCGCAGCAAACACTGCTAAGCCGCAAGCGGCGGCCTTAAGCCCCTCCCATGATTTCACTGGTCCCTCTCGGCGACCAGGCCGCGCTCGCCTCCTTCGCCGACGAGTCCTCCGCCCTGCACTTCGCCGCCGCCGTCCGCCGCGCCGACTCCCCCTGGCTCGTTGACGTCGTCCAGGCTTACGCCGCCGTCGGCGTCTACTTCGACCTGGCGCTGACCACCTTCGACGCCGTTGCCGACGTCCTGCGCCGCCTCGTCGCCGCCCCCGCGGCCGGCGACGAGAGCCGCCTTCACGTCGTCCCCTGCTGCTACGACATGGGGCCGGACCTCGCCCGCGTCGCGGGGCAGACGGGACTGTCGGCCGACGAGGTGATCCGCCTGCACGCCGCGACGGACTACACGGTCTACGCCATCGGCTTCTGCCCGGGGTTTCCTTACCTCGGCTATCTTCCTAATCCGTTGTGCGGCGTGCCGCGCCTGCCGGCGCCGCGGCCGCGCGTCGAGGCGGGGAGCGTCGGGCTGACGGGGCGGCAGACGGGGATCTACACGGAGGTTCGGCCGGGCGGGTGGAACCTCGTCGGCCGGACGCCGCTGGTGCTGGTCGACGTGGTCGACGGCTACTTTCCGCTGCGGACCGGGGACCGGGTGCGCTTCCGCCGCGTCGACGCGGCGGAGTTTCGGCGGTTGGAGGGGGAACGACTGAACCCCTGAGCGGTTGCACGGCGGCCGAGATCGTGCTTAACTTAAAGCCGCTCGCGGCCTCCTCCTGGTGTCACCCATGACCCTTCCCCGACTGCGTCACCCCATCGTCCTCGTCCACGGCCTGCTGGGCTACGACCGCGTGCAGTTAGGCGGCCGCACGGTCCTCAGCTACTTCGTCGCTATCCCGGAGGCGCTAACAGCGGCCGGCAACCGCGTCCTGGTGCCGCGCCTGTCGCCGACGGCCGGCGTCCCCCAGAGGGCCGGTGAGTTGAAGGACTTCCTCGACCGCGAGGCGCCGGGGGAGGCGGTCCACCTGATCGCGCACAGCATGGGCGGGCTCGACGCGCGCTACCTCATCGCGCGGCTGGACATGGCGGACCGCGTCCGGACGCTGACGACGCTCGGCACGCCGCACCGCGGCACCGCCTTCGCCGACTGGGGCGTCCGCCGCGTGGAGCATTTCGTCCGGCCGATCTTCGACTTCCTCGGCCTGTCGCGCCAGGCGTTCCACGACCTGACGACCGCCCGCTGTAAGGCGTTCAACGACGAGACGCCCGACGCGCCGGGCGTGCGCTATTTCTCCGTCGCGGGGCGATTTATTCCCGACTGGCGGACGCCGCAGTGGCAGCTTTCCTACCGCATTCTCCGACAGGTCGAGGGCGAGAATGACGGCCTGGTGTCAGTGACGTCGGCGGCGTGGGGCGAGGACTGCCAGGTGTGGGAGGGCGACCACACCAGCCTCGTCAACCGGCGGGCGCCGGGGCTGGCGGGCGCGACCTGGCCCGACCGCATTTCACAATACGCGGACCTCGTGAAGCGGTTGGAGTAGCCGCTTGCGGCTTAGCGATTCCCCCCTCACATCGTTACGAACCCGTTACAGCGATGGCGCTTCCGTCCGGGTAGAATGACCCTGTTCGCGAACGACCGAGGTAAGAACCCGAGGGGTCGGCTCGACAGTCTTTCGGAGCGTCGGCGGCTCCTCACACCCCCTGTACACCCGTTTTCGCCCGAAGGAAGGACCGCCATGAGACACATGATTTGTGGGGCGCTCGCCGTGGCGCTGCTGGCCGCGACGTCGCTCCGTGCCGCCGACGGCCAACCGGCGGCACGCGACCTCACCGGCAAGGCGGCGACGCGGAACGTCGACGTCGTCATCTGCCTCGACGTCTCGAACAGCATGGACAACCTGATCGCCTCGGCCAAGGTCAAACTCTGGGACATCGTCAACGACCTGGCCAAGGTCAAGCCGGCGCCGAACCTCCGCGTCGGCCTGTACAGCTACGGCAACGACAACTACGATCCGAAAATCGGCTGGGTCCGCAAGGACCTCGACCTGACGACCGACCTCGACACCCTCTACCAGAAGCTCAACGCCCTGAAGACGCAGGGCGGCACGGAGTACGTCACGCGCGTCTGCCGCGACGCCCTCCAGCAGCAGAAATGGGCGAAGGAGAAGGACGCCTTGCGGATCATCTTCGTCTGCGGCAACGAGCCGGCGTCACAGGACCCGCTGGTCAAGCTGAAGAACGCGGCCGACCTGGCGAAGGAGATGGACGTCGTCATCAACCCGATCTACTGCGGCGGCGTCAACGACGGCGACGCGGCCGACTGGAAGGAGTTCGCCAAGCTGTGCGGCGGCCGCTTCGCCAACATCAGCCAGGACCGCGGCGCCGTCGCGGTCGCCACGCCGATGGACAAGGAACTGGCCGACCTGAGCGCCAAGCTCAACACGACTTACGTCCGCTACGGCCGCGTCGGTGAAGAGAAGGCGAAGAACCAGGCCGCCCAGGACGCGAACTCCGCCGTCAACAATGTGGCCGCGGCGCGCGCCGTGTCCAAGGCACAAAGCGTCTACAAGTGTGACGACTGGGACCTCGTCGACCGCTGCAAGAGCGACCCGAAGTTCGACGTCAAGAAGCTCAAGGCGGAGGAACTCTCCGAGGAGCTGAAGAAGCTGACGCCGGAGCAGCGCGAGGCCCACGTCAAGAAGAAGGCCGCCGAGCGCGAGGCGCTCCAGAAGCAGATCAACGAGGTGAACGTCCGCCGCGAGGCGTTCGTCGCCGAAGTGGTGAGGAAGACCCCGTCGGCCGGCGATAAGGCGTTCGACGACGCCGTGAAGGGCGCGATCCGCGATCAGGCGACGAAGAAGGGGTTTAAAGTTTCCGACTGAAAACTGCCGCTTGCGGCTTCGCACTGGCGAAGCCGCAAGCGGCTCGAGGACCGAACGATGCTGACCGCCACCGCACAGATCGCCGTCATCGAGGACGAGGCGCCCATCCGCCGGGGCGTCGCCGACGCCCTGCGCGCGTCGGGCTACGAGGTCGCCGAGGCGGCCGACGGCGTCCTCGGGTTGGAGGAGGCGGTGCGGCCCGGCGTCGACCTGGTGCTGCTCGACCTGCTGCTGCCCCGGCGCGACGGCCTCGAAGTGCTGCGCGAGTTGCGCAAGGTGCGCCCGTCGCT
The DNA here is from genome assembly GCA_038229635.1 of Gemmatales bacterium. Taxonomy (GTDB): domain Bacteria; phylum Planctomycetota; class Planctomycetia; order Gemmatales; family Gemmataceae; genus DATFNV01. The sequence continues at coordinate 36,386 of JBBROG010000013.1, forward strand.
GCCGGTCATCATCCTGACGGCGCGCGGCACCGAGGACGACCGCGTGCGCGGCCTGAAAATGGGGGCCGACGACTACGTCGTCAAGCCGTTCTCGGCGCGCGAGCTTTTGGCGCGCGTCGAGGCGGTGCTGCGCCGCGCGACCGGCCGCGCGGGCGAGGTGCCGGGGGCGCGGCTGGGGCGGGCGGTCATCGACTTCTCGCGGCGTGAGGTGCGCTGGTCGGAGCGCGAGCGCGGCGAACTGTCGGAGATGGAGAGCGCCATTCTGAATTATCTCGTGTCGCATCGCAAGCGGGCGGTGTCGCGCGAGGAACTGCTGACGCGGGTGTGGGGCATCGACGCGCAGGGGCTGGAGACGCGCACGGTGGACATGCACGTCGCCCGGCTGCGAACGAAGCTGCGCGACCCGTCCGGGCGGCAAGCGCCCGAGGCGATCCTGACGGTGCGCGCCCACGGCTACATGGCGGGTCCGGAACTGACGCCGCTGGCGGAGGCGCACCGCTGAGCCGCGGGCGGCGCGGGGAACGACTATGCGACCCATCTTCCGCGGCAAGCCCGCCGGCCTGTGTGCGTTCCTGGCCATCGCCGCGCTCGTCGCCGGCGGCCTCGGCTGGGTGACCGCCGCCGTCCTGCGCCTGGAGCGCGAGCAGTTCGAGGCCCGCACCGACAAGGAATTCACCCAGAAACTCCACGTCGCCCTGTGGCGCCTCGACGGCCGCCTCGCCCCGGTCCTCGCGCGCGAGGGCAGCCGGCCCTACAACCACTACAGCGCCGTCCACGCCCCCTCCGTCGTGCTGGGCCCCGACTTGCAAGCCTGGCCGCACGGCGCCGTCCTCGCCCCGTCGCCGCTCCTGCACGCCGAGTTGCCCGACTGGATGAGCCTCCACTTCCAGGCCGACGACGACTCCGGCTGGGAGTCGCCGCAGGTCCTCGGCGGCGCCCAGCGCCGCCGCCTCGCCGACCCGCGCTCGCGCGTCGATTTGAGGAACGCCACCGACGAGCGCCGCCTGCTCCTCGACGACCTGCAAAGGACGTTCCCGCCGACCGCCGTCCTCGAAGCCGCCCGCGCCCGCGGCGCCGCCCTCGACGTCCGCGAGACGACGCTCCTCCCGCCCGGCCGCGCGTGGGATCTCAACGGCGCCCCCACGCCCCAGGCCGCCCCCAACGCGCCCCCCGCCACGGCCACGAAGGAGACGTACAGCCGCTTCCAGCAGCAGCGGCAGATCCGCAAAGAGGTTAACCCGGCGCAGCTGAAGGAGCCCGCCGACGTCGCCCTGAACAACACGAGCATGAACGGCGCTAACTGGCTGGCGCAGGGCTCCAACGACGGCGGCGCGAACGCCGAGGTCGAAGTCCACCTCAGCCCGCTCGGCCCGCTGTGGCTGACCACCGACCGCGGCGAGCCGCGCCTGCTCTGGGCGCGGCTCGTCAAGATCGAAGACAAGGAACTGTGCCAGGGCGTCGTCCTCGACTGGGCGCGGCTGCGGAACGTGCTCGTCGACGAGATCGAAGACCTCTTTCCGGGGGCGACGTTCGAGCCGGTGCTGCCGGGGCAGGCGGTCGACCCGGAGCGGACCATGAGTACCCTGGACGTGCGGCTGGTGCCCGGCCCGCCCGCCGACGCGCCGGCGCCGCCGGCGTGGGGCCCGCTGCGCCTCGGCCTGGTGCTGGCGTGGACGGCGGCGCTGGTCGCCCTCGGCGCCGTCGGCCTCGGCGGCTGGTCGCTGCTCGACCTGTCGGAGCGGCGCATCCGCTTCGTCTCCGCTGTCACGCACGAACTGCGCACCCCGCTGACGACGCTGCGCCTCTACCTCGACATGCTCACCGGCGGCATGGTCAAAGAGGAGGCGAAAAAGGAAGAATACCTGCACACGCTGAACGCGGAGGCCGACCGCCTCAACCGCCTGGTCGGCAACGTACTCGACTTCTCGCGGCTGGAGAACCAGCGGCCGCGCCTCCGGACGACGCCGGTGGCGCTCGGCGACCTGCTCGACGGGGTCCGCGCCGACTGGCAGGGGCGCTGCCACGACGCCGGCAAGGATCTCGTCGTCGAGACGAGCGCCGCGCCGGCGACGCTCCTGGAAACCGACGTGACCCTGGCCCGGCAAGTGCTCGGCAACCTGATCGACAACGCCTGCAAGTACAGCCGGGGGGCGGAGGACCGGCGCGTGTGGCTGCGGGCGGCGGCGGAAGGAAGTCGGCTGCTGTTGGAGGTGGAGGACCGCGGGCCGGGCGTGGCGGCGCGCGAACGCCGCTCGATCTTCCTGCCGTTCCGCCGCGGCGTCGGCACCGACACCGTCGGCGGCGTCGGCCTGGGGCTGGCGCTGGCGGAGCGCTGGGCGCGGGTGCTGGGCGGGCGGCTGACGCTGCGCGGCGAGACGGAGGGGAGCGGGGCCTGCTTCCGGCTCGAACTTCCCGCCGCGCCGCGCGCGTGTTAGCGTTCGTTCCGTAAGCCCCTCGCCCCTGTACTCAGGGGAGAGGGGTTGGGGGTGAGGGGTGCCTTGGCGCCCCGGAAAACCCCTCACCCCCAGCCCCTCTCCCCTGAGTACAGGGGCGAGGGGAGCTACGGACATTCTCCTGTCACGCCGTCAGCCCCAGTGCCTTTCTCTTCTCCGCGATAAACGTCACATGATGGTCGATGTGCCCCGTCGCCCCGACGAGGAGTTGCTCCAGCGTGCGCGGCCCGCGCAGGTTGTGGACGCCGACGCGCTGCAGCGCCTCGTCCGGCAGCTTGCGGAGAATGCGACCCATCTGCGACCGCGTCTTCTCGATGATCGCCAACTCTTCTTCCAGGTCGCGCTCGTGGTAGGCCAGCGCGGCGGCGAAGCGGTTCTCGTCGGCGCCGAGCAACGCCGGCTTCTCCTCCGCGATGACGCGCTTCATCCGGTCGGCGAGGATCGGGTCGAAGTCGGCGATGTGGCAGACGACTTCGAGCGTGCTCCACTTGCCCGGCACCGGCCGCGCCCGAAGTTGCTCGGGCGTCAGGCCGGCGACGGCCCGGCGGAGCGTTTGCGTGCCGGCGAGGTAGTTGTCGATCAGTTGGGGGAGCGAGGCCATGTGGGAACTCCGCGTGACGAGGGGGAAACGACACGGACATCATCCGGGGAACCCGACCTTGCGGCAAGGGATGACGTTGACCGGACGGCCCGTGTCACGGCAGAATCGGGGACAGCCGCGACTCCCTGTCGGTTCGGAGGAAAAACCCATGCGCCGCTCTTTTTCCCACGTCGTCCTCGCCGTGCTGGCGGTCGGGGTGACTTACGCCGTCGGCCAGGTCCGCGCCCCCCAGCCGAGCCGCCCGGCCGCCGCGCCGGAGTTGAACGACCTCACGCCCGACGAGGCCGTCAACGTCCGCGTCTACCAGTCCGCCAACCGCGGCGTGGTCAACGTCATGACGCGCAGCGCGCCCGAGGAAGATTTCCTCTCCGCGGGCGGCCCGCGCGAGGGGAGCGGCTCGGGGGTCGTCCTCGACAAGCGCGGCCACGTCCTGACGAATTTCCACGTCGTCGAGGACGCGCGCCAGACGGTGGCGACGCTGTCCGACGGCAGCGTCCACGAGGCCAAGCTGATCGGCGCCGACCCGAGCAACGACCTGGCGGTGCTGAAGATCGACGCCCCGGCGGAGAAACTGTTCCCGCTCCCCTGGGGCGACTCGAGCCGCCTTCTCGTCGGCCTCCGCGTCTTCGCGCTGGGCAACCCGTTTGGTCTGGAACGGACGCTGACGACCGGCATTATCGGCAGTCTGAATCGTTCGCTGCGGACCGAGAACCAGCGCAAGATCCGCGGCGTCATTCAGACGGACGCCGCCATCAATCCCGGTAACTCGGGCGGGCCGCTCTTGAACAAGCGCGGCGAGATGATCGGCATCACGACGGCGCTTGTGAGTCGGTCCGGGCAGAGTTCGGGCCTCGGCCTGGCGATCCCGGCGAACACGGCGCGGCGCGTCGTCGACGAGTTGATCCGTTTCGGCCGCGTCATCCGGCCCGATTCCGGCGTCGCGGTCGTGTACGAGACGGAGAAGGGGCTGCTGGTGGCGCGGCTGACGCCGGACGGCCCGGCGGAGCGCGCGGGTCTGCGCGGCCCCCAGCGCGTGACGATCCGCCGCGGCGGCGCGACCCTGTTCGGGGTCGACCGTTCCAAAGCCGACCTCATCGTCGCGGTGGACGGCCGGGCGGTGAAGAGCGTCGACGACCTGCTCACCGAGGTGGAGAGGAAGAAGCCCGGCGAGAAGGTGATTTTCACCGTAATCCGCGAGGGCGCGACGACGGACGTGGCGGTCGAGTTGGAGCCGTCGAAGGGCTAAGCGACATGGCCTTTGACGTCCCACGGGAAGTCCCCGGAGGGCGGAAGAACGCCCGACCGGCGATTAACCTCGGGGAGAGGGATGCCCCATCCCTGGGGCTTTCGGCGGCCCCTCAGCCCTCGCCGCCGAGGTCGTTCCACGGGTCTTCCCACTCGGCCAACGGCTCGTCCGCCTGTTGAGGGGCTTCGCGGGGCAAGCCCTGGGACGTCGGCCCGCTGTCGTAACTCGGCCCCGCCGGCGCCCGGCAAGTCTCGGCGGCGAACGTCGGATGCTTGAAGTTGCGCATGTTCAAGTTCCCCCTGGCCAAGGACGATGGGTTGATTACGCACCGGGCGGGTGAGTACCCCGGACTGAGCAACTGGCGTGCCCGGCGGCGCTCATCCCGTTCATGAGGAGAATCGGCCGGAGGTGAGGTGCGCCGCCCTTCTTTCCGCGGGAAAGGTCGGTCCCCGCCGCACGACAGGGGTGGCTTCGTCGGCATTTTCGCGCGTATCGCTCCCGACTGTTCCGGCATTCCGCCGGGAGAGACGTCTTCCGCCTTCTTCCGGCGGTGGCAATTTACCACCAGCGGCTGGGGACGCGGTCGTCGTGGTAACGCCTGAGTATAATCACAGCTTCCCGGCACCGCTCAAGAACGCCATCGACCTGCACACCAAAGAAGGGAAGGCGAAGCCGAATGGATTCCGATCCGGGTAATCGTGGAACAAGCGACCCGCTCCGCGCCCCGCCGGAGGGCGATCTCGCGGCGGGAGGACCGCCCATGATCCGCGCGCAAAACCTGGTCAAGAGCTTCGGCGACGTCATGGCCGTCGGCGGCGTCTCGTTCGACGTGCGGGCCGGCGAGATCTTCGCGTTCCTCGGCCCCAACGGCGCCGGCAAGACGACCACCATTCAGATGCTGACGACCCTGCTCCGCCCGACGGGCGGCACGATCGCCCTGGACGGCCTCGACCCCGTCACAAGGCCGCTCGACGTCCGACGCCGGTTCGGCATCGTCTTTCAAGACCCGAGTCTGGACGGCGACCTGACCGCCGCCGAGAACATGGACTTGCACGGCGTGCTCTACCACGTCCCGCGTCGGACCCGCGCCGAGCGCACCGAGACGCTCCTCAGGCTCTTCGAGCTTTGGGACCGGCGGAACGCGCGCGTGAAGGAGTTCTCCGGCGGCATGAAGCGCCGCCTGGAGATCGCCCGCGCCTTCCTCCACACGCCAAAGATCCTTTTTCTCGACGAGCCGACGCTCGGCCTCGACCCGCAGAGCCGTAACCAGCTCTGGACCCACGTCCGGCACCTGAACGAGTCCGAAGGCGTCACCGTGTTTCTGACCACTCATTACATGGACGAGGCGGAGCGGGTCGCGCAACGACTCGCCGTCATCGACCACGGCCGCATCGTCGCCCAGGGATCCCCGCAGGATCTGAAGCAGCAGACCGGCACGGATTCGCTCGAACAGGCGTTCCTGGCCTTGACCGGCTCCTCGATCCGCGACGACCGCGCCGACGGCGCCGACCCGATGCGCCAGATGGCGAAGATGTGGAGGAGGTGAGCCGTGGCCGTCGTCTATATCCTGTGGCTGCGCGAGGTGAAGAAGTACCTGCGGTCGCGGCCGCAGGTCGTCGCGTCGCTCGGCCAACCGCTGATGTACCTGCTCGTCCTGGGGTTCGGCCTCGGCCCGGTTTTCCGGAAGGCCGGGCAGGGCGACTACCTCCAGTTCGTGGCGCCCGGCGTGGTCGGGATGGCGATCCTGTTCTCGTCCATCTTCTCCGGCATCGGCCTGCTGTGGGACCGGCAGTTCGGGTTCCTCAAGGAAACGCTCGTCGCGCCCGTGCCGCGCCTCCAGATCATGATCGGCCGGACGCTCGGGGGGGCGACGACCGCCCTGATCCAGGGCACGCTCGTCCTGGCCGTGTGCCTGGTCGCGGGCTTGCGCCCCCACGACCTCGCCACCCTCCCGCTCGCGCTCCTCTTCATGGCGCTCATCGCGATCGTCTTCGCCGCGCTGGGGACCGCGATCGGGTCGGCGCTGCGGGACATGCAGGGGTTCCAGATGGTGATGAACTTCCTGGTCATGCCGATCTTCTTCCTCTCCGGCGCGCTCTACCCCCTGGCCGACCTGCCGACGGCGCTCACGGTGGCCACCCACATAGACCCGCTGGTCTACGGCATCGACGGGTTACGGGGCGCGCTGATCGGGCAGTCGCACTTCGGCGTGGCCACCGACCTCGCCGTCCTCGGCGCGGTTGCGTGCTGCTTCCTGGCCCAGGGGGCCTGGTCGTTTTCGAGGATACAGGTCTAGCGTCCGGTCCTTTACATTCAACCCTTTTCGCCCCATACTTGTGCCAGTTCGACGAGGACGCGCACCGCCGTCTCCATCTCTTCCAGACAGGTCCACTCCAGGGGCGAGTGCAGGTTGTGCTCGCCGGTCGACAGGTTCGGCGTCGGCAGGCCCAGCTCGGTCAGGCGCGAGCCGTCGGTGCCGCCGCGGACGAGGGTGAAGCGCGGCGCCAACCCGGCGCGGCGCATCGCCTCCTCCGCGAACGCCAGCGCCCGCGGCTCCTTCGCCAGTCCCTCCGCCATGTTGCGGTACTGCGGCGTCACCGCCACGTCGATTCGCGCCTTCGGAAACTCCGCGACGAGCCGCTTCGCCGACGCCCGCAGCAGATCCGCCTTGTCCGCGAGCCTTGCCGTGACGAAGTCGCGCAGGAGGATTCGTAAGGCCACCTCGGCGACGCCGCCCTCGACGCGGTACGGGTGCAAGAAGCCGTCGCGGTCCTCGGTCGTCTCCGGCGCCAGGCCGAGGCGCGGCAACTTGTCGAGGAACAGTCCGGCGAGGCGCACCGCGTTGACCATGCGCCCTTTCGCGATCCCCGGATGGACGTTGACGCCCGCGATTGTGACAACGGCGAGGTCGGCGGAGAAAGTCTCGCCGTCGATCTCGCCGGTGCCGCCGCCGTCGAGCGTGTAGGCGACGTGGGCGCCGAGTTTCTTCAGGTCGACGTGGTCGACGCCGTGGCCGATCTCCTCGTCGCAGGTGAAGCAGACGCGGACCGGCCCGCGAACGATCTCGGGATGATTGAGCAGATAGGCGGTCGCTTCCATGATGACGGCGACGCCCGACTTGTCGTCGGAGCCGAGCAAGGTCGTGCCGTCGGAAGTGACGATGGTCTTGCCCTTGAGCGCGACGAGGTCCGGGTTTTCGGCGGCGCGGATCACTTTCGTCGGGTCGCCGGGGAGGACGAGGTCGCCGCCGTCGTAATCGCGATGGACAATGGGTTTGACGCCGCGGCCGCTCGTCTCCGGCGACGTGTCGACGTGAGCGATCCAGGCGATGGTCGGCGCCGGGCGCGTCGCCGTCGCCGGGATCGTGCCCATGACGATGCCGTGTTCGTCCCGCGCGGCGTCGGCGACGCCCATCCGGCGCAACTCCTCGACGAGGAGGCGGCCGAGTTCGAGTTGGCCGGAGGATGAGGGGTAAGTCGTCGCCTTCTCGTCGGCCTGGGTGTCGACGCGGGCGTAGCGGCAGAAGCGGTCGAGCAAAGTATTCATGCGCAGTTCTCCGTTGAGCGACCGCTATACGGTCACACCGACCTTCGGACACAGCCGCTCCAGGACACAGTCCTCGCAGCACGGCTTGCGCGCGTGGCACACTCGCCGCCCGTGGAAAATCGTCCGATGGCTGAACATCGTCCATTCCTTCTCCGGAATGACGGCCATCAAGTCGCGCTCGACCTTCTCCGGGTCGGTCTGCTCGGTCAGCCCCAGGCGACGGCTCAGGCGGCCGACGTGCGTGTCCACGGTGATGCCGGGGACGCCGAAGGCGTTGCCGAGGAGGACGTTCGCCGTCTTGCGGCCGACGCCCGGCAGCGGCACCAGTTCCTCCATCGACGCCGGCACCTGCCCGCCGTGCTCGGCGACGAGGCGCTTGCAGCAGCCGAGGATGCTCTTCGCCTTGTTGCGGTAGAAGCCCGTCGAACGGATCAGCGCCTCCAGCTCCGCGGGGTCGGCGGTCGCGAAAGCTTCGGCGTCGGGGTAGCGCGCGAACAGCGCCGGCGTCACCAGGTTGACGCGAACGTCGGTACACTGGGCGGACAGGATCGTCGCGACCAACAATTGGAGCGGCGTCTGATAGTTCAAGGCGCAGTGGGCATCGGGGTAGGCTTGCGCGAGGATTCTGACGAGGTGACGCGCGCGGGCTCGGGCGGGGGAGGTGGTTTTCATGAGGGAGTCCGGTTCCCTGCGCGGCCGCTCGCGGCTTAGCAAGGGCGAAGCCGCAAGCGGCAAGCGGGATTACTTCTTTTTCGGGTCGAGGTTTTCGTCCATGTCCGCCGCGCTCACGGACGACGCGACGCCGTCGCTCGGGACCTTCATCTTGCACACCCACAGCAGGGCGTTGAGGACGACCTTGCGGAAGTCGTCGATGCGCCAGTTGTCGTGGAAGTGCCCGCCGGTGAAGCCGACGCCGCGGCCGCCGTCGGGGCGCTCCGCCGCCCACATCATCGTCTCGGCGCGGCCCTTCGCCTCCTGGATGTGCTTGTACGGACCGCGCGGGTAGACGTAGGGTCCGTTGCGCACGGCGTCGCCCGGCTTCGCCGACAGGATCGGCGTCACGCCCTTCATGTCCGGGCGGAAGCGTATGTTGAAGTACCACTCGTCCTTGGCCGCGAACGGCTTGACGCCGTTGGCGATCTCGTGGGCGGGAAATTCCGTGAAGCGCGGCTCCCAGATCGGGTTGCACGAATACTCGTGCTCGTAGTAGCCGCCGATCCAGTCCTGGAACTCCTTGCCGCCCTTGTCCTTGAGCACCTCGACGGCGAAGTGGGCGCACATCAGGCCGACGCCGCGCTTCATGAAGTCGTCGACGACGTGCCGGCGGTCGCCCTGAATGAAGGGGTTCCCGCCGCCGCCGTCGGCGTAGAGGAAGATGCCGTCAGCCCCCTCGAACGCCTTCTCGCTCTCGGGCCAGCCGTTCTTGTGCCACGACGTCTCCAGGCCCGGCACCTTGTCGAGGCATTTCCTCAGCAGGAGCGAGCCGGCGTTGAACTCGTGCATCCGCGCCGGGTGGCTCGGCTTGCCGGCGAGAATGACGAGCTTCTTTTTCTTGGATTCGGCGGCGAGAAGCGCCGACGCGGCGACGGCGGCGGCCGAGGCGCCGAGGAAGGTGCGGCGGCTCGGCGTGAACGTGCGATTCATCATTGATCTCCGGAAGGACGGCGCGAGAGTGGGCCTCGCGCCTGACGCTCTTTATCGCCCCCGGCGGCGCCGGCGGCAAGCTGGCCCAGCGGCATCAGCACCATCGCCGCGCGGTAGAGGGTGCCTTTGCTAAGGCCGAGTCGCGATCAACGGGCCGCAACCGGCCGAATTCTTCGACTTGCGCTTCCCGGAGGGATGTTGGGTCATGGACGCCAGGGGGAAAGGCGGCAGGACGTTCAGGGCTGGGGCCGACGGAAGGCTCGTCCCGACGTCGTCCTCGGGCTCGCAACCGAGCAACTCCTCGGGCGACCCTCCGTATCTGCGAAACATCGGCGTGCTGGCGCTCCTCGGGGTCGTATGCGCGGCCGTGGTTCTGGCGTATCGCTCGCGGCTGAGAAAGCGGGAAAGTGAGTAGGCGGATACCCCTCGCTTGCGGCTTCGCGTTCGCGCCTCAAAGGCGCGAATGCGAAGCCGCAAGCGGCGGACGGGCTCAATCGTTACGGCGCCGCCGCACGCGGCGCCAGCCGGCCAGGCCGAGGGCGCCGACGCCAAACAGCGCCAGCGTCGACGGCTCGGGGATGGGGGGGGGGATGGGATCGAGGGTCCCGAAGAGGCCGTTTTTCTCGCCGTTGGGTCCCGCCGTGAAGTACAGACGGTTGGCCGGCCCGGCGTTGCCGCCGTTGCCGAACGACAGCGCCCACAGGCCGTCGATGGAGATCGGATTCCCGTTGTTGTCCGTCAGGGCGCCGAGGAAAGCGCCGCTGGTCGGGTCGAAGGCGTTGATGAGACCGTCCTTGAAGTTGCCGACGAGCAGAGCGCCGCCGAGGTCGTCGAAGCCGGCCGGCGCCAGGGCCAGGCCCCAAGGCGAGTTGAGCGGGCCGTGCGAGACGAGGCGCTTGAACGTGTTCGTCGCCGGGTCAAAGATGTCGAGGAAGCCGTCGCCCTCGTCGTCGTGCGCGTCGGCGGGGTCGTCCTGCTTGGCGTAAGTGACGTAGACCTTACCGCCGAGGGTCTGCACGTTGAACGGGGCGAAGCCGGCCGGGATGGTCGGGTCGCCGACCGACGTGAGGGCGCCGATGCTGCCGGCGAAGACGTCGAGCTTACCGCTGTGGAAGTTGGCGCCGATGAGCGTGGTGCCGCTGATCGCCAGGCCCTTGTAGACGCTGGCGGTGCTGGGCGTCAGAAGCGTCTCGGCGGTCGTCCCCAACGCCGGCCGCCAGCCGAAGATGCCGCCGTTCTCGGCGGCGAAGATAAAGCGGTCGCCGTTGTAGGCTGTCGAGCCGTTGCCCACCTGGCCGGTGATCGGGGCGTTGCCCGGCATCGTGACCGTCAGCGCCTGCTTGACGCCGTTGCCGTTGTAGAGCGTGGCGAGCCCCGTCCCGTTGTCCGAGACCCAAAACGGGCCGGTCCCGAGGAAAGAAACGCCCCAGGGGTTGACGAGGTTGCGGTCGAGAAACCGCGCGGGGACGCCGCCGTCCGAGACGAGATTCGTCGTCGAGAACGGCCCGGCCGGCGCGACGCCCGGCAGGGCGAGCAGCGCCAGGCCGCACAGGGCCGCCAGAGGAGAGAAGCGACGCATCAGACATCCTCCTGATTCGGGCCGCCGGCGCGGTAACGACCCCCGCGGTCGCTTACCAAAGGGAAGAAGAGAGAAGGAAAACGCGCCGGACGGACGTCAGGCTACCCCATCGCGCCTCGGGACGCAACAAGATTGTCGCAGGGGGGTCAACGCGATCGGGCTCACTTCTTCTTGCCCTTGTCGGCGGGCGTGGCGGCATCGGCCGGGGCGTCCTTGAGGATGACGATCAGTGCCACCTGCGGCGTCTTGTCGTCGTCCTTCTCCTTGTCCGCCTTCTTGTCCTTCGCGTCGGGCTTCTTGAACGTGACGCGGACGACGGCGCCGGCCTTGAGCTTGTCGAAGTCGGCGGCGTAGCCCGGCAGTTTCGGGTCCGGCCCCTTCAGCGCCTTCAACTCCTCGGCCGTATGCTTCTTCGCCTGTCCCTTTTCGTCGTATTCCACGGGAAGAGTCTGGTAGCGCACGGCCGCGTCGGCGCTCGCCTGCAAGTCGAAGTCCTTGTGCTCGGTGGTCACTTTATAATGGCGGAGTTGCTCGCGCTCGAGTTGCGCCACCAACCGCTGCATCTGGAGCGCTTGTTGCAGCGAGTTCTTGCCCTTGAGAATGGCGGCCTGCTGGCGGTGCGCCGGACTGCCGGCGCCGGATTTGGGCTGGAGCGTCGGATACTCGATACGCAGCGTGAATTGTTGCTCGCTGCCGCCGGCCCGGAGAAGCGTGCCGACGACGCCGTTTTCGCCCGCGAGGGCCTGGACGTCCTTCGCGGAAACCGCCGGCGTCTCCTTGGCGTCCTTCTTGTCCGCGGCGCGCGCCGGGACGACGGCGGCCAGCGCCAGGAGGGTGAGGGTTAAGCCCGATGTGTGTCGCATTGCCTCTGCCTCGCGATGGGAGGGGAAATGATGGGGCGTCTGACGATTAGACCCTGGCAGGGACGAAAAGTTCCGCGAGTGGCAGGGGGAAGAAAAAGGAGTCCGGCGAGCCGAGGTGGGTAGGGGGGAACCCGGCTCGCCGGACGTCGGGGGGATGGAGGCTCGGGCGAGCGAGGGACGGACAGAGGCCCCTCCCGGATTTGAACCGGGGATGGCGGATTTGCAATCCGCTGCCTTAGCCGCTTGGCTAAGGGGCCTTTCTCGCGTGCCCGACAGCGATGTTATCGGCTGCGGCGGCGGCGCCGCTTAAGAATTGTCGCCCGCGCGTCACCGCAGCAGCGCCGCCTCCGCCGCCAGGCCGGGGCCGAAGCCGAGGGCCACGCACGGCCGCGGCGCCCGCGGGCCGCGCAGCCTGTCAAGAATGAACAGCACCGTCGGCGACGACATGTTGCCGCACTCCGCGAACACCGCGCGCGACGCCGCCGTCTCCGCCGCGCCGAGCGAAAGAGCCTCCTCCACCGCCGTCAGGATGCGCGGCCCGCCCGGATGAATCGCCCACGACGCCACGTCCCCCAGGCGCAAGTCATTCTCCTCCAACCACGCTTCGATCCAGGGCCGCAGCCCGCCAGCGATCAGGCCGGGGACGCGCTTCGACAGCGTCATCTCGAAGTTGTGGTCGCCGATGGTCCACGTCATGGCGTCCTCGCAGTCGGGGAAGAGGCACGCCCCGTTGCTCGTCACGCGCCACGCCTCGGGCGCCGCCTCCCCCGGCCCGCCGACGACGGCCGCCGCCCCGTCCGCGAACAGGGCGTTGGCGACCATGCGCTGCGGGTCCCAGCCGTAGTGGTAGTGCGGGACGCACAGCTCGACGGCGCAGACCAACACCCGCGCCGCCGGGTCCGCCTCGGCGTAGGCCCGCGCCACGCGCAGCCCGTTCAGCGCCCCGTGACACCCCATGAAGCCGAGGTGCGTCCGTTGCACCGTCGCCGGCAGTTCCAACCGCTTGACGAGTTCGACGTCCACGCCCGGCGCGCGAAAGCCGGTGCAGGACACCGTCACCAGGTGCGTGATGGCGCCCGCCGCCAGGCCCGATTGCGCCAGCGCTTGTCGCGCGGCTCGCACTGCCAGGGGGCCGGCGTGTTCGGCGTAGTGGCGCTGGCGCTCGCCGCTCGTCGGTCCACGGTCGCCGTCTCCCTTCGGCAGAAAAACCGATCCGGTATCCGTGGTGCCCCGCACGATGTCGTCGATGACGGCGCGGTCGAAAGAGACGTGGCGCGTGTCGATGCCGCTGTGAGTGTACAGAGCGGGGAGCCAGGTCGCCTGCTCCTCGGTGCGGCAGCAGACCGCGCGGGCGATGGCCATCGCCTCGGCCTGGGAGATGCGTGTCACGGGAAGAGCGGTGCCCAGGCCGAGGATGGCGAGGCTCATGAGAGTCCCCTTATCTCTCTCCTCTTCCCCGTGGGGAGAGGGGAGGTGGTTTCGTTCAAGGCGTGCAGGACGGGGGCGGCCAGGCCGGGCATACGCCCCAGGATATAGATAGTCGCCCGGACGAGTCGCGGATGACGCAAGAGACGTGCCGCCGCCCGGCAGACGTGCTGGCGTTCCGTCACCGTGCGGCGGTAGGCGGCCTCCCACGCGCGGGCCAGGCTCGGCTCCCAGCGCCGCGCCGCCCGCCCCGCGAGGGGAGCCGCGGCGACAGCCGCCGCCAGCGCCCAGGTCATGCCTTCGCCGGTGAACGGCTCGACGTAGCCGGCCGCGTCGCCCAGCGCCAGCACGCGCTCAGCGGCCCGCCGCTTCGGGTGCCGCGTCAGCGCCGGCGTCCCGCGCCAGGGCAGGCTTGCCAGTCCGGCGAGCGGTGGCAACCCCGCCTCGTCGAGAATCGCTTCGGCCAGGGCCCCCGGCCCGCCGGCGCGCCGCACCGCCGCGCGGTCGAGCGCCGCCGCCACGTCGAGGCGCCCATCCTCTAAACGCACGAGGCCGACGTAGCCGGGCGCGGAGCAGGCCATGAAAACCGACCCCGGCGTGTAGGCATGCGGCGCCGACGGAACAACGACGCCGGCGCCGATCCGCGAACCCTCCGCGATTTCGCCGGCGCCTTCCGCGAGGAATCGCCCGCCCAGCCCGTCCGCCGCCAAGACGAGCCGCGTGAGTACGGAGTCCGTCGTACCGAGTACGACGTGCCGCGCCTCGGCATCGACCGGCCCCAGACGCGCCGCCGTCCCCGGCAGGAAGTCCGCCCCGCTCTCCACGGCGGCGACGACGAGGGCGGCGTCGAAGGCTTCGCGCGACAGGGCGACGCTCGAAGGCAGTTCGAGGCGCGCCCGACACCCCCGCGCCGCCAGCACTATCTCCCTCAGAGGCACGGCTCCCTGGCGCCGCGGCAAGTCGCCGAGTCCGACAGCGTCAAGCGTCGCCAGCGCCCGCCCGCCGAGGCAGCAGCCGCACACTTTGCCGCGCGGAAATGTCGCCCGATCGATCAACAACACCTTCAGGCCCCGCCGCGCCGTCTCCCGCGCCGCCAGCGCCCCCGCCGGACCCGCCCCGACGACGACGACGTCCCACGTCCGCCGGCCGGCTCCCGCGACGTCGATTGTGGGCGGGATCATGGCCGTCTCCAGGTCATCAGGTAACGGCACGGCCAGCGCCGCACCACCGTCGCCCTGTGCAACCCGGCCCGTTCGGCCATCTCGTTCACCTCGGCGACGGTGAACGCTCCCTCGACGGAGCGCGGCCCGTCGACGTGGACCACCGGCGAGCGCGACAGCAACCACGTGCCGACGAGCGCCAACAGCAGCCCGAGCCGGCCGCGTTCGAGGTCGTTGACGAGTACCAGCCGCGCGGCCGCTTCTTTCATGCGCGACAGGAACGTCACGGCGTCGCTCTCCGGGAGATGATGCAGGAACAAGGAACACATGACGACGTCGTACCCCTTCGGCAGGGCGGCGCCGAGGGCGTCGGCGCGGAAGAAGCGGACGTCGGCCCCGCGGGCGGCGGCGTGACGGGCCGCGTGGTCGAGAGCAACCTCACTGCGGTCGCAGGCGTCAAAGGTCATGGGCAGGCCGGCGCGGCGGGCCATGTGCCACAGGCGAACGGGCACGTCGCCGCCGCCCGTGGCGACGTCGAGGACGCGCAACGGGCCGCCTTCTCGGGCGAGGGCGGCGAGCGACGGCCAGAGGAGGTCGGCACTGCGGCTGAGGAGGTTGACGCGGGCCAACCCGTCGAGGGCGGCGCGGTGGGCTTGGGCGTCGAGGTCGGGTTGGTCCATGACCTCGGGCCGGAGGCGGCGGCGCGTCACGTCGGGCAGAAACGGCATGGTCGCGACCTCCGGCGTTTCCCACCCGCCCGGCGCGACGAGAGGTAGTCGTGAAGGGGAGCAGGGTGGCGGAAAATCGGCAAAGCGCGTGCCTGGCCTCTTGGCCCCTTCGAGCAACCGGAGGTAGAATGAACGCGGAGGCGTGGCGCCCCCTCTCCTCGGCCGCCGCTCAGGGCTTCGCCTCCGTGACAGGAGCACGCACATGGCTGATTTCGTCGTCCGCGTCGGCAGCCGCTCCGACCAGGGGGTCCGGCAGAACAACGAGGACCGGTTCGTCGTCGACGACCAACACCGCATCTACCTCGTCGCCGACGGCATGGGCGGCCAGGAATTCGGCGAGCGGGCCAGCGGCCTGGCGGCGGAGATCATCCCGCGCGCCCTCCAGGACGGCCTCGCCCGCCGCGAGGATCCGAGTCGTACCGTGCAGAAGGCGCTGGCCGAGGCGAACGAGGCGATTGTCCTCGCCGGCCGCGACCAGCCGATGGGCCGGCGCATGGGCACGACCGCCGTCCTCGCGGTGCAGGACGCCGACCGCTTCTACGTCGCCGGCCTCGGCGACAGCCGCGCCTACCTTATCCGCGGCGACCGCGTCGAGCAACTCACCGTCGACCATTCCGTCGCCGAGGCGCTGGTGCTGAACGGCACCCTGACCGCCGAACAGGCCCGCACCAGCCCCTGGCAACACGTCCTCTACCGCTTCCTCGGCTGCGCCGAGATGAACGAGGGGGCCGAAGTGCGTCCGTTCACGCCCCAGGCGGACGACCGCCTGCTGCTGGCGAGCGACGGCCTGACGAACCACGTCGGCGAGGACGACCTGCGCACGGGTCCGAAGCAGTTTCCTCAGCCGCAAGCCTGGGCCGACCATCTCGTGGAGACGGCCCTCGCGCGCGGCTCGCGCGACAACGTGACCTGCGTCGTGGTCGCCTTGGACCGCGTGTGTGAGTCTGTACCGTACGCCCCTCTCCCCTTTACTCAGGGGTTTGGGGTTGGGGTGTGGGGTGCCTTTTCGCTCCAGAAAAACCCCTCACCCCCCGGCCCCTCTCCCCAAAGGGGAGAGGGGTGCTAATCGAACTGACTCTGAGAAGGCGAACGCGAAGCCGCAAGCGGCAGGCGCTCAGACGGGTACGGCTCGCCCGGCGTGGACCTCGGCCGCGGCGCGGGCGAGACGACCCACGGCCTCGCGCAGCTGAGCCGGCGTCGCCACGCCGAAGCTGAGGCGTGCCTCGTTCGTCGGCGCCGGCCCGTCGGCGCCATCGACGTAACAGAACTCTCCCGGCACATACAGCACGCCCTCGCGCAGCGCCGCCTTCATCAGCCGGCTTTCCAGGCCGGTCTCGACCCCCGGCGGGAACGTCAGCCACACGAACAGCCCGCCGTCGGGGTGCGTCCAGCGCACCTCCGGCCAGTCGCGGAACTCGTCCGCCAACGCCGCCAGCATCACGTCGCGCTTCGCGCGGTAGACGCGGCACAACTCGCCGACGTGGCGGTCGTAGACGCCCGTCGCCAGCAACAGGTCGAGCAGGTGCTGCGTGAAGTTGTTCGAGCCGAAGTCGTGATTGCCCTTCATGCGCAGCAGCGGCGCCGCCAGGTCGCGCGGCAGCAGGCCGTAGCCGGTCTTCAGCCCCGGCGCGCACGGCTTGGAGAAGGTCATCGCCAGGGCGACGTGGGCATTGTCTTCGTCGAAGCTCTTGATACTCGGCAGATCCGGCCCCTCGTAGCGCAGTTCGCGGTAGGCGGCGTCCTCCAGGATGAGGATGCGCTGGCGCTTGCTGTACTGCCGCGCCAGTTCGAGCAGGCGCTGGCGGCGCGGCAGCGACAGCGTCAGGCCGGTCGGGTTCTGGAAGTAGTCGACGACGTAGATGAGGCGCACGCGGTCGAGTTCGCCGGAGCGGTCGAGGCGGGCGAGCAACTCCTCCAGGGCGTCGACGTTCAGGCCGTGCTCGTCGACCGGCACGCCGAGGGTGCGGGCGCCGAGGCTGTCGAGCGCCCCCTGATAGACGTAGTACGACGGCGCCTCCGTCAGGACGATGTCGCCCGGCTCGATCAGCAGTTCGCCCAGGAGTTCGAGGAGCTGCTGCGAGCCGGTGGTGACGACGACGTCGTCGGGCCGCAGGGAGACGTCGGCGGCGGTGACGCCGTCGAGGGCGAGGGTGCGATCGAGGAGCTTTTCGCGCAGCGGGGCGTAGCCGGCGGTGGTGCCGTACTGGAGGGCGGCACGGGCCGTCTCCGGGCGGGCGAGGAGAGCGGTGACGGCCTCGGCGACCTCGGCGGCGGGCAGCGAAACCGGGTCGACGAGCCCGGCGGCCAGGCTGATGAGGTGAGGATTCTCGACGGCCTGGCGCATGAAGTAGCCGACCGGCTGGTCGGCGGTGCGCAGCGCTCTCCGGGAGAAGACGACCGGGGCCGGGCCGCGCGGGGTGACGGAGGACATGAAGCTCCTTGGGTCGAAGACTTCGGCCTGCCGTTTCGCAAAACGGCGGGCCGGGGCAGGGGTCTCTCTTTCTGTAGCACCGGACGGCGACGCGAACAAGGACAGCGCGGGCGCGGGTCGGTTCGCCTCGGCGACAAAATCGTGTGGCACGCGACGCCGCGAACGGGATATGTTAGTGGGGTAAGGACCAGTCGCTCGGCCCGTGCGGAGGCGATCCCGTGAAACGTCTGTCGTGGCTCGTCGCGGTCGGCCTTGGCGCGGCGCTGCTGGCGCTGCCGGCGCCGGCGCAGGACAAGGAAACGATCAACCAGGCCCTCGAGCGCGGCGTGCGCTACCTGAAGTCGCAGCAGCTCGAGAACGGCACCTGGGCGCACACCTACAACGGCGCCACCTCGCTGTGCGCGCTGACGTTGCTCGAGTGCGGCGTGCCGGCCGACGACCCGGCGGTCCAGAAGGCCGCCAAGGCGGTCCGCAAGGACATGGTCGGCGGCACGCACGTCTACTCGATTTCCCTCGCCATCCTGTTCCTCGACCGGCTCGGCGAGCCGGGCGACGTCGCCCTGATCGAGGCGCTGACGACGCGCCTGCTGGAGGCGCAGACGGCCTACGGCGGCTGGAACTACGCGACGCCGCCGGTGGGCGAGGCCGAGGTGAGGCGCCTGACAACGGCGACGGCGTCCGGCGCCGGCACGGAGCGGCGGAAGCCCGGAGAAACGGAGAAACGGGAGGTCAAAGACCTGGCGCCGGAGATTCAGGACCAACTGAAGCGGCTGCCCGCCCGGCGCGCGGCCTTCGCCGCCCAGGAAATCCGCGCCGGCGACAACTCCAACACGCAGTTCGCCATCCTCGCCCTATGGGTGGCGCGGCGCCACGGCCTGCCGGTCGACCAGGCGTTGCTCGAAACGGAGGCCCGCTTTCGCCGGTCGCAAAACCGCGCCGACGGCGGCTGGGGCTACATGGTGTCGATGGGCGAGGGGTTCGGGCCGGGGATGGGGCCGCTGGTCGGCGGCGACGGTCCCAACCCCCAGGGCGCCAAGCCCGACGGGTTGGTCGCCGGCAGTCTGCCTCTCGGCAACCGGGGCATCGGCTCCAACGGCCCGATGACCTGCGCCGGCCTGCTCGGGCTGGGGCTCGCCTACGGCGCCTGGAACGAGACGACGCTGCGCACCGACCCGAAGGCCGGCGGCTCGACGCGCCCCGGTCCGGCGGGCGGGGGCGGCGCGCCGAAGGATCCCGATAAGGATGTGAACGTCAAGCTGGGCCTCCGCGCCCTCGGCGCCTGCGTTGGCAACCCCGGCGGCGAAGTCCCCACGATCGGGAACAACAGCCGGGTGGGCCGCGCCTACTACTTCCTCTGGTCGCTGGAGCGCGTCGCCGTCGCCTTCGACCTGGACACGATCGGCAACAAGGACTGGTACGGCTGGGGCTGCGAGATCCTGCTGGCGAACCAGGACGGCTCGGGCGGCTGGACCAACGGGGAGTACAGCGAAGGCTGCTGCGATTCCGCCTTCGCCATGCTCTTCCTCAAGCGCGTCAATCTCCTCGGCGACCTGACGCGCTCCCTCAAGGGGAAAATCAAGGACCCCGGCAAGCGCATCCTCGCCGCCGGCGACGTGGGCGGCGCCGCGCTGAAGAAGGACGCGGCGTCGGCCGCCACGGCGAAGGCGGCGAAGGCGATGCCGCCCCTACCCCAGCCGGAGACGCCGGCCGGACGGCTCGTGAGCCAACTCCTCGACGGCAGCGGCGCCAGACAAGACGACGCCCTCGCGAAGTTGCGCGACGGCAAAGGGGCGGCGTACACCGACGCCCTCGCGGCGGCCATTCACCGGCTGAACGGACCCATCAAGAAGAAGGCGCGCGAAGCGCTGGCCGAGCGGCTGTCGGGCCTGAAAGCGATCACGCTGGGCGACAAGATGGAAGACGAAGACCTGGAAGTGCGCCGCGCCGCCGCCCTCGCCTGCGCCATGAAGGAAGACACGACGAACGTCGGCAAGATGATCGACCTGTTGCAGGACCCCGAGTCGACCGTCGTCCGTGCGTCTCACGCCGCCCTGAAGGAATTGACCAAGCAGGACTTCGGCCCCGGCGAGGACCCGACGCCCGCCGAGACGGCCAAGGCGGTCGCCGCCTGGAAGGCGTGGTGGCAAAAGAACGGGAAGAAGTGATTTGCCTCTCCGCGGGCCTTTACCAGCCCGAAGCGCGAGCGAGGGAAGATCCGCCCTCGCTCGCGCTTCGGGCTGGTGAATTTCTCACATAACTTCGCCTATGCTGCGCGAGCTATTCGTCCAAAACCTGGCCCTGATCGAGGACGTGCGCGTCGAGCTGCGCCCCGGCTTCTGCGCCTGGACCGGGCAGACCGGCGCCGGCAAGACGCTCCTCCTGGAAGCCCTCGGCCTGCTGCTCGGCGAGCGCGGGTCGGCGGAACTGCTGCGCGCCGGCGCCGACGAGTTGCGCATCACCGGCCGCTTCGAGTTGAGCCGCCCCGAATTGCGCCAGGAAGTCGAGCGCCTGCTGGAGACGACGTTCGCGGACGAGGAGATCATCCTGACGCGCCGCCTCAGCCGCGCCGGCCGCAGCTACGCCTACGTCAACGACCAGCCCGTCGCCGTCAGCACCCTGCGCCAGCTCGGCAGCGTCCTCGTCGACATCCACGGGCAGCGCGAGAGCCACTCGCTGTTGCAGCCGTCCTATCAACTCCAACTTCTCGACGCCTACGGCCGCCTCGAACCGCAGCGGCAGAAGTACGCCGACCTGGCCGAGGAAGTCCGCGCCCTGCGCCGCCGCCACGAAGCGCTGACGTCTCAGCAGCGCCAGCGGCAGCGCGAGTTGTCCCTGGTGCGCTTCGAGCGCGACGAGTTGGACGGCGCCGGCCTGCGCCCCGGCGAGCTGGCCGAGTTGGCGCGCGAGCGCGAGCGCCTGGTCCACGCCCAGAGCCTGCAAGCCTTCGTCGCCGACGGCTGCGCCCGGCTCTACGACGAGGAAGGCTCCGTCGTCGAGCGGCTCGGCAAGCTGGAGCGCGAGGCCGGCGGCTGGGCCGAACTCGACCCTGTCCTGAAGGACGTCGCCGACCGCTTTAAGGGGCTCGTCGCCGAGGTGCAGGACCTGGCGCAGACGCTGCGCGACCTCGACGGCCGCTGGGAGGCCGACCCGGAGCGCCACGACGAGGTCGAGAAGCGCATCGGCGACCTGCGCCGCCTGGAGACGAAGTACGGCCGGCCCGCCGACGCGTTGATCGCCTACCGCGCGGAGTTAGACGACCAGGAAAAGGCTCTGCAACGGCAGGAAGACGACCTCGCCGGCCTGAATGACGAGTTAACGGACCTGTTCGGGCGTCTCAAGCAAGTGGCGGCGGAACTGAGCAAGGGGCGGCAGCGCGTGGCCAAGCGACTCGCCTCGGAGACGCGGAAGCAGCTCGCCGAGTTAGGCATGGCCGAGGCGCAGCTGGACGCCGCTCTCGAACCCATCCCGCTGGGCGACGACCCGTTCGCCGCCGAGGTGCCGCCGTGGGGCGCCGACGCGCTGGAGTTGACGTTGGCGGCGAACAAGGGCGAGCCGGCGCGGCCGTTGCGCAAGGTGGCGTCGGGCGGCGAGATGTCGCGCACCATGCTCGCCCTCAAAACGGTGCTGGCCGAGCACGACCACCTCGGGACGCTGATCTTCGACGAGATCGACGCCAACGTCGGCGGGCGTATGGGCGACGTGCTGGGTCAAAAGCTGGCGGCGCTGGGCAAGACGCACCAGGTGATCTGCGTGACGCACCTGCCGCAGGTGGCCAGCTACGCCCGCCACCACTGGGCCATCCGTAAAACACGACACGGCGGACGCACAACCACCACGGTCCAACTGCTGGAGGGCGGGGAACGCCTGGAGGAGTTGGCGAGCATGCTGCGCGGCGAGTCGCGCGGCGTAACTACACTACGGGAAGCGACTTCCATGCTGGAGGCCGCCCAGCGCTTCTTGCAGGAGTCGGCGCCCCGCGGACGCCGCGACACCGGCCGGCCCAAGGCGGACGGCTGACTGCGCGGGAATGGGAAAACTGGCCTGGAACGGAAATAAAATGGGGAGGGAGTGAGGCGTTCCCTTCCGTTGCTTCTGTCCGTTCCGGAGTTTCGCCATGCGGGGTGCAAGAGCAGCATCCGGTACTACGAGAGCAAGGGCGGGTACTTCACCGAGTATCGGGGGAAGAAGCACCGGCTGGCCACGGGTCCGGACGACGGCCCGGCCGGCCCCACCTTCCTCGAAGCCCTCGGCGCCTTCAGGAGGCTGATGGAACTCGCCCACGCCCCCGCGGCGGGCGACCAGAACACGGCCCGCGTCGTCTTCGAGCTGTACCTCCGCCACGTCGCCGAGACCAAGAAGCCCAAGACGCTCAAAAGCCGCCAGGACTTCCTGCTGCCCTTCCTCGCCCACGGCAAGACCGCCGGGATGCGCGTCGGCGACCTGAAGAAGCCTTACGTCGAGGCGTACATCGCCCACATGAAGGAGCCGCGGCCGCACAAGCACTGCCCCACCAGGTCGGTCCGGTGGCGCAGCGGCGGCGTCCGCAACTTCATCTCCTGCCAACACGCCTGCCTCAACTGGGCGGTCAAGCGCGAGCTGATCCCCGCGAACCCGGTCAAAGGGCTGGAGTCGCCCGCCGGCCGAAGCCGGGGCGGCGAGTGCCGTGTCACGGCGGAAATGCACCGCCGAGCGCTCGGGGGCTCGAAGTCGGACTTCCGCCAGCTGCTGGTCGTACTGGAGGCGACCGGCTGTCGCCCGTCGGAGCTGTTCAACGCCGAGGCCAGGCACTTCGACGCCAGCCTGGGAGCCGTCGTCTACCGCGGCCGGGCGCACCTGGAAGAGGGGGAAGTGTCGCACAAGACCAGCAACAAGGACAAGGACCGGATCATCTTCCTGAGCGGCGAGGCGCTGGGGGTGGTGAAGGGGCTGGTCGCGAAGTACCCGGAAGGGCCGCTGTTCCGCACCAACGCCCGCAAGGGACACCCGGCGGGGAGGTGGACGGACGACACGGTTCACAAGCGGGTGCGGCGCTTACGGAAGAAGACGGGACTGCCCGCGGCGTTCAGCCCCTACAGCTACCGCCACGAGGCCCACACCGCCTACCTGGAGGCGGGCGGCGGCATCGAAGACCTAGCCGCCATTATGGGCAACACGCCCGAGGTCATACGACGACATTATTCCCATTTATGCGATAACCCTCAAAGACTTAAGAAGCAGTCCGGAAACGTTTTTCCGGGATTTCCTGGGTTTTCCGTGTGGCGATCAGGCGGCCTCTCCCGTCGTCTGTTGATTCGATGAGGGACTATTCAAATGCAGCTTCCGCTGCAAGATCACATGAATCATTGCCA